>NZ_JBBOWX010000001.1:2803125-3112500 GCF_038007285.1 Sporosarcina sp. FSL K6-3457
CAATATCCTCCGAAACATGACTCGGTATCACCGTGAATGGTAAGCCAAGCAAGCTTAAAATTTCCTTACGACGTGGCGAAGCTGAAGCTAAAATAACTGGTTTAGCAATGTTAAATTTCATTATAAATTCCCCCTTTCCATAATCATACTGGATAACAGGGATTGTGAAAATTGTACCGAAAAACAAAAAATTAAATTTGGCCCCTTTTTCGCATTTAAAACGTAAATTTGACGCAGTTATTTGTTGAAGAATAATGAGATAGAAGCTGCAACCGGAGAATCCTCATATCCGTTGTAAACGTTGTAATAGAGGTTAAATTCTTGTAAAAATCCTTCATTTCCCCCTCTTCATTCGCTTCGTTTTGCTGTGCTGTCAAATTTTTAATTTGGCCTATTTCTGTTTCAGCCAACACATCGTTTAATTTCCCCGCCCCAATGGCCCCGCAAGCTGATGTATTGACTGAAAAAGCCTTGCGATAAGTCCCTTCGTAGTCGCTCGTTTCAATCTCACCTTCCTTTACACCAACCGCCGACCACACAAAATAACTATCGCCCGCATGAATGACCGCAGCTTTTGTCAATGAAGGATCTTCAGCAATAAATACAGCGGCCGCTTCAGCCGTAGAAAATGCCCCATGCTGTTTCGCAAATAACGATAAGGTTTTTTCCGGTGGCGTTGGTGCCGCCTCAGGTGTTTCAACAGCCGCTGGACCACCTGTCGGCACTTCCTTACCACTAGCGCTCGGCTCATCCTTACCCCTCGCCATAAAAAGGACAAGCCCAATGAGCGCAACCGCCGCAATACCAATGACAACGCCATGTAGCATCGCCATCAGAACAGTCGCTTTTGAATAACGTTTTCCGAATTTCATCCCAGACCACCCCTATAACCGCTTTTCCTATAACCGTAGCAGACCGGACGTGAAAAAGAACAAGACGTATGTCGCCTTGCCCTCCAAAATTTATCGACTTAATAGAATAGATTACTATACCAAGCGACAATATCAGCGCCCCAGAAATAGGAAATGACAGCTGCTATAGCAATCGACGGACCAAAGGGAATCGGTGTTTTCCGGCCTTTCCCAGACCGTTTCAACAGAATTGCCCCCACAACCGTACCAATCACTGCCGCAACAAACAACGTCAGTAGCGTTTGCACTGTACCCAACACAAGCCCAATGACGAAAAACAATTTAATATCCCCACCGCCCATGCCACCTTTCGACACAACCGCAATGACATACAGCACACCAAAGCCAACTATCGCCCCGACCAAGCTATTCCACCACGGCTCCAGGGGGATGAATAGCCGAGCCCCCAACAACACGATAGCAAATGGCAGCAGTACCTTATTCGGAATAAGCATATAAGCAATATCCGACACCGTAATAATAACAAGTAACGACATGAACAAAATCGCAACAATGAGTTCAGCACTTAAACCAAACGTATAAAAGGACAACGCAAACAATACGCCCGTGACAAACTCCATAAACGGATAAATCGGACTAATTTTCGAGCCGCACCCCCGACACTTTCCTTTTAGAAAGAGATAAGAAAAGACCGGCACCAGGTCAAGAGCACCTAGTTTTCGGTCACAAGTTGTGCAATGGGAGGGCGGCGACACAATCGATTCTTTTTTCGGTACGCGCAAGCCAACGACATTGAAAAAAGAGCCGAAGACGATACCGTAGATGAAAAATAATACAATAAAGACGCTATCCATTTAGTTGGCCACATCCTCTGCGTAAAACGTCGTTAATTGGACTTTTACAAAGATTTGTTTATAAGGCTTTACATCTGTCAATTCCAATTCACCTGGCGCAGGCGGATTACTAATATCGACCCCATCAATGCGTACAATACGTTCAATCGCCTCCAACTCTTGTAGAAACAGCATCAAATGCGCCTCATCCAACATTTGCATTTCCAGCTCCAACGACATTAGCTTCAACTCTTTAGGCAGTGCTTCTACATTAATCGGCGTAACAGGTTTCTCTTCTTCCCCCGCCTCTTCCGCTGGAGTAGCCTCTGTTGACTCAGTAGCTGTAGCCGTTTCTTCCTCTGACTTAAGGTTTTGCGCTTGTGCTACTTCTTCATCATAATTATTAAAGGTCATCTTTAAAATTTTTGATTCACTCATCACTTCTACCTCATGAATCGAGCGCAACAAATTATCCAATTGGCGCTGGGTGGGGAGTTTTTTACGCAACTCAAAATCATCCGCATCCTCCGTATCGACCACACTTAGCACAGCTACATGCTGCTCCAAAGTCATAATATCTGTTTGTAGCTGACTAATCGCTTGCTCCGTCTGTTTCTTCGTTTCCATTTTCGGATAAACAAAATAATAATAAAATGCCCCTAATAATAGTACAACGACAACTCCAAGGAGAATAGCCAATGATTTACTTTCATTTACAGATTGCTTCATTGGACAATTCCTCCTGTACGTAAATAAGTCGGGTCAATGGTCACGATAAAGCGGTTCGCAAAACGATCGACAACGTCAAATAATTCCGTCTTTCTCTCCCCCGGAGTCGGCACAAAAGTTTCAATCTCGTCCACTTTGACATCCTCAAAGTACACACTGCCTAGCAAATCACCCACATAAGTCGCCGTTTCTGGCATCGTTTCAAAGTCCATCAAAATTTCAATTTCGTTTTCCTTTAATATAAACTCGCGTAAATAGACATCATCGCCTCGATAGGCATTGATTTCTTCTACTAACGGCGAGACTGGATAGGTAATCCTGTCCAATACCCCAACCATTGTCGCTAAGTCCATCTGTTCGGGTTGCTCCAGCTCTGCAATTTTCGCTTCAATTGCAGTTCTCTCTGCTAGCAAAGCTTGCTGATCAGCCTGCAATGTTTTAACACTGCCCGTCAACGAAAAGTATTGAAAGGCTAATACCCCTACAATAGCTATAAAAGCTATCAAGACAAGCAAAGTCCCCCATTTACTGCCGCCAGATTTCCGTTCCATTTGCGGCAATAGGTTAATTTCAGGAACCATTTAAGCATCCCCTTTCAATGCTAGTCCAATAAGCGCCGCATGCCCAGCTTCAAACTGCGGATACTTTTTCTGAACAAACGCATCGTCAATAATGGTAATCGGGCTATCGATTGTCGATCGCATTTGTGCGACGATGAAATCCATTTCAGGATGACCACTCATCATGACCATCTCATCGACAGACTTTTCACCTTTATGTAAAGAAAAACGATAGAAATTCAAAATACGTTCAATCTCAGCTACTTGATTCGCCAGTGACTGCTGATAATCCTCTATTTGACCGTCAAATGTAAAGTTATTACGCTCTTTACCATCAGATTCATAGCGCCAATTACGCGATGACGTTTCCGTAGGCTGATAGCGCAGAAAATCGACATTACCCTTGGAATAAATACAGACAGACACCGCATCAATCGACCAATCGGCAATTAAATACGTCTTGCCTGGCGAAAAGAATGATGTACTATCCAAAAAGCGAATATTAGACAATGTCCGCACATCTAATACCGTCGGATGCAGCTGCACATCCGCGTATAATTGCATCAATTTGAATACCTCTTCAGAAGGAGCCGCAAATATAATCGCTTCCCCGTCACCCGCCTTCGGATCATAAACATCTATTAATGGCTCGTCAAATGGTAAATGCAGCGTGCGCCCCAATTCCATTTCCACATACCCTTTTAATTTATCGGATTGAATATCTTTCGGATGCTCAAATGCCCGCATCATAACAGAATGATCCTGTGCAAAGAAGCGCACATCATGCTTGGCAATATGCCAATCTTTCGCTAGCTCCTTCAACAGCTCGAAAAAAGCCAATTCATCCTGAACGGTTTCATCTACAACCAAGCCAGCCGGTAGCGGATATTCATAAATAGTCGCATTCGCGATATCCCCATCCTTAACGACAAGTACACGAATGAGAAAATCATTCAATTCTAGCGACACTACTCGATTTTTCTTTCTACCAAACATGTGATGGGCTCCTTTCTAAATCAAATACGATTTGGCGTATTTGTGTCCAGATTTTGAATTGAGCTTGAGGCCTACAGGATGTAGGTCATGCAGTCGTTGCGACAGGAAGTCGCGAACTTAGACTGCCTTCCTAAAATTAATTCAATTCAATTCAAAATCTGTGACATCCGCCGAAGGCTTTAACTTCATTCAGCGACCTCTGCTGAATGAAGTTAAAACGGTGATTTCATTAACCATGCAACGCAATGATCAGTCATTACGCTGAATGGTGAATGAAAAGAGAGACTACAGCAGCGGTGAGGCTGCTGTAGAACAATACTTTTTCATATACTTAATACATACATGCATAATTAATCGGCATATTCTTTATTAATACATCTTAAACATAATCAGTAAATATTATCTAATTAAATTTAGCGAGCAATCGTAACTGTACCTTCTGTACCAGCTTTCACACCTGCATTTGTAATATCGGCATTTGTAGACAGAAGGAAAGTAACTGAAACGGTGGCACTACTAGCAGATTTTCCACTTATCGTATTACCAGTCGTAGCTTTTGTAACAGTTGTACCCGTAGCACCAGATCCACTAGTATTAGCAAATCCGCCTGCATCTTCTATAAAACCATCTGTAATAAGAGTATCTAATGTAACCGAATCGAGTGTACTATTTTCAATAAAATACAAATTACCAGCAGCTAAAACATTTTGCCCATCAGCTTTAAGAGCATTTACTTTAGAATTCTCAATAATATTCCCAATCGCCGGAATAGCAATCGCCGCAATAATAGCTAAAATAACAATAACAGCCAATAACTCAATCAGCGTTAAACCTTTCTCATTCTTCATCTGTTGCTTAAATTTTTTCATCATAATAATTCCTCCTATTTTGTTTTTATTTTCTCCTGGGTACCAGGCACTCACACAATTCGCCTGCTGGCTGCGCTCCATTTAATTGTGGAAGTGCCCGGCACCCATATTACTTAAACCTGCTCGTACAAACTAAACATCGGGACCATAATCGCTAACACAATCGTCCCAACGACTGCTGCTAAAAAGACAATCATCAACGGTTCTATCAAGCCTTTTAACGTATCCACCGATCTATCGACATCATCCTCATAAAAGTCGGCAATTTTCTCCAACATATAATCGAGTGAGCCTGTTTGTTCACCTATCTGTGTCATTTGCGTGACAAGTGGCGGGAATAGCCAGCTTTTTTGAAGCGGTGCAGATAACGAACTCCCTTTTTCTAAACTCGCTCTCGATTCCAGTACAACTTTCCCCATAACTGGATTCCCCATCACTTTTTCAACAATCGACAGCGCTTGTAAAATCGGGACTGAACTACTAAATAGCGACGATAGAGTACGTGACATACGCGCAATGGCTGCTTTTTGCAATAACTTGCCAAATACCGGCATACGCAGTAAAAAATAATGCACTTGGTAATGGAATTGCTCATTATTTTTAAATAAATAATTGAAGGTAACGACTACTGCTACTGCAAGGATGAGCAATAACCACCAAAACCCTTGGATAAACTCACTAATCCCCATGACGAATATTGTGATACCTGGTAGCTCAGCATCAAAATCAGCGAACATGTCCACAAATGTCGGGACAATCGTCAACATCAGAAAGACTACTACAACAATCGTCATCAAAAAGAGCACTGCGGGATACATCATCATCGACTCAATTTTCTTCTTTAAATTATGCTGTTTTTCATAATAGCTGGCGAGTCGTTCTAATGTTTCATCCAAATTCCCCGTCGCTTCTCCTGCGCGAATCATATTGACAAACATTGCCGGAAACACTTTGCTATTTTTCGCTGCTGCACCTGAGAAAG
The DNA here is from genome assembly GCF_038007285.1 of Sporosarcina sp. FSL K6-3457. GTDB lineage: Bacteria > Bacillota > Bacilli > Bacillales_A > Planococcaceae > Sporosarcina. The sequence goes on from NZ_JBBOWX010000001.1 coordinate 2,808,967, forward strand.
TTGTTCCTGTACGAATATCTTCCTCGACAGCGAATAATGCTTTTTTCAGCGTCTTACTTGTCGATTGCTCCGCTAGTATGTTCGTCGATTCTACAAGGGAAATCCCTGCCCGAATGAGCGTGGCAAACTGGCGACAATAGACAACAAAATCCTCGTTTTTCACTTTACCTCCAAGCGATAACTCCTTATGGAGAAGGCTCTTCGATTCTGCGATTTCCCTTGGATTAATGCCTTGTTTACGCAGCTTAGCTACAGCAGCATTCTGGTTTTCAGCATCGACAGTCCCTTTTTTCATCGCCCCTGTCGAGGTTCGGCCACTGTATTTAAAAACCGTCATATGAACTCACCTTCATTCAAAAAAGGCTTGGCGTCGTCATAATGCAAAGCTCCACTTGCCATCAGCTGCTGGATGGATGTTTCCAATGTATGCATGCCCAACTTCCGGCTTGTTTGCATAACATTTTGAATCTGATGCACTTTTTCCGAGCGAATGAGGTTGGCAATGGAAGGTGTTTGGACAAGTATTTCCGTTGCCGCCACACGCCCTTTACCATCTTTTTTAACGAATAATCGTTGTGATACAATGCCTTGTAGCACGTTTGCCAATTGAATACGAATTTGACTTTGTTGGTGCGGTGGAAAAACGTCAATAATTCGGTCAATCGTTGTTGCCGCACTACTTGTATGCAAGGTTGCTAATACTAAGTGACCTGTTTCGGCTGCTGTGATAGCTGTTGAAATGGTTTCTAAGTCACGCATTTCTCCAACGAGAATGATTTCAGGGTCTTGCCGTAACGCAGCCCGTAGCCCATTGGCGAAGCTTTGCGTATCAATGCCAATTTCACGCTGATTGACGATTGATTTTTTATGTGGGTGCAAGTATTCAATCGGATCTTCCAGCGTAATAATATGCTTAGCATAATTGTCATTGACATAGTCAATCATCGCTGCCAGTGTCGTCGATTTCCCCGAACCTGTTGGACCTGTCACCAAAATAAGTCCTTGTGGTTTTTCAGCTAGCTCTATCAACACATCCGGCATCCCCAATTGCTGGATCGTCGGTATTTGGGATGAAATGAGGCGAGCTGCAATTGACACTTGTCCGCGCTGGTGATAAGCATTGACACGAAAGCGGCATAAGCCTTCCAACGCATAGTTGAAATCGGCTTCCCCTTTCGCTTCAAAATCTTCTTTTTTATTGACAGGAAGAATATGCTCCACCATTTGCTGCAATTCTGATGATGTATAGACACGATCCCCGAGTTGACGTAATTGCCCGTCGACCCGAAAAACGGCCGGAATCCCGAATGACAGATGCAAATCGGATGCTTGTTCTTCATATGCTTGAGTCAACAATTGTACAATGATATTCGACATTCCTTCACATCCTCATTATCGGCGTAATTGCGTTCAAATCTTGGAATCAGCAGATTCAAGTTAATCGGAGGTTGCTACACGTAGGACTTCTTCCGTTGTCGTCAGTCCATCAACAACTTTTTGTAAACCATCCTCCATCAAAGTCTTAAAGCCTTGATTTCTGGCGTGTTCTCGAATTTCAGTTGGGCTATTTTTGCCCATAATTTGCGCTTTGATGGTATCATCAATCCGTAGTATTTCATGAATCGCCAAACGGCCTCGATAGCCCGTCTGATTACAAGAAGGACAGCCTGCCCCCATTACGATTTCCGGAATTTCCAAACCATATTGTGTAAATAACTTCACTTCATGCTCATGCGGCTCGCGTGTCACAGCACAATCTCGACAGACACGTCGCACGAGTCGCTGTGCCATAACGCCTACTAATGAGGATGACAGTAAGTATGGTTCAACGCCCATATCCGTCAGCCTGGAAATCGAGTCTATCGCATTATTCGTATGCAAAGTACTCAGTACCAAATGCCCTGTTAATGAAGAACGGATAGCAATTTGCGCCGTTTCCATATCCCGAATTTCCCCGACCATAATAATATCCGGGTCCTGCCTGAGAATGGAGCGTAAACCTGCTGCGAATGTTAGGCCTACCTCATCACGCACTTGAATTTGGTTAACTCCCTGTAACTGATACTCAACAGGATCTTCAACAGTAATAATATTGACCTCTTCATTATTCAAGTGATTTAAGCCCGCATACAGTGTCGAGGATTTCCCAGATCCCGTTGGACCTGTTATTAAAATAATGCCGTTTGGCTTGTCGAGCATCGTTTTGAATAGTTGTAAATTATTGTAGGAAAAGCCGAGTCCATCGAGCTCGTTTAACGCCCTGCCTAAATCGAGAATCCGCATAACAATTTTCTCACCGTAAATTGTTGGTAACGTTGACAAACGAATATCAATCGGTCTAAAGTTGACGATTGACTTAATGCGTCCATCCTGTGGTATACGGTTTTCCGTAATATTCAAGTTCCCCATAATTTTCACGCGTGCAATAATAATGTTTTGCATGTTTTTAGGTAGTGAACGTTCCTCTCGTAGCACACCATCGACACGATAACGAATTTTCAATTCTGATTCCTGTGGGTCAAAGTGAACATCGCTCGCCCGTTGCGCAACCCCATTGGCAATGATTTGGTTGACCAAGCGCACAATGGGAGAATCTTCATCTGTTATTTGATTTTCAGTATCTAAATCTGTCGGTGTCAGATCGTCCAGTGCATCATCCATCGATTCTTGTAGATCATAATACTTGGTAATCGTTCGGTAAATATCATCTTTCGCTGCGATACTCGTTTCAATTTGATAGCCCGTGGTCATTCGCAATTCCTCAATAGCGAAGTAATCCATCGGGTCTGCCATTGCCACAAGGAGCTTATTGCGATCTTTCCGCACCGGCATCAAATTCGCACGCTTGGCTAATTCTTTCGGCACAAGCTGAATCAGTTCCGGTTCAATCGCATATTGGTTTAAATGGATATGCGGGATGCCCAGTTGCAGCTCTAGCACTTCAATCAGCTGCTGTTCAGTAATTTCCTGTAGCCTTATTAAATAATCCCCGAGCTTTTCCTCTCGACTCTTCTGCGTAAGGGCTTCATCCAACTGACTTTGGCTGATGACACCCGCTTCCATCAATAAATCCCCGAGCCTTTTTCGTGCCTTCATTTTTACCACAGTGCCACCCCATTTCTCATTATTGTGGGTCAGACGTTATTAAATTGCCGCCTTTATCGTACGTAGCACCTTCAGGAATTGGTTTGCCATTTTCATCCGTAAAGGTTGTTTCATCTTCAGCAGTTGAAGTTGTAGTGTTTGGATTACCTGGTTGCGTCGACGTTCCCCCCTGCGGTTGTGATTCTATTGGCATCACTTCACCCGGTATGACCATGGATACAGGTGGCGTCTGCGTGGATACTAAAATCACCTTATCTGTAGGTGGGTAAAAATCGCGGCTAACGACTTCAATCTCTCCACCTGGGAGCTGCCTTTTCACTTGCACGCGCAAGCCATTCTTGCCTTCTTCCAACACTTTCTCCTGCCCCGCTGCTAAAGTAGGCGTCAGTCGATAAATCGTTCTCGGTTGAACAACTTCCAATTTCGATGCATCATACGCAACCTTCATTTCTGATTCAAACGAATACAATTCAATGACTAATCGTTCTTCTTTTATAAAAGCTTCAATCATGACTGGACGGTTCGTATTGTTGATAAATGCAAAATCCTGCTTCCTTTTTGCATCTACTTTCACTTCAATTCCAGGTACTAGATAATCCGGAAGTTGATGTTGCGAATGGCGCTCTTGAATAGCCATTTCTGATTTCAGCACAGCACTATACAAAGTAGAAGCAACGAAATTCGCAGTTTCCTCGTTATACAAACTATCTATCTCAGTCAATTTCTCTAAAAATGAAAATGACTCTCCATTTAATAGCGTCGTATCATTGACTGCATTGATGATAGGTAACAGACCATTTTCACTAACGACAACTTCCTGTGTTTCAAAGGAGATGCGACTTAGTAAATCTTTCGTCAACTCAACTTCTTGTGCTTCAACAGGTCCCGTTTGCAAATAGCGCCCATGGTTTCGTATCGCCTCAATAGTTTCATCTACGAAAAAGAGTGGAGCTTCCTTGAGAACTTCATATATTTTTTCATCTACAGATACTTGTAATGGTAATTGAACTTTTTTATCGCCACCCAAAAAGTTATACCACGGTTTGGATGATTCACTTATATATTGTTTCGCAGTATTTTTAATGTCGAATTGAATGTAGCTACTTGGAATGACGATCTTCGCAGTTGTTCCTTGAACGACGAGGTCACTTTCTTTCCATGCTGTCACCTCTGTGGCCAATAGCGCTTCAATTTCAGATATTTTTTTGCCCTCAACATTAATCCCCGCAATCGACCCATTTAACAAATCACCTTTTGCCGATGCAATTGAAGGCGGTGCAATTACTTGATACAACAGGAAAACAATTAAAACACCCCATGTAACGATTGGATAATAGTATTTCATTATCGATTTACCCCCTTCGTCTTCATTCGCCTGTTTTTTTACTTATCATATTCTTTTGTTCTGAACATTCTTGTAAGATGTCTATTAGTCTAGAATTATACCTTAAAGATGGGAATAAGCAACTACTCTTTTATTTATTTTTATCTATTATTCTATTTTTCGTCATAAATTAGTTATTTATACCTATTAAAAACAGTCATAATAAAAACCATAGCCTAATAAGCTATGGTAATTTGACAATATTCGTTTTAAGCCGTCACAATCTCTTTGTCTGAAAACACACCCACACGATTCCTTCCGGCCTGCTTGCCACCAATGTAAAGGGCACGGTCTGCATTACGCAACAGTAATTTGGCATCCTCTGCATCTTCAGGTACAGTAGCAACACCTATGCTAATCGTCATCTGAACGTCAATAGGACTTCTATCCTCAGACAGGTCCGGGACGATACGAAAAACAGTATCCGCTACTTCTCTCCTAATGTCCTCTGCTAATTCAATCGTTTCTTCTTTACCTCTATTCGGGAGAAGGAACACGAACTCCTCTCCTCCGTATCTAGCAAGTGTAACGCTCGGCCCTACATAGGCGAGAAGAACTGTTGACAATGCACGTAATAAGTCATTGCCGCTTTGATGTCCATATGTGTCATTTATTGACTTGAAATAATCAATATCTAAGATAATTGTAGAAAGTGAATCAATTTCACCAGTATGATAACGAATGATTTCCTCATCTAATTTTGTATCTAAATAGCGGAAGTTATACAATTTCGTTAAGCCACATCGTTCACTCTGTTCAACCGTTCTTTCGTATAAACGAGCTTTGACGAGTGAAACCGCAAAATAACCAGCCAACATTTCTACAATCTTCATATCTAGTGCTTGAAACATATTTTTATGATTGGAGGTGAGGATTAAAAAACCTTCCGTTTTCTGATCACGTTTAATGGGTACAACCATCACACTTTTCACCGAGGACGAAAACTTCAAATTTCTCAATGTCCCCATGTCTTTTTTCGTATTTAAAATTTTCGCTGCTTCCAAATCAAGCCCGTCATTTACTATGACTTTCGATTCAAAATCGAATTGGTCCACATTTTTGGATACAACATTATTTTCCGATCCCATAAGCATCACAAGATGTGTTCCTGCTTGCAAATCTAACACGTAGGCATAATCATATGACACAACATTTCGTAAATTGACAATGAACGTTCGAATAACATCTTCAAAGCCAAGACGATCCGAGAGCTCACGGCCAATCACAGTCGCAGAGGATAGTTTATCATTCAATTTATCTGATTGGTGATAAATCCTAATTACGTATAAAATAACCAAAAATGGAGTTCCGCACAATAGAATAGACGTATTGCCAAAATACGTATTCAAATAGTAAAGAGAAATACTGAACGGAAAAACAAGCATAGTTATGGAATAATCCCAAGCGGTTACCTTACTCCATATCGCATACTTACGTGACATTATGACCAAAAACAGCTTCAATATTAGGCTATTCATCACCATATAAGTGATTGCGTAAATGGCGCCCGACAATATGAGGGAAGAAAAGTCTAACATACCGATTTCCCCACCTACAAAGTGGAAAATCACTCCGCTCGTCACTGATATAATTGCAAACATCGAGGAATTGATCAAAAATCGTTGGAATGCCGGTGTAGAGCTTTTGCTGCTAAAAAGAAGAAGAATCATAGCTATTTGCATAAACACAAGTTCAGCAAATACACCATATTGAAAAAAGACCGTAAATGTAATCCAACGCTCCAATGAAATCGTGATATTCGAAAGCCGGATAGGCATCATCATTGTAATGATAAGAATCATGAGATAAAGAGCGATGGTTACCCAATCGAAGTCCTTAGAAGGCATATAAGTAAAAGTGAAATAGAAACCAGGAGGAACAATGGCTATCCAGATTGCTACTAAAATAAGTTGTCTTTTTCGGGATAACTCCATTGAATTGCCTCCTTTCTTATACTCACTTCACATATTGAGCTACACGATTGCGTCCAGCCTGTTTTGCACCGATATACAACGCACGATCCGCATTGCGCAACAAGGTCATCGCCTCATCCGTATCTTCAAGAGCAGATGAAACCCCCATACTACAAGTAATATGAATCGTTTGTGGATATTTGTCTTCACCCAAATCAGGAACAATCAGAAAGTCATGGCCCCCAATTTCAGAGCGCAGGTTTTCAGCAAAGTCAAACGCTTCCACTTTTGACATCCCAGGTAAAATATAGACAAATTCTTCACCACCATATCGACCGACAACCCCACCAGCCGGCAATGCCGCTTCAAGTTTTCTCGCTAACATATACAAAATGTCGTTGCCACTTTGGTGACCATACATGTCATTGACCCTTTTAAAATGATCGATATCAAGCATCACGACAGACAAATTCGCATGGACCTTATTATTCACTTGACCTGTTAGATAAGCTAGTCGCTCCTCGAGGTACCTATAATTATAAAGACCCGTTAATGCACAGCGCTCATTCTTCGTAACCGCTGCCTGCATATAGCGCGCTTTTTCCACAGATACAGTGAAGTAAGAGCAAAGAATATCTAAAATTTTAAGCTGATACACTTCAAAAGCCGATTTCTTTTTGGAACCAAGCAACATGACCGCTTCGATATGCTGATTTCGCGTAATCGGTATGCAAAGAACACTCTGTAATTCACTAGGTATATACCCCGTGGCTACCGCCTGCCACTCTTCCCTCGTTGAATAGAAAACAGGTTCATTTTTCTGCAACGCCATTCCCGCTAGTCCTTGTCCAGATGCTAAGCGCTCCGTTCCAATGTTTTTCGGCTTGCCATATTCATAAGCGCTAATAATTTCTAACCAATCTTCCTGATGATCAAAAAGATAGGCAAACTCTACCTTAAAAAGAGTTGACACCTTACTTACAAACAGGTCAATCACTTCTTTCTCCGTCATCTTTCCGGAGATTTCCTGCCCAATATGACTAGCCTGCCGCAAATAGCTATTAATCTTCTCTGAATTATTATAAAGACGAACAATCAGCGTGATAAAGAAAAACGGAATTGTTAACAGGAAAAATGCAGCTGTTCCAACTATATAAATCATATAATAGAGTGATAATGCCATCGGTATAATGATCAAAACAATTGCATAATCCATTAAGATTTCATTCGTACTATAGAGTGACTTAATTCTTTTATAACGTACATAAACTCTTAACACAATATCATTGAGAATTGTATGTACAAGCTGGTAAGCAACGACACTTACAAGTACCGGCCAAAAAGCATTCGATCCAAGTTCTCCGCCCACTGCATAAAAAGCAATGGCTGCTAAAACTGATAATAAGAAAAAAAGTGTAGAATTAAAGAAAAATCGTATCACCACTGACAATGAGGACGAAGCTGTAAATAAAGTGGCAAGAACAGCAATTTGCATCACGATGATTTCTACAAATAAGCCATACATTAAAAAGGCAGGAATCGTCAGCCACATCACAAGAAATATCGGCGAACCATTTTTTGTAATAGGAAAATAGATCGCCAAAAAACTTAGAATTGTAAAAATAACTACAGTAGACCAGTCCACCTGTACGGGAGGAAAGTTTTTCAAAATAATGTACATACCCGGCGGAACAATCAGTAACCACACTATAAAGTACTTAATAGTGGACCTATTTACACCTGTCATACTGTTCCACCCCCAATTAGATAAGTCTGACGAGTTCAAAAATATAGAACTAATATATAACTTATCAAACCTTGGACTATCTGTCACGATAAACTACTTTCCTTCAATAGTACCTTCTTTGTGGGTAATAAGTCTGTTTATCATATATAACGAACCGGTCACCACTATCCTTCTTTCGTTACCCTTGACTAGTATTATAGTATCAGTATAGTAATTTGTCATCCTTTTTCTCTCATGATGACAATATTCCATCAATTTATCAGCCGTTTCAGCTTGAGGATGTGGAAAATTCACAAAAGTAAAGGATGCAGCTACTGGAATGAGTTCATCCAACGTCCGCTCAATATCTTTCCCCTTTAACATCCCTATTACAAAATCTACTTTTTCCCCTGGAAACTCTAATCGTATTGTTTCTGCAAGTACTTTTGCTGCTGCCGGATTATGTGCACCATCCATAAATAGTCCTGGGGAAATTTCTTGAAAGCGAAAGGATAGTTGAGTCGTTGCAACAGCAGTAGCTACTTTCTCTTCCTCTAGTACTATGCTCGCTGCAAGAAGCGCCTCAATGGCGACGGCCGCGTTGTTAGCTTGATGAGGCCCTTTCATCTTCCTCCCCTTCAACTGGAAAGTACTGATTCCTGAAAATGCATCATGAGCATCTATATTGAAATGCTCTCCGTACGTGAATAGAGGACTAACCTTCTCCAATGCAATACGTTGCACGACGGCTAACGCCTCTTTAGGTAGGGGACCAACGACGATAGGTATTCCACTTTTAATGATGCCCGCTTTATGCGCCGCAACCTCTTCCAGCGTCCCTCCGAGAAATGCCATATGGTCGAGCGCAATCGAAGTAATAATCGACACAATTGGCACGACAACATTGGTACTATCCAACTCCCCGCCCATACCCGTTTCTAGAAGTACATAGTCAGGTGCAAATTGTCTAAACGACACCAACGCCGCAACCGTCAGTAATTCAAAATCCGTCAACAACCCACTCAAGCCCGCCTCTTTCATCAACTTAAACGAAGCATCCAAATCCTTTGGTGCAATCGGCTGTCCATTGAAACGTATTTGATCATGGATATCTAGCAAAGCTGGCGAGGAAAAAACAGCTGTTGAGAAACCGTGCTGCCGTAGGATTTCCTCCATAAATGCAATCGTTGACCCTTTGCCATTTGTTCCGGCAACATGAATAATTCGTAAATCTCTTTCTGGGTTCCCCACTTGAACAAGTGCTTGCTGTACGGCCTCTAGCCCTGGTTTTATCGCATGATCGCTGTCAATTGCCCAGCGTTTTTTATATTCATCCATTTTGGGAATCAAAGTTACCCCTCCGTATGATAGAATTTACATAGAAAAAGTATATCATGGCTGGAGGGTCACAATGTTAAGTTGTTGGGTAATTTATAATGGTAGTTTGACGAGCGATAAATTTAAAGATCAAGCGGAATTGCTAAAGGAGGCTGCAGAACGTGCTGGTATTCGAACTGAACTAAAGAAAAATTATGACGTGCTGATAGATTTGACTAAACCAATCGAACAACGTCCCCATTTCGTCGTCTTTTTGGACAAAGATATTTTACTTGCACAGTTTTTGAAAACTACTGGGATCGCTGTATTCAATGATCCTGACGTTATTGAAACTTGTGATAACAAAGCAAAACAATATTTACAGTTAGCTGCTTCTGGTATTCCTATGCCCGAAACAATCATTGCACCGAAAGTGTACCCGGCATTTACCATTCAGGATTCGGGATACTACGAACGCGTACTGGAGCGTCTTGGATTACCTATGATTATTAAAGAAGGCCATGGTTCATTCGGCATGAAAGTGTACTTAATTGAAACAAAAGAGCAGTTTTATGACAAGACGGATGAATTGCGCGGCGTCGATTATGTATTCCAGAAATTCATCGCGACGAGTCGCGGACGTGATATCCGGGTCAATATCGTTGGCGGTGACATCGTTGCAGCGATGTATCGCCATTCGGAAACGGATTTCCGAGCTAACATTACAAACGGCGGTGTGGCGTCAGAAGTCGAGCTCACTGACGCTCAACGAGCATTAGCGATACGCGCCGCTGAAGCTGTCGGCGCTGAGTTTGCGGGTGTCGATTTACTATTCGGAGAAAATGAAGAACCACTCGTCTGCGAAGTGAATGCCGCCGCCCATATTCGCAATATCTATAACGTCACAGGCGTCAATGTTGCGGATGCAATGATTGCCTATATTTTGAGGAAACTTGAATGAAAGGCGCCGTCTACTATTCAAAGAGTGAAGCGCTAAGAAATCATCTATTCATCGACGATTTAATGAAGGAAGCTAGGCGAATTGACATTGACCTTCAGCTAATCATCGGAGATGAACAACCAGATGCAGACGTAGACTTTATTCTTTTCCGGGATCGTAATCCTAGTCTGGCTACAAAGTTTGAGAGTGAAGGCTTCAACTTAGTCAACCGAGCCGAAGTTAACCGGATTGCTCACGACAAACTGAAGTCATTTGAATTTGCCACCCTTCTTGGCGTGGCGGCAGTACCTACAAAAAAGATTCAGCGTACCAATCAAATTGACATCTATCCATGCGTTTTGAAAACGGTCGACGGGCACGGTGGTCAAGAAGTAGTTCTCTGCACATCTATCACACAAGCAGAAGCTTTTTTTGCACAATTCCATGACCATACAATCATCGTCCAACCATACATCGAATCTGGCGCACGCGATATTCGCGTCTTCATGATTGGCGAGGAAATTGTAGGTGCTGTCAAACGAACGGGCAACGGCACATTCAAATCGAACTACACACTCGGCGGCTCCGTCGACCAATACACACTCGCCAACTGGCAACAGCAAGAAGCTAAGCGCATCGCCAAGGCATTGAAAAGCGACTACATCGGCATCGATTTCATCCTACTTCCTGATGGCAGATGGCTGTTCAATGAAATCGAAGACCCTGTGGGTGCACGGTCACTGTACACGACACATGATTTTTCTGTGGCAGGGAAATTGATGGGGTATATTAAGGGCAAACTTGCTGAGTAGTGTTTTTTGACGTAAAATAGCCCGCCGATTATTTTTGATCGGACGGGCATTTTGAAAACGTGGAGGTACAAGGGCAATTGAAAAGGCCCCCGTTGATTGACTAAATCGGAAGCTTAAATATTGGTATAATCATCATTTTCCTAAGTACAAACCTGCACCGGGTTCTTTTTCTGTTAGATTATTTCTTACTGAATTTCAATAGTTGCATGAGTAACTGACAGCGGGATAATTATTTCTCCACACCTATCAATTATTTTTGTTCAGTAAAAATACATCCTCCTCAAGTTGGTGCATTTTATGCTTCAAGAAACGAACATCCCGCGTCACTAGCTTTTCAGTTGTTTTATCAAGTTTGTCAAACCGTTTACCCGTCTGTTTAAAGCCACTATTTAGCTGCACATCCAATAAGCCAAGCTTACTATCCACTGAATCAAACCGGACATTCATTTCAGATTTCATGTCTGTCATTTCAGTTTTCATGCCTGTTATTTCGGTTTTCACATCTATCATTTCGCTTTTCATATCTGTTATTTCAGTTTTCATATCCTTCATCTCAGACTGTATGCCAGTCATTTGCTCCATCATTTTCCCCATCATTTCAAGTAGTTGCTTCTCCATACCGAATCACCCCTCTTAATAACTAGTATAGGCTTTTTCACTGTGGAAAGAAAGGTAAAGATGATCCCAACCAGCGGCTGTAGACAGAATGTCAGGCTATCTCATTCTTCTTCCCATGTAGTCCCGAATGGCGCCCCACCTTCTGTATATCCTGCAATGAAAGAAAATGTATCGTCGGAACCATAAAGAGCACCATCTTGCTCTTCTTTCGCTTCCTTGCGCCTTCTTTTTGCATCTGCCTTACTCGCTATAGATAATTCTACTTGTTTTTTATAATTATCACTTGATTTGTAGCCAAGAATCTCTAACTCGTTAATGGCACAAAGCAAGTCAACACCATACCATTTGCTATAGGACCTTACTATATTTTTAGCAGTAACTGTCGGCAGCCATTTTGCTTTTGCGTCCCGTAACCGTTGCGCCTTGTTATATTTTTTTCTTCGTGGGGTACTGTCTTTCTTTTTAGCCAACTTCTTATTCCCTCCATCATATTAGCAGTTGATTGTTTGCCTGTTTTCTCGATATAGCTGAGTGCTGTATAGAATTTCTACTAATATCCTACGATATCACTTATGATGCACCCAGCCGATTAAGATACTGCAACACACATTTTTTACAATCACAGTATCTCTTGCTGTATGTCGAGAACCTGCTTTTCAGAAAGTTGTGTTGCCATCACTACAGTATCAACATCCATCCCCATCTTCAAAAGCTTGCGAGCTATTTCCAACGCTTGCAGTCTTCTCCAATTCCAGCTGTGCTTGCTCTAAAAGTTGCCTATCTTGTTCCCACAATTTCTTATCCTAATCCCAAAGCTCTTTATCACGCGCAATGGATGCTTCGTCCAAAATCTGCTTCATCCTTTCGTCCTTCATCGCTATATCCCCATACACCTTTCCATTTTACCGATCCACCATGCCAAGCAGCAATAACCATCTGGCCAATACATCATTCCACGGATCCAGTTTGTCAGCCTGCCAATCACGGATCAATTTGGGCATCTCAATAAAATGAAATTCAATCACATCTGTCAGCTTAAATCCTTCAAAGTCCTCATACAGATGATAACTCGTATGAAAACGTTCTGCCTGCTTGACTATATCAAAGTTTAAAATATTTATTGCGATAACACGGGGCAATTCTTTATAACTCATATTTTTCCCCAACGAGTCACGGTAAACGCCCGCCCAATAATAAATCGAGTGCTTCACCATATCATATTTATCAATAAATCGGTCTCTTTTCGGCTCTTAAACACGTGATTTAAGCCGTGATTTTTATAAGAAATCACCCGGGACCCTCGTTAGAAATGACTTTTCAACGAAATTGGACTCCTCTCAAAATTAAATTTTGAGCATAAACATTCCCATGGCTAATTAACGATGTAAAACACTCGGAATCCAAAACACCCCTTCGATCAATAAGTCATTGGTCGAAGGGGTGTTTCGGTTGTCAAAATCACGCGAGCTAGTGACTGTCACCCGGATACTAATTGGTGTCGGCGGTACTATTCTTCTTTAATACTTGATTTTATAGTTACTTTTACATCTTTTGCTGCCGAACCATTTTCATTATTACCTTCATCAGAGTTATCATTTACTATTAAAGGAATATCATTTCCGAATATCTCATTTAATGGTAAATAATTTATAGTATTACCACCTGCAGATAATTTAATCTCATTTTTAGATATTATTACACCATTAAAAACTCCATCTCCCGAATACTCAACTTTTCCATTAGGAGCAATTAACGCACCCGTAAACCCACTACCTCCTCTTAATATTATATCTCCTTTACTAACAATAACTACTTGCCCCGTTATACTTTGCCAACTACTATTTGCATAATTATCAACTAACATTTTTGCATTTGGAGGAATGTTTCCCGTCTCGTTACCTTTAACTACGTATCCATTATTTATATACCAACTATCTTCTTTTAAATCAAAATCAACTATCGGTATTGTAAAACTATCTACACTATCCACTCTTATAACTTTACTTAATAAAGATTGATTATAATTTGATGGTGTTATTAATTTACCAGTATAATATATATTTTTTTTAATTTGGGGAGTCCACCCTAACTCCAAATCACCATTTACATATACATCTCCATTGATAATAGCATCCTTTAATCTAAATTTACCATTTACTCTTACATCACCATATACATTCCTTGTTCCTTCCCAAAAATCTAAGTCTCCGTTTACATATATATGTCCCGGGTCATTTTTACTTCCAAAAGATGCTGAACCTCCATTCATATAAACAGGTCCATTAAAATACATGTTCTTTATATTTAATGAAGAACCTCCATTTAAACTGTGTGTTTCTATTCCATCCATAATTATGCTTCCTGATTCAGCATTTACTGCTGTTCCATGAAAACTAAATATTTTTGAATAAAACAATAAGTCGTCCGTTATTTCATTACTTTCTGACCATTCTATCGATATGATAGCATTGACTCTTCTCGCCTTATTTCCAATTGTTCCTTCTGAAGTGATTTTATATTCCCTTGGATTGCCTGTATTTAATTCTTCTACATCTATCTGCGCCTTAGTTTCCTTCCCTTGGGTATTTTCGAAAGTAGTTGAGGAAAGCTTGGATACGGCTATAATTTTCGTATTAAGCACATTAAAAAACTCTGCTTCATTTTCTGTACTATTATAGACTTCAGTTGTAGTTTCTTCTATTTCTGCAATTTCCACCGTCAGTCCAGCCTCTGCAATGTAAAACACCGACTGGTCATCTCTTTCACCTGTTGATGTTTTAACAGAATTGGAAGAAATTGCGTTAATACTTAGTCCGAGGATAGAAAGAACAACTAGCACCATTAGAACTGCGATCAAGGTGAAACCATATTCATTTTTTTTTTGAAAGCGTTTCTTCAAATTAAACACCTCACCTCATATAGATTTCTGTCTCAATTTCCTTGGTTTCGACTTTTCCCGTTGCATCATTTCTTTCCTTACTTTTAATTGTGATTGCAATTTTACCGCCCACCTCAGTAAAATTTACTTGTCCTCGCACTAATTGTTTAGCATTCATAAATATTTGATTGTCTTCCTCTTTAAAGATAATTTCATCAGATAAATTTTTATTTAAAATTAAAATTTTCGAGCCATCCGTCTCTGCACTTATAGATTTCCGAATTTCTTTTGTAATGATCTTTGCTACATACGACACATCATATAATTGCTCTGCTTTGGTCGATTGCTCTTTGTATTGTTTTTGTCCAAAAACATGAACATTGAGGATTAATAGGATAATGACGGAACTAATAGCAATGACAGCAAGCAACTCTACTAATGTGAGTCCCCTTTCATTGTTTGTGTAGTTTTCCACTCTACTCATTCCTCCAAATTAACACATTTTGCATTCTCGCCCGGTGAACTTCATCTTCAAATACATCGACAATGATACGCTTCAAATCTTCTCCATTGACTTCTACATAAAGATATATTTCAAATTCTCCATCGTCACTTTCCTTCGTATATGTATTCCAATTCCCCGAAGGAGATGAAGGTCTCGGCAACCGTAGCGAATCTGGATCGTAACCTATATCCGAAGCAGTATCACTTCCCTTACTGGCAGCATAAACTTTTTCCATCTCAGTTTGCGCTACATACGTTGCATCTATTATATTTTCAGATGTTTTACCTGTTTTCGCTGAGTAGAGAAACATCATTGTAAACGTTATTAGTATCAACGATAAAATAACGATAGAAGCTAGTACTTCTACAAGCGACAACCCATTTTCTTGCATATATCGATTTTCTTTGATTCTCCTCATATCCATCATCCTTTTCATTAATCCAACTCATTCTATTATGTACAATATAAAATTAATAGTGATAAAGCATCCAGCACTAATACTTTAAACCTATACACAAATCATTTTTCTATATTTTTATAGACTTATATAAATCTATATTACCACAAGTAATGATTCATATTCAAAATTATATTACAATTATTGAGATTAGTAGATGACATACTAGTAATTTCACACAAAACAAAACCCAATCGCATCATTACACGATTGGGTCTTATTATGTTCTCTATTAAATTTCCTGCAATTCCTGCATACGACGTTCAACTGCTGCGTACTTTTCAAGATAGTCCTTTTCTTTGGCACGTTCTTCAGCTACAACAGCTTCAGGTGCTTTGGACATGAAGCGTTCGTTGGCAAGCTTACCTTGAACACGTTTGACCTCACCTTGCCATTTCGCTAGCTCTTTTGTTAAGCGGGCAAGTTCTTCGTCAATATTCAACAGTCCTTCAAGCGGCAAGAATAATTCTGCCCCTGTGACGACTGCTGACATCGATTTACCTGGTGCTGCTATTGCCTTGCCGAGTGTTAAGGTTTCTGGGTTACAGAAGCGTTCAATGTAGCTACGATTCGCTTCCAATACAGCTACAGTTGCATCGTCTTTTGCTGAAATGTACAATGGTACTTTTTTACTCATTGGCGTGTTAACTTCCGCACGAATTGTACGGACTGCCCGGATAATATCCATAAGCAATTTCATATCTGACGCACGTGCTTTATCAGTCAATGTCGCATCCGCCACTGGCCATGCAGCAACAGTAATTGACTCCCCTTCATGCGGCAAGTTCTGCCAGATTTCTTCTGTGATGAACGGCATGAATGGGTGTAGCAAACGCATTGTGTTGTCGAGAACGTAAGCGAGAACAGAGCGTGTCATTTTCTTCGCTGTTTCATCTTCCCCGTACAATGGCAGCTTCGCCATTTCAATATACCAGTCACAGAAATCGTCCCAGATGAAGTTATAAAGGGCACGGCCCACTTCACCGAATTCATAGCGATCTGCTAATTTCGTCACTTGCTCGATGGTTTCATTCAAACGTGTTAAAATCCATGCATCTGCAGCAGATTTTTCACCTGATAGGTCAATCTCTTCATACGTCATGCCATCCATATTCATCAACGCGAAACGGGAAGCATTCCAGATTTTATTGGCAAAGTTCCAAATGGATTCTACCTTTTCTGTTGAGTAGCGAAGGTCCTGCCCTGGTGATGAACCAGTCGATAGGAAGTAACGCAGCGCATCTGCTCCGTATTTGTCGATGACATCCATTGGGTCAATACCGTTGCCTAGTGATTTGGACATTTTACGGCCGTCTTCTGCACGCACGAGTCCGTGAATGAGCACGTCTTTAAATGGACGTTGCTCTGTAAATTCGATTCCTTGGAAAATCATCCGAGATACCCAGAAGAAAATGATGTCATAGCCTGTTACAAGGGCATCTGTTGGGTAATAGCGTTTGAATTCCTCGTTATCGACATCTGGCCAGCCCATTGTTGAAAACGGCCATAGCGCAGAGGAGAACCATGTATCAAGTACGTCATTGTCCTGTGTCCAGTTTTCAATGTCAGCCGGGGCTTCGTGACCCACATGGACTTCGCCTGTTTCATTATGGTACCAAGCCGGAATGCGGTGGCCCCACCAAAGTTGGCGAGAAATACACCAGTCATGTACGTTTTCCATCCATTGCAAGTATGTGTGCTCAAAACGGTCAGGTACGAAATTGACTTTACCTTCTGTTTGTTGCAGCTTAACGGCTTCATCTGACAGCGTCTGCATTCTTACAAACCATTGTGTCGACAAATACGGTTCCACAACAGCGCCGCTTCGCTCAGAGTGACCAACAGAGTGCAAATGATCTTCGATTTCGAATAAAACACCCATGTCCTGCAAGTCTTTGACGATTGCTTTACGACATTCGAAACGGTCCATTCCTTCGTACTTACCCGCTAGCTTGTTCATAGAACCGTCTTCATTCATGACCAAAACGCGCGCTAGATTGTGACGGTTACCGATTTCAAAGTCATTCGGGTCATGAGCAGGTGTAATTTTCACCGCGCCACTTCCGAATTCCATATCCACGTAATCGTCCGCAACGATTGGAATTTCACGACCCACGATTGGTAGTCGTACGGTTTTGCCGATTAAATGCTTGTAGCGCTCATCTTCAGGGTGTACCGCAACTGCTGTATCTCCCAACATTGTTTCTGGGCGTGTTGTTGCAATTTCAATATTACCCGTGCCATCTGTTAGTGGATAGCGCATATGATAGAAGGCACCCTGCACATCTTTATGGATTACTTCGATGTCAGAAATAGCCGTTTTCGTCGCTGGGTCCCAGTTAATAATATATTCGCCACGGTAAATGAGATCTTTTTCGTACAGCTTGACGAATACTTCCTGTACAGCTTTTGACAGGCCTTCATCCAATGTGAAACGCTCGCGTGAATAGTCTAGACCTAACCCAAGTTTGCCCCATTGTGCGCGGATATGGTCGGCATATTCTTCTTTCCATTTCCATGTTTCTTCCACAAATTTCTCACGGCCTAAGTCATAGCGTGTAATGCCGTCTTCACGCAATTTCGCTTCAACACGTGCCTGCGTAGCAATTCCCGCATGGTCCATTCCTGGCAGCCATAATGCATCATAGCCTTGCATGCGCTTCATGCGTGTGAGGATATCTTGTAGCGTTGTATCCCATGCGTGGCCCAAGTGAAGTTTACCTGTTACGTTTGGAGGTGGAATAACGATTGTATACGGTTTTTTATCGCTTTCGGGTTGCGCTTCGAAGAATTTCCCTTTTAGCCACCATTCATAGCGACCTGATTCAATAGACTGCGGATCATATTTTGTCGGCATCGACAAGTTTTCATTTGACATACTAATTCCTCCTTATTTTTTGGCAACAAAAAAACTCCATTCGTCTTAAAGGACGAAGGAGCTGTTCGCGGTACCACCTTTATTCGTGCACAACAAAGAACTTGTGCACCTCACACTTCGATAACGGCTTCAAACCGGTTTCTGCTACTGATTGTCGATTTTCTAACGAAAACGACTTGTTCCCAGAAACTGCTCACGGGTGACATTCGGTCAATTGATTACAGGGCCTCTCACCACCGGCACCCTCTCTGGAGCAATCAAATTCACTTACTATCCCATTCATCGCATCAATATATAGTTGCTTATTATTGTAGCGGAATAGTAGGTCGCCCGTCAAGTATATTATCAATTACGCCTCGGCGTAATTGCGTCCAGATTTTGAATCGAGCTTGCTCGATTAACTCCCTACAAAATCTGTGACATCCGCCGGAGGCTCATCAGGGAGGAATTGAACTACATTCCTCCTTGTTCAGCCGGCGTTTGAACGCCCCCTAAAACAGGATATAAAACTACAGTCATTTCTCTCCTATAGAGGTGAGAGTCTTATGCTGAATAAAGATGAAAGGATTGTGTTATGAGAAGAGGTTATAATCCCTATTTACTGCCACCTTGGCTACGGAAGTGTCGTTTTTACTGCAAAGGAATCATTATCCCGATTTGCATTTTTCAACTGATTCGTCTGTTAATCGTTCCTACAACTGGCGATTTCCTGCTATTATGCTTGCTTTGCGGGTTAGCTTTCGTTTTTTACAAAAATATCATTTGAACGGAAAGTCGTTGTGGAAACTCCGTCTTCAAGCCCTGCAATGAATGCCAGCGCTTCGTCCATTTCGTTGAATGAAGTGCTGGCTTGCGTTGCAATCGGTGTAGCCATTGCAACAACAGCCTCCTCGCTTTCAACTTCTTCTGCCATCGCCATCGTGAACGAGTCATCTGCTTCTACAAATTCTTCTGCTAACTCTTCAGCCAACACGATGTTTACCGGTTCTTCCACCTGGGCTACCATCTCTTCGTACGAGCACTCGACATCCCAAACAACACTAAAAGAGCCTTGTCCGTCCGACTCAATGGATGTGCCCGTCGTGATAACCTGTAACGGACTAACGACTTCTGACGGCAAATCAATATGAAGCGGCACCGCATATTCAAAATAGCCAGCCTCTCCTTGTAAATCAACATCATCAATCAGAATCGCCGAATCTAAAAATTCCTCAGCCCTCTCTCCCTCATCAAACACCACATTCGCCGCAATATGATAAACACCCGTCAACCGAACGGCATCCACCGTCCGCTCCTCCGTATACATCGGCGTCACCTGCAACAACTCCGCCCCCGCCGGCACACCCGCATCCGCCGGGAAAATAAAATCCTCTTGCATCGTCCATTGCTTCTTCTCCATTATCGTTCCCTCCTCTATTCCTACACAAACAATTGTATGCACGGATTGGGTTTGATAGAAGGGCAGCGAGTGGAATTTGGAAACTGGGCTACACCTCGGCGGAATTGGAACACCTAGTTCGATAACTGGGCTACCAATTCAGGACACTCGAACACCTCGATTAAACCGGAACACCCACGGACCAAACCGGGACACGAAATCCGGAAACTAGGACACCAATTCGGAAAACTCGACTACCCCGACGATACTGGAACACCCACGGACTAAACTCGAACACGAAATCCGGAAACTAAGACACCGATTCGGAAAACTCGAACACCCCGACGAAACTGGAACACCTCCGGACCAAACTGGGACACGAAATCCGGAAACTACGACACCAATTCGGCAAACTCGAACACCCAGACGAAACTGGCACACCCACGGACCAAACTCGAACACGGAATCTAGAAACTAGGACACCAATTCGGAAAACTCGACTACCCCGACGATACTGGAACACCCACGGACTAAACTCGAACACGAAATCCGGAAACTAAGACACCGATTCGGAAAACTCGAACACCCCGACGAAACTGGAACACCTCCGGACCAAACTGGGACACGAAATCCGGAAACTACGACACCAATTCGGCAAACTCGAACACCCAGACGAAACTGGCACACCCACGGACCAAACTCGAACACGGAATCTAGAAACTAGGACACCAATTTGATCAACTCGACTACCGTGGAGTAAATCCATCACAAAAAATATCCCCCGACCAATAATAATCGAGGGATAGTGATTCAACTATTCAATTTAGCAAACACTGTATGGAACGCTTCAACCGTTTTAGCAATATGCTCCTCTGTATGAGCAGTCGATAAGAACATCCCCTCAAACTGAGAAGGTGGTAAGAAAATACCCTCTTCAGCCATCAGACGATAATACTCTGCGAACATGCCCAAATCAGACGTTTTCGCTTTATCATAATCCGTGACTTTATCATTCGTGAAGAAGAAGCCAATCATCGAGCCCGCACGGTTCACCGTATGCGGAATATTGTACTTCTCCGCTGCTGCACGGAAACCTGCCTCAAGCTGATCGCCCAATTTCATGAAATAATCGTACGATGCAGGCGTCAACTTTTTCAATGTTTCAATACCCGCCGTCATCGCCAGTGGATTACCTGACAATGTCCCTGCCTGATAAACCGTTCCCGCAGGCGCGATGTTTTCCATTATTTCACACTTACCGCCGTATGCACCAACAGGAAGTCCACCGCCAATCACTTTACCAAGGCATGTCAAATCAGGTGTTACACCGAAATGACCTTGTGCACAGTTATAACCTACACGGAAGCCTGTCATCACTTCATCAAAAATCAAAAGTGTGCCATTGTTTTCTGTTAGCTCACGCAGACCTTCTAGGAAACCAGGTTCAGGTGGTACAACCCCCATATTACCTGCCACTGGCTCGACAATAATAGCCGCCAAGTCATCACCGAATTCATTGAAAACAGCTTTTACGCTCTCCAAGTCATTATAGGCAACTGTAATGGTATTTTTTGCAACCGATTCTGGTACACCTGGGCTATCCGGTAAACCGAGCGTTGCAACGCCAGAACCCGCTTTAATGAGCAATGAGTCACCATGTCCATGGTAACAGCCTTCGAATTTCAAAATTTTATCGCGACCTGTAAAACCACGCGCTAAACGCAATGCACTCATCGTTGCTTCCGTTCCAGATGACACCATACGAACCATTTCAATCGATGGTACACGGTCGATAACGAGTTTCGCTAATTCATTCTCCACTACTGTTGGTGCACCAAAGCTAGTGCCCGTTTCTGCGACACGCTGGATACCCGCAACAACGTCTGGATCTGTATGACCTAGAATTAGCGGTCCCCAAGATAGCACGTAGTCAATGTAGTCATTGCCATCAATATCTGTAATGATTGCGCCTTTTCCGCTTGCCATGAAGATCGGGTCCATATTGACCGATTTAAACGCACGAACCGGCGAGTTCACGCCGCCTGGTAATAAATCTACCGCCTCTGTAAATGCTTGTTTCGACAACTCATAATTTCTTCCCACTTAGTTCTCCTCCAGCCAGCGCGCCGCATCTTTGGCATGGTACGTCATAATGAGATCCGCACCCGCACGCTTCATACTTGTCAACGTTTCAAGAACGACCTTCTTTTCGTCAATCCAATCATTTTGAGCAGCGGCTTTAACCATCGCATATTCGCCGCTGACATTATAAGCTACAATTGGCAAGACAAAATTATTTTTCACATCACGAATGATATCCAAATACGACAGTGCCGGTTTGACGATTAAGAAATCCGCCCCTTCCGCCACATCTGATTCTGCTTCGCGCATCGCTTCTAGACGGTTGGCCGGGTCCATTTGGTACGTTTTACGATCGCCAAACTGCGGTGCAGAACCCGCTGCTTCACGGAACGGACCGTAATAAGCCGAAGCGTATTTCACAGCGTAAGACATAATCGGAATATCTAAAAATCCTGCTGCATCCAACGCTTGACGAATTGCGACGACAAAGCCATCCATCATATTGGACGGTGCAATAATATCAGCACCCGCTTGCGCCTGACTAACAGCCGTCCTTGCCAATAAATCCAGTGAAGGGTCATTCAATATCTTGTCACCCTCGATCACGCCACAATGTCCGTGATCGGTATACTCACAAAGACAAGTATCCGCTATGACAATCAGCTCAGGATGACGTTCTTTGACAAAACGAGTCGCCTGTTGGACAATACCGTGGTCATGATAAGCACCTGTGCCTGTCGCATCCTTGTCGACTGGAACGCCAAACAAAATAACCGCTGGAATCCCAAGTGCAACGACCTCATCAATTTCAATCGCCAATTGATCCAACGAAAATTGAAACACACCTGGCATTGAAGATACTGGATTTTTTTTATTTTCCCCTTCCACAACAAATAGCGGATAGATGAAATCTTCCTTCTGCAACACTGTTTCCCTCACCATTGCACGTAATGTAGCTGAATTGCGTAAACGTCTGTTACGTCTAAATTGTAAGTTTTCCAAAGTTACCCTTCCTTCCATCTCGCCAATTCCTCGACGAGATCCATTAATGTATATGTATCTGGCTTCACATGAACAGGAGCGCCGACTTCAAAAAGTGCTTTTTCCGTTACATGACCAATGGCCGCAATCGTATAACCATCCCAGCCTACTTGCGGAGCCACCTCCTCGGCAAATACGCTCACCGCCGAAGGACTTGCGAATAAGACACTGAGTTGCTTTTTTTGTTGCAATAAATCAACAAGAGAGCCGATTGAATCACTCGCTCTTTCCGTTGCATAAACCGTCCATTCATCCACATCAAAAGGCAATTCTTCTGTAATCGTGACACCTGCAATGGAGCCACGCAGAAATAATACACGACGAATCGCCATTTCAGTCGGCTTAAATTCCTTAACGAAGACATCTGCGCTAAACACCGTTGGGATAAACTCGACGGTGAAACCTAGCTTTTCAAGCGCCTCCGCTGTTCGAGTGCCGACCGCTGCAATTTTTGCTGGAATGGATGCTGCCGAAAAATTATGGCGTACTAACTTCGCTCCAAATGCAGCCACTGCACTTTGACTCGTGAAAATAAGCCAATCATATGTTGGACAAGCGTTCAAACGAAGCTCATCCGTCGGTTTCTGTAGCTCAGCAACCCGAATCAGTGGCAAGGAAACCGGCATACCTCCGTACTGCTTGACCCGTTCAAAGACATCTTGTGATTTCGGTGTCCCCGTAAAAATGACCGTTTCCCCAAGCAATGGTTGACCGTTACGCATCCATTTCCGCCTTCACTTTCTCAATCACTTCAGAGGCTCCTTGCGCCCGCAATATTTTAGCTACTTCCTTGCCTGCTTCAATAGGATCAGCACCTACGAAAGACTGCTTAAAAATTTGCGTTGCATCAGGAGAAGCAATGTAGCCTGTCAATTCAAGATTTATACCGTCATATTCCGCAAAGCCTGCAATCGGCACTTGACAAGAACCGTCCATTTCAGACAAGAATGTACGCTCCGCTTCAACTTCTTTCCATGTTTTAGCATCAGAAATTTTCGCCAACTCCGCAAGTAATTCTGCATCATCTGCACGACATTCAATGGCTAACGCCCCTTGACCAACTGCTGGAATGCAATCTTCCACAGACATCAATTCCGTTGCCACATCTTCGCTCCAACCTAGTCGTTTCATACCCGCAGCCGCCAGGAGAATTGCATCATATTCACCATCATGTAGTTTCTGCAAACGAGTATCAATATTACCGCGAATCCATTTAATTTCTAGATCCGGACGCAACAGCAACAACTGAGAACTCCGGCGTAAACTCGACGTACCCACAACAGCCCCTACAGGTAAATCCATAAACTTCACATGACCGTTTGAAATGAAAGCGTCACGTGCATCTTCACGTGGCGGAATACAGCCAATGACAAGCCCTTCAGGAAGGACTGCTGGCATATCCTTCATACTATGGACAGCAAAATCGATTTCTTTATTATAAAGAGCTTGCTCAATCTCTTTGACAAAAAGCCCTTTACCGCCTACTTTCGACAGCATAACATCGAGAATTTGGTCACCTTTTGTGACAATTTCCTTCACTTCAAATTCAAACGGCACACCCGCAGCCTTCATTTGATCAATAAACCAGTTCGTTTGCGTTAGTGCTAGCTTACTTCTTCTTGAACCTACAATGATTTTTCTCATATAATTCTAATCCAACCTTTCATACTGACAACACTTCAGTAGCTTTTTTATTAGATCCAAAAATGAAACGCAGATAATTTGCTTGCCAGGAAAAAATTAATAATAACAAAAAGAAACGCGAAAATATTTGCCCATGCAAAATCGTTTCCTGTCAGCTTACCACTCCGTCGCATAAATAATACAAATCCGTAAACCCCAAGAAGAATAAATGAGCCCACAATTTTCATATCAAAAAATGACCACTCATCTAACGCTACTTGTGCCCATTGCATGCCCAAAATAAGGCTCACGAGCAATAACGGAATGCCTGTGTAAATAGATGCTTTCATGCCAGTTGTCGTCTGATGAAGTGAAGGCAATCTACCAAATTGCTTAGTCCACTTCTTTTTCTTCAGAATCTTATAGACGAGAAGATACAAAACCGCAAAGACAAAAGACATCGCAAATGCGGTATAAGATAAAATAGCAAATGTAATATGGATAAATAACAGCTCCGAAACGAGGGTATCCCCTATTGGAGATTGGGCGATTTGCATGGGTGCAAACGTATGAATCGTCATAAAACAAAAACCGATAACATTTAAGAAAAAGACCACATGATCTATTTTGTAAAACAAATGCAAAATAATCGACAGTGTAATGAGCAACCACGCATAAAAATAAATCCCCTCAAAGAGGGAAAGAATCGGAAATCGCTTAGCTTCAACCATAAATGATATGAGAAACAGTGTTTGCAGAACGTAAACAACAGACAAAATCCAAAATGCACTTCGATGTGCAATCGTATTTTTATTCAAATAATCTATAAAATAAAAGACGAGGCTTACAGCGTATAAAACGACCATTACTTCATGCAGCCTCGCCATCGTCATATCAGCCATGATGCCTTCTCTGCCTTTCTAAATCAATCACGCCTCGGTGTGATTGCGTCGGGAGGCTTTATCGGGGAGGAATTGAACTGCATTCCTCCTTGTTCAGCAGGAGTTTGAACACCCACTGAACAGTAAATAACATCGCATTCATCTCGCCACCTGTGGAGCTGGGAGTTTTCTGCTGATTTCAGATAAAAAGAGAGTATTTTCAACACCTATTATACTGCTATAGATGCGAAATACTCCCTCAGGCCAGCCCTTAAAATTGTACGTCTAATTGTGCTGTCGCAGTTCTTTGAGCTTTACTTGCCAACCGTTCTTTCGCCTGTTTGACAAGTAGTTCTTTCTCTTTGACAACCTCTTCATCAATCCCGAAAATTTGCTGGAATAGCTCTAGTTTTTCAGTCGCTTTTTTATCCATCACTAATTCTTTTGCCTGCAATATCGGGTCTTTCAATAATTGATTGACAATCGATTTTGTATGCTTACTCAATAATTTCTTTTCACGCTCTGTCAGATTCGGCATTTTATTTTCAATGCTGGACATCGTTTCCGATTGAATACGATGGGCTTTTTGACGAAGTGCTGAAATAACGGGAACAACGCCAAGTGTCGCTACCCATTCGTTAAATTGGACAATCTCCTGTTCAATCATCAGACCGATTTCTTCAGCGGCATGCTTTCTTTCCGCAAGGTTTGCTTCAACAATGCCTTGCAAATCATCGATATCGTAAAGGAATACATTTGGTAAATCACCGATACGCGGATCTAAATCACGCGGCACTGCAATGTCTACCATGAAGATTGGTTTGCCTTTACGTAACCGCTCTGCAAACTGCATCAGCTCATAATCGATGACGAAGCCAGTCGCACCTGTTGAGCTAATAAGGACATCAGCTTCCAAAAGTGCACACTGCAATTCTTTCATCGATTTAGCTTCGCCTCCGAATTTCTCTGCAAGCTCTTCTGCTTTCGACAACGTACGGTTAATGACCGTTACTTTCCCAACACCACTACCGTGCAAGTTCTTCACAGCTAACTCGCCCATTTTTCCTGCACCCAGAATAGCAATATGCTTATCATCCAATGAACCAAATATTTTTTTACCAAGTTCTACAGCAGCATACGACACAGATACCGCATTTTCACCAATTGCCGTTTCCGTATGCGCTTTTTTCGCAAAGGTAACTGCCTGTTTAAAGAGCTCATTGAAAACAGTCCCTGTCGTCCCGATTTTTTGGCCCTCCAGGAAACTGCCGCGCACTTGACCGAGTATTTGTGTTTCCCCAAGCACCATGGAATCAATACCTGCCGACACACGTAGCAGATGCTCAATCGCCCCATCATTTTCTTGGATAATTAAATGCGATGAAAAAGACTCCAATGGTAAATCAAACCATTCAGCCAGAAAGTTTTTCACATAATAACGTCCCGTATGCAATTGATCGACAACTGCGTAAATTTCAGTCCGGTTACATGTCGAAATAACAATATTTTCTAATATGCTTTTTTGCTGTTGCAATGTTTGCATCGCTTGCGGCAGTTCAGCTTCAACAAAAGATAATTTCTCCCGTATTTCAACGGGTGCCGTCCGGTGATTAACACCAACTACGATTGTATACACCAGGTGCCCACACCTTTCACGTTCTATTCATGGTTATATTATATCATACGACAAATATTTCTCATTAATCATTTGTGAACAACATATGACTATGAAGAGTTCGAATAGATTATTTATAATGATTCTAATCTAATCATAGTAGTTATTAGATTAGAATGCAAAATATCTGCACACAGCAACTAGATTACGCAATCTTCAAGCGAGTTAACAATATAATCAGCTAACTAAACAACGTTCACATCAAACTCAACAACAATCATGCACACTAAAAAATCCGGTAGCAGATGAATCATCTTCTACCGGATTTCCTTATACATGTCTAGACTCCGGGCGCCAGCCGCTCGAGTCGCTTGGACCTACATGATGTAGGTCATGCAGTGGAGAGGGATTGAACTGCATCCCTCTTTGTTGCCACAGGGCGTGGCGAACTTAGTCAGCCGGCGTTCGCTTGTCGCGTCTATCAAGCGCCCTGCACTTTTCTTTATTACATTCTACTTTCAATTTCCCGCCAAGCTTCTTCCATCCCAATCCCTTTTTCAGATGAAAACATAATAAGCGAATCAAAGCTTCTCATCTGAAGTGTTTCTCGTACAATTTTCAGGTGCTTATCCCATTTCCCTTTTGGAATCTTGTCAGCTTTTGTCGCAACAACAATCGCAGGGATATTATAATTCACCAAAAAGTCGTACATCAAACAATCATCCTTAGTCGGCGGATGACGTAAATCTACAATTTGAATGACAGCTCGTAAATGCTCGCGTTCCACCATATATTGCTGGATGAATTTCCCCCATGTTTCACGGGATGACTTTGATACTTTCGCATAGCCATATCCCGGGACATCGACGAAAAATAGTTGCTCTTCGATTTTATAAAAATTCAGCGTTTGTGTCTTCCCAGGCTTTGAAGATGTACGGGCAAGACTTTTTCTGCCAATCATCTTATTGATAAATGACGACTTTCCGACATTTGACCGGCCCGCAAGTGCAAACTCCGGATATCCTTCGGACGGATATTGCTCTGGTCTCACGGCACTCATAATCATTTCAACGTTATGGACTTTCATTTTGAAGATTCCTCCAATGCTATTTCGAGAACTTCTTCTGCGTCTGAAACGAGTTTAAAGGTCAACTCTTTTCGAACACTTTCCGGAATATCTTCGATGTCGCGCTCATTATCACTTGGCAAGATAATCGTCGTCAAGCCAGCACGATGAGCACTTAATGTTTTCTCTTTCACTCCACCAATCGGCAACACTCTACCGCGTAGTGTAATTTCACCCGTCATCCCAACCTCACGGCGCACAGGTCGCTTCGTCAATGCAGATACAAGCGCAGTCGCAATTGTTACGCCTGCTGATGGACCGTCTTTTGGAATGGCCCCTTCTGGCACGTGGATATGAATATCGTACGACTCATGGAATTCTGGGTCAATCCCGAACTCTTCCGTTTTCGATCGTACATACGATAATGCTGTCTGCGCAGATTCCTTCATCACATCACCGAGTTTCCCCGTTAAAATCAGTTTCCCTTTCCCTGGGGATAAAGAAACTTCAATTTGCAATGTGTCGCCACCGACCTGTGTATAAGCAAGCCCCGTTGCCACACCGATTTGATTCACCGTTTCTGCCTGACCGTATCGAACTTTCTTTTTGCCGATTAAAGACTCAAGTGTTCTCGGACTAACCGTGACAGTCTTCTTCTCGCCCGTCACAATTTGTTTCGCGGCTTTACGGCAAACCCCTGCAATTTCACGCTCCAAGCCACGGACACCAGCTTCACGCGTATAATATCTAACAATATCTAGAATCGCCGGGTCACTAATACGGACTTGCGACTTCGTTAACCCATGCTCTTTTAATTGCTTCGGAATCAAGTGATTTTTTGCAATTGAACATTTCTCAATCTCTGTATACCCTGCAATCGAAATGATTTCCATCCGATCCCGCAGTGGTCCTGGAATCGCACTCAAATCATTGGCCGTCGCAATGAATAACACATTCGATAAATTATATGGTTCTTCAATATAATGGTCACTAAACGAATTATTTTGTTCAGGGTCAAGTACTTCAAGCATTGCCGAAGAGGGATCCCCGCGGAAGTCATTCGACATTTTATCGATCTCATCCAGCAAAAATACAGGATTAATAGTTCCTGCTTTTTTCATCCCTTGAATAATTCGACCTGGCATCGCACCTACATAGGTCCGTCTATGACCACGTATTTCCGACTCATCACGTACCCCACCAAGCGATATTCGAACAAATTTCCTGCCGAGTGATTCTGCAATCGACCTTGCAAGAGATGTTTTTCCGACACCAGGAGGGCCTCCTAAACATAAAATAGGACCGCGCAATGAATTAGTCAACTGACGAACAGCTAAATATTCGAGAATCCGCTCTTTGACTGTTTCTAGCCCATCATGATCACGATTTAAAATCTCTTCTGAACGGTTAATGTCCAGCTGATCTTTCGAGGCATCAGACCAAGGCAAGGAAACCAACCAATCGATGTAATTTCGGATAATGCCACTTTCAGCTGCAGCGGATGGAATCTTTTCATATCTGTCAAGCTCACGCAACGCCGCTTCCTTGACCCCTTCCGGCATGTTCGCTTCCTCAATCCGTTCAGTTAGCTCCGCAACTTCCAGACCTTTTCCGTCCTTATCACCAAGTTCAGTTTGAATGGCCTTCATTTGCTCGCGCAAATAAAATTCTTTTTGCGTTCTCTCCATCGCTTCCTTGACACGTTCATTAATCTTGCGTTCAAGGTTCAGCACTTCTTGCTCATTGTAAAGCCTTGTAATCAGCCATTCCAGACGCTCATTGACATCTGTCATTTCAAGAACTTCCTGCTTCGCAACTAATTTAAGCGGCAAATGAGATGCCACCATATCAGCAAGTCTCCCCGGCTCTGCAATGGCAGCGACTGAATCATAGGTTTCTTTCGTTACTTTCTTCGAAACCTTCGAGTATTTCTTGAAATATGTAAGTAACGTTCTCATTAAAGCTTCCGATTCGGCATCTTTCTCCTCATCATCTGGATAGCCGATTACTTCAACAACCGGATACAAATCCGCTTCTTCATAATTCGACCATTCTGCACGTTCTACGCCTTCAATGAGCACCCGATACGTACCATTTGGCAACTGCGTTAATGATTTCACTAACGCCAGCGTACCAATTTCATACAGGTCTTCCGCCTCAGGATTTTCTATACTAATATCCCTCTGTGTGGCAAGAAAAATCAAATTATCTTGAGCAATCGCATGTTCGATAGCAAATACAGAGCGTTCCCTTCCCACATCAATATGTAAAATCAACGATGGGTAAACAAGTAACCCTCGCAATGGCAATACAGGTATGTTTTTTCTTTTATTCGTCGTCATGTGGAAATCACCTCCATGAGTTATGTATAGCTTTGCATGTGGAAAAAAAGCTGACGACCGATGAACGCATATGCACGCGCGTCGTCGGAGTCAGCTCAACCTTCAGGCGTTACGCCGAATCTTTCTCGTGATCCAATTCTACAGAAGAACCATCTTCCCTTAACAGGATAGGTGTTGATTCTCCAATAACAGATCCTTTTGTAATGATACACTCTGTCACTTCTTCTAGAGAAGGCAGCTCGTACATGACATCTAACATAATATTTTCGATAATCGAACGTAGCCCACGTGCTCCAGTTTTCCGGACAATTGCCTCTTTTGCAATTTCAATGAGCGCATCATCCTCAAAACGAAGTGCTACATCGTCAAGTTCAAACATCTTCTGATATTGTTTGACAATTGCATTTTTAGGAATCGTCAAGATTTGACGAAGCGTATCCTCACTAAGCTGCTCCAATGTTGCAATGACCGGCAAACGGCCGATGAACTCTGGAATCAAGCCAAAGCGTTGAAGATCTTCAGGTATCAATTTCGCAAGCAAAGATTGGTCTTCAGAGACTGCTTTCTTCTCTGTACCAAAACCAATCACTTTTTGCCCAATACGACGTTTGATAATATCTTCAATTCCATCGAAAGCGCCTCCTACGATAAAGAGGACATTCGTTGTATCGATTTGGATGAATTCTTGATGTGGATGCTTACGTCCGCCCTGTGGTGGCACACTTGCAACTGTTCCTTCAAGAATTTTAAGAAGCGCCTGTTGAACACCTTCACCTGATACATCACGCGTAATGGATGCATTTTCAGATTTACGTGCAACTTTATCGATTTCATCGATATAAATGATCCCTTTTTCTGCACGTTCAACATCATAATCAGCCGCTTGAATCAGCTTTAACAAAATGTTTTCAACGTCTTCACCGACATATCCTGCCTCCGTCAATGACGTAGCATCTGCAATCGCAAATGGAACATCAAGGATTCTTGCAAGTGTTTGAGCAAGTAATGTTTTACCGCTTCCAGTAGGTCCGATGAGAACGATATTGGATTTCGACAGCTCAACGTCATCAATCTTACTGTTCGAATTAACACGCTTATAATGGTTATAGACAGCCACTGCCAAAGATTTTTTAGCGCGATCCTGCCCAATTAAGTAATCATTAAGTATACTTTGTATTTCTTTTGGTTTTGGAACGTCTTTCAATTCGAAACCTTCTTCGAGTCCAACTTCCTCTTCCACGATTTCTGCACAAAGTTCAACACATTCATCACAAATATAAACGCCTTGCCCAGCGACTAGCTTTCGAACCTGTTCCTGGGATTTCCCGCAAAAAGAACAGTTAAAGTTATCTTTTTCATCGTTAAATTTGAACATTATGCTCACCCCTATTCAAGTGACAATCTTACAAGATTCCCCGATTTTAATCAACTAATTAGAATTTGCTCCACTATGTAAGAAAGTTTTTTCTTTCTTTGTTCTACTAAAAACAAGGTACGGTCTTCCGTACCTTGTCCATATTCAATAATATTATTCCGTAATTTTTGCAGTTTCAACAAGAAGCTCAACTGTTTTATTGAAACGAAGATCGTTTTCAAGAACTTTCGTTCCACCAAGTGTCTTCTTGATTTGCTCGATGTCCATACCGAATTGCGCAGACATTTTTTCAAGCTCAGCATTGATATCTTCTTCTGCAACCTCAATTGCTTCTACTTTACCGATTGCTTCAAGTACTAATGAAACGCGTACGCGGTTTAGTGCGTCGTCTTTCATTTGCTCACGAAGTGCTTCTTCGTTTTGTCCTGAGAATTGGAAGTAAAGCTCCATGTTCATACCTTGCATTTGAAGGCGTTGTGCGAATTCATCCATCATGCGATCTGTTTCAGATGCGATCATCACTTCTGGAATGTCGATTTCTGCATTTCTTGCAGCTGCTTCAACAAGATCGTCGCGAAGTGCTGTTTCAGAAGCAGATTTCTTCTCTTCCAATGTTTTTTCTTTCAACTTCGTGCGTAATGCTTCAAGACTTTCAACTTCTTCGTCAATTTCTTTCGCTAATTCATCATCAAGTGCTGGAATTTCTTTTGATTTGATTTCGTGAACTTTCACTTTGAATACTGCTGGTTGGCCCGCAAGTTCTGCCGCATGGTATTCTTCAGGGAACGTCAATTCAACGTCTTTTTCTTCACCTGTTTTCATACCAACCATTTGCTCTTCAAAGCCTGGAATGAATGAGTTAGAACCGATTTCAAGCTCATACTGCTCAGCTTTACCGCCTTCGAATGCTTCGCCGTTCGCAAAACCTTCAAAATCCAATTTCACTGTGTCGCCATTTTCAATCGCGCCATCTTCTTTGATAACCAGTTCAGCGAATGCTTTTTGACTATCCTTCAATTGCTCTTCGATTTCTTCGTCCGTTACTGCCGTTTCCTGACGTGTTACTTCAAGACCTTTATAGTCTCCAAGTTTCACTTCTGGTTTCAAAGTAACAACTGCTTTGAAAATAAGCGATTGACCTTTTTCCATTTGCTCGATATCGATCTCAGGACGATCGATTGGTTCAACGTCAGCTTCTTCGATTGCTTTCGCATACGCTTCCGGTAGGATAAAATCAAGTGCATCATTGTAAAGTGATTCTACACCATACATTTTTTCAAACATCGGACGTGGCATTTTACCCTTACGGAATCCTGGTGCTTGAACTTGTTTAACAACTTTTTTAAACGCTTTGTCAATACCCGCAGTTACCTCTTCAGCAGGAACCTCAACTGTTAGTGTCCCTGTATTACCTTCGTGTTTTTCCCATTTAACTGACATAATCAAAAACCTCCGAATCATTTTGGCCAATATGTTTTCGTACTTGTATACTCATTGACAACCATTACAGTATATCATAGTCTTTGCATCTTTCAACAGATTTAATTCCTTTACGGAAAGCTCAAATCACTATCAATTTGCTCAATAAGTCTGCTTAGTTCCGTCTCGGGTAATGGCTGACCCGAAAATAAACTTTCTATGTAGTGGACGTAGACAGTCGCGACTTCACTAGCTTTGTACTGATTCCAGCCGAATGGAAACGCAGTGATGGCAAATTTTTCGATAAGACCACGCGCCATCTCCAATCTAGATGGATCCTTTAGTAATAGTTGGTCTACCTCCGCAAGCACTTCTTGCGTTAGGTCATCTCTGCCCGGTAGCGTCATGCTGACAGGTATTACCGTCTGCTGCCAACCAAATTTGCGCACAACCACTTCATCTGCGTACTCCGCCTGATGGAGTAATGTTAATGCAAACGTGATGATAAGCGGTGCAACATCGTCACGCTCCGCAATTTCTATTAGGAGCGGAACCATCCCTGACAATTCCATCCCTTCGAGAGAAGCGAGTGCATACTGTTGGTGCATTGAATCCATAGCATTGAATTCATCCAACGTGAAGGGCTTCATCGGAACGGCTTGTTGTTCCGCAACATACCGATTGGAGAGACGCCCATTCAATTCGCGTAAATACGTAAATTTTTTCAACATATCCTCTGGAACAATTCCCTCACCGATAAGAGCATCAATCGTCATTTCTACTTCCTCATATTCCTGCAATTGAATACTGATCGTTAAATACAATTCCATCGCATCGATATAATCGGTAGCTCCACTATGTAGTAGCCTTGCTGCAATGTCTTTTGCGCGCTCAAACTCTTTCGTTTCATAAAGGGCGACAGCGTATGGGCCTAGAAATTCCGGATAATCAGGCTCATAAAGAATAGCCTGATCAAACACTTCGACTGCCCGATCGAAATTTGACTGTTCCACGGCGACTAGCCCTTGTTCAACGAGTTTTTCATATGTACCTGGGAAGACAATCACATTGTCCGTTTTCCGAATCCTGCCGTATTTCCTCCGCACTACGCTCACACCTTTCATCATTTTCACTATAGCATAGCGATTTCCATTTTGAAATTGATTCACGGCTCATGACTGAAATCAATTTCACCCACACCAATAACTTTCGTTCATTGCTACAAAAAAACGCCACTCAGTTAGTTATGAGGGCGTTGATGGTTCATCAATCGGTTACTGACCAATTCCTTCTGTTGTAATCACTTCATCTACTTTAGCCATCACTGCGGCTTCGTCCGTACCATCTGCAACGATTGTAATCTCTGCACCCACTGCAATTCCAAGTGCCATGACCCCCATAATAGATTTCAAGTTAACCTCTTTGTCCTTATAAATAAGCTTCACGTCTGCCGCAAAAGGTGTTACTGCTGCAACCAATTGAGATGATGGACGTGCATGAAGTCCTTCATTCGTTACGATTTTATAACTTTTCTGAATCATTTCATAACCTCTCCTCTTCATTTAAAGTAATGGACGATTAGAACTCAATACGATCAGCGTATGTAGCCATCATTCGCTCATTATGTGCTGTACTACCATCTAAATTACTGCTTTTAAAAATGGGAGGTTCTTGACCACTGCCAATCATATCATCAATCACGCGGCTAAAAGTAGCATGGAGCAACATATTTCCCATGATACTAGAAGCTGGAGCATACGAGAGGTCTCCTGATGTCAGTAGTCCATCACCTAACGGGACATGCGTGTTTAGTATATCATCTACAACATCTTCAAGCCTCTGACCAGAGGGATGCTTGGAAGACTGCTCAGCTGCCTTATAATAGAGAGACTGGATTGAAACCGTATAAGCCCCAGATTGTTGCGCTTTAATCGCCACATCAATCGGGACTGGATTACGTCCAGACGTCGAAATCACAATCACCGTATCATCTGGACGAAAATCTAGTAGTTCTGCAAATCTATGAATAAAAGTAGGATCCTTTTCATTGGTAGAAGACTCTGTTGCCCCTATATGGAGCATAAGTGGCTCAATGAAAATCGGCTGTATAGGCGCTAATCCACCCGCACGAAAATAGGACTCTTCCGCAATTAAATGCGAATGTCCGCAGCCAAACAACTGAATAATGCCACCACGCGTGAGACGTTGTGCAATCTCAGCCGCTACTTTTTCAAGTGTGGATTGCTCTTCATGAGAAACTTCCTTCATCAACGCATGGATCGCTTCAAAATACGGATTCAACCTACTACCTCCTAATTTCACTGATGAATTTATAGCGGTCCGCCCGGTACGTGCTTCGAACAATTTCAAAAGGCATTTCGCCCGTTAAAAAACTGACACGCTCTATAACTATTACAGCAGCAGGTACACTAATTTGAAGAAACTCCGCATCCTCTTTGTTGACAAGTGTAGCCTCCATACTTTGTAGTGCATGACTAATCGACAGTTCCTTTTGGTGTTCAATAAATGAATACAACGACCCTTCCACTGCATCCAAATCTAATTCCGGAACAATTTTCACCGGAAGATATGATCGTTCAATCGCCATCGGCTTATGATCTGCATAGCGAATGCGTTTGACGGCAAATACCTGCTCCCCTTCCATTAACTGCAGGGCTTGTGCAATGTCATCCTCCGCGATCACTTTTTTCAAACTAATTAATTGAGTGCCCGGCTCCATACCACGTGATAACATATCTTCCGTAAAGCTCGTCAATCCACTAAGCGGTTGTTCCACTTTCGGAGCAGCCACAAATGTCCCGCGACCCTTTTCACGATAGAGCAATCCCTCTGTCACCAAATTTGTAATCGATTGACGCACCGTCATTCGACTGACTTCAAACATCTCCGTTAACTCACGTTCCGAAGGGATTGCTGTTCCCACCGAAAATTCACCTTGCTTCATGCGAAGTTTCAGATACTCTTCAATTTGGACATACATCGGTACAGGGGACTCTTTGTCCAACAAAGTACTCACTGCCCTTCTGTTTGCACCAAAGCATATGCTTCTTTATCAACAATCAAGGTTACATCGGCATGATTCCACAGATAAGATGCCGGGAAATCTTGGCTAATTTCTTTACTCAACAATTGCTTAACAGCCTCTGCTTTACTTGCTCCAGAAGCAATCAAAACGATCTTCTTACTTTTCAAAATAGACTTAATGCCTGTTGTCACAGCATGTGTCGGCACATCATCAATCGATGGGAAGAAACGTGCGTTACTTTCACGCGTAGATGCAACAAGTTCAGCGATATGCGTTAAGCTTTCTGGATCAGTTCCCGGTTCATTGAAACCAATATGACCGTTTGTACCGATTCCAAGAATTTGTAGATCGATTGGACCTACACGATCAATGATTTCTTCATAACGCACACATTCGTCTTCAGGTGACGAAGCCATACCATTCGGTACATGCGTGTTATCGATTGAAATATCAATGTGGTTAAATAAATTTTCAGCCATAAATGTATGGTAGCTTTCTGCATGGTCTGCTGGTAAACCAATATATTCGTCAAGATTAATGGTGCTTACATTTTTATAAGAAACGCCACGCTTTTTAACGCCTTCGATTAACTCTTTATACAAGCCTACTGGTGTTGAACCTGTTGCCAATCCAAGAACCGATTGACCATTCTCAATAACTTGCGCTTCCACCAGTTGTGCCGCCTGTTCACTTGCTGCATCATAATTTTCAAATACTAATACTTTCATCATAGTTCCTCCTTCGAGTATGTGAGATTCCCCCTACAAATCGTCAACTGAACAGTCCAGTCTTCATCGATGATTGTAAGGTCTGCATCCTTACCAGACTCAATCTTGCCTTTATTGTCAAGACCGAGCTGTGTTGCTGCATTTGTAGATGTCATCGCAACCAATTCAGCCACTGTACAATTTGTTATGGCTTTCATGTTTTTCGCTGCATGTTCCATCGTTAAAATACTACCCGCAAGCGTGCCATCTGGCAAGCGAGCGTCTTTATGCGTTACCTCGACGTCTTGCCCACCTAAATCATACGTTCCAGGCGGCAATCCCTTCGCGCGCATCGCATCTGTAATTAGTATAATACCACTTGCACCTTTTTGGCGATACGCCAATTCTACTGCTTTTGGATGACTATGAATCCCGTCCACAATTATTTCTACCTGTAGTGAATCCTCTAAAAAAGCAGCACCTACAACTCCAGGCTCCCGGTGATGGAAAGGACTCATTTGATTATATAGATGCGTAATATGACTTGCACCAGCCTCAACTGCACTATGCACAACATCTGACGTCGCATCCGTATGACCAAGAGATGCAACAACCCCACCCTTTGTCAATTCTTCAATAAATGCAAGCCCATTTTCCAGCTCTGGCGCCATTGTTACAAGTTTAATGCGATCGCCACTAATTTCTTGCCATTTGTTAAAAAGTTCTGAAGAAGGCGCAATCATATGCTCAACCGGCTGTGCACCTGCCCTTATTGTTGACAGGAAAGGTCCCTCCAGATGAACCCCAAGCATTTCAGCCTGTGTCTCATCAGCCGTAAAAAGGCTCGCATTATGCAACGCCGCAGAAATCGCCTCATCGGACTGCGTCATCGTCGTCGCCAAAAAACTTGTCGTCCCTTCACGTGGAAGCGAGCCTGCCAAACCTTTCAATGCTTCCGGCGTCGCATCCATCGCATCAAAACTAGACGAACCATGAATATGTACATCTATAAACCCAGGAACCACAGTCCAATTTTTGTCCGCTGCATCAATGTGGATATCCGCAACAGTTGTAATGGAAGCAGCGATTTCTTTTATTTTACCATCTTCCACAAAAATATCTCCAATAAAACTAGCGTTTGTTGCATCTGCGATTGTAATATTTGAGATTAATAACGTTTTCCCCATAGAATTTCCTCCTTGTTTACTGTTGTTGGTATCAAAAACTTTCTTTTTACTATACACCTAATTGGTATAGTCGTCTAGACCATTTCAGAATTATACACAACGCAAAATAACTACTTGAAATGATTGAGCAATATTAGTTAATCTTCTATTGTTCAATTAATACTTCCGGTATTGAATATCATGTTTGTTTCAAAGGTTTTTTAAACACATAGCTTGCTTTGGTGTACTTCATTTTATTCTCGTAAAAACGGTGTGCATCTGTACGCTGTAATCCTGATGATAGAGACACACTTTCATAATTATTTTCTTTTGCCCACTCATGAACATATGTAAGTAGTTTTTCACCATAACCCTTTGAACGTCTATTCCTATCTGCAACCAAGTCACAGATCCAAATAAATCTACCACTAGAAAGTGTTATCATCGGCTTGAAACCAATCACTGCAACAATTTCATCACCGTCGAGTAAAGCGAGCATCTTATAGCTATCACTCTCTTGCGCAGCAATTACTAATTCAAGATAAGCACTTTCATCTAGATGGGTACGTAACTGTTTCATAATAGGAAATGCTTCAATAATTTCATCGTGTGATTGAAGTTCTTTAATTGTTATAGTGTCCATAAGCGGAAACCTCTTTTCATTTTTTTATAATGGATACTTTCAACAAATTTTATAGCTCTTTTAACTCTTTATCAAGGCCTATGCCTTTGCATATTCCATTTAGTTACATAGGTTCTTTGTTCTATATCAAGTCATCACTAATTTTTATTTTTGATTCTAAAGACTCCCCCTTCTCACTGACATTATTCGCCAAAAAATGTGACGTTTTTAATTGAAGAGTTATGTAGCAAGCGTTACTTTAGCTGTTTCCCCTCCTTCTACAAGCTCTTCTCAATTAAACATAGAAAAAGCCTACTCAAACAAGCTAGCCGTGTTATTCACTATTTTTTTCTTGTGATTTTACTTCCCGAACCTCGAAGACCCATCTTCATCGCGTTGACACCGAAACCTCCACTCTCGCTAGAGCTATAGAAAGCCGATAGACAATTCCTTGCTTAGAAACTTCCTCCTTCTTAAGGGAGTGCGAACCCCAAGTGCACATGAAATCCCCGGGACATTCGCACCTACATTTGTTTGAATAATCCCGAAAATTAAGCTAAAGTAATAGTGAACGAAATGAAAAAGTCGGTAGGAAGCTGAATTATGATGAAATCTGTAGATTATTTCATGTTTTTATCACTTTTTCGCAGTCGCACTCTATATGGGTGCGTGGATTGAAATTCATTACACCCTTGATGATAGAAACGATTTGAGGGTCGCACTCTATATGGGTGCGTGGATTGAAATGACGTTGGTAGGCGGTTTCATCAAATTATTTTAGTCGCACTCTATATGGGTGCGTGGATTGAAATTGAATTGCTTCTGCAACTTTTGAAACAAGTTTTGGTCGCACTCTATATGGGTGCGTGGATTGAAATAACACGCTTAATCGCTGTCAACTTTCCAAATTTAGTCGCACTCTATATGGGTGCGTGGATTGAAATTGGCAGCACGGGCGGCTCTGGTAGTGGCGGTGGTGTCGCACTCTATATGGGTGCGTGGATTGAAATACGTTTAGATCCAGTAGGGCAAGAAGTTGTCAGGGTCGCACTCTATATGGGTGCGTGGATTGAAATTTTCCATAAGGATAGAGTCCTTTTTTATATTGAGGTCGCACTCTATATGGGTGCGTGGATTGAAATAGGAGAAAGCAGGGGAATAGAGTTGTCATATGATAGTCGCACTCTATATGGGTGCGTGGATTGAAATACAATCGCTTTATAAACAGTCTTGAGCGCCTTCGTCGCACTCTATATGGGTGCGTGGATTGAAATAAGTTGTTAACGTCACCAACCTTTTTTAACGAGCGTCGCACTCTATATGGGTGCGTGGATTGAAATAAAGAGCCGAATGGGCAGTTGATTATGGCTAGAGTAGGTCGCACTCTATATGGGTGCGTGGATTGAAATATCGATAAACGGAACGATGTTGGTAGGTGTTTTATGTCGCACTCTATATGGGTGCGTGGATTGAAATCTTTGGCACGATCCGGCTGATGTAGTGCAAAAAGGTCGCACTCTATATGGGTGCGTGGATTGAAATACATACCTACTCTCTTTTTAACCGCCGCGCGGTCAAGTCGCACTCTATATGGGTGCGTGGATTGAAATTATCGTTTCGTATTCAGGTTGTCCTGATATTGGAGTCGCACTCTATATGGGTGCGTGGATTGAAATGCGCTCTATTCAACCATAACTGGGATCACGTGTTAGGTCGCACTCTATATGGGTGCGTGGATTGAAATAATACCGTGAAAGGTTCCATCGATGCAAGCCAAAGTCGCACTCTATATGGGTGCGTGGATTGAAATTGTAGTAGTCTTTACCATTTGAAGTTGCTAATATTGTCGCACTCTATATGGGTGCGTGGATTGAAATTTCCAACGTCATTTTGTTCTGTTGCGACAAAATAAGTCGCACTCTATATGGGTGCGTGGATTGAAATAACAAATCATTGATTGACATGGTTTGTAAGTTCACGTCGCACTCTATATGGGTGCGTGGATTGAAATCACGGTGTTAATCCGCGTAAAGAGCTAGACAAATTGTCGCACTCTATATGGGTGCGTGGATTGAAATAAATTCAAATATGGTCAATTAAAGCCCGTCATAAACGTCGCACTCTATATGGGTGCGTGGATTGAAATTTGAAGTGAGGGGTCACTATGAGCGGAGGAATAAGTCGCACTCTATATGGGTGCGTGGATTGAAATCATACCTACAGGTTCGAAGCGAATTTGTGTCCATGTCGCACTCTATATGGGTGCGTGGATTGAAATCTTGTCGAAGAGTTCACTCGAATCAAAGTAGAAAGTCGCACTCTATATGGGTGCGTGGATTGAAATCGAAGCCTTTTTTGGTTGTCCGTGAAGGTGTTAGTGTCGCACTCTATATGGGTGCGTGGATTGAAATCCTTTGCTACATTTATGAATAGTGATTGGATTGGGTCGCACTCTATATGGGTGCGTGGATTGAAATCTAAAATTACAGAATTAGAATTTAATACAGAACAGCGTCGCACTCTATATGGGTGCGTGGATTGAAATACCAGGCGATATAAAAGGATCTAGCCACAACATCGTCGCACTCTATATGGGTGCGTGGATTGAAATTTTTGTAAATTGCAGTGATCGAGAAATGTGTATTTGTCGCACTCTATATGGGTGCGTGGATTGAAATGTAATAAACTTCTTGTGTTGAATCCTCAAGTTCGTCGCACTCTATATGGGTGCGTGGATTGAAATCGAAATGACAGGATGGAGGGGTAAAAAGATGTATTGTCGCACTCTATATGGGTGCGTGGATTGAAATAACAACTCATAGAAAGTGCGTTGTGGCTTGCGAACGTCGCACTCTATATGGGTGCGTGGATTGAAATTAAAGCATACGAAAAACAACAAAAAAGCATCTTAGTCGCACTCTATATGGGTGCGTGGATTGAAATAAGAGTGTCATAGATAACATCAAGCGATGATAGTCCGTCGCACTCTATATGGGTGCGTGGATTGAAATACATGCCCGACGAACGCCGCAACGATACCATCTTTGTCGCACTCTATATGGGTGCGTGG
Organism: Sporosarcina sp. FSL K6-3457; assembly: GCF_038007285.1. Classification (GTDB taxonomy): domain Bacteria; phylum Bacillota; class Bacilli; order Bacillales_A; family Planococcaceae; genus Sporosarcina. The sequence continues at coordinate 2,850,933 of NZ_JBBOWX010000001.1, forward strand.
ATTGAAATGGCGGTAAATAAGCAAGAAAGGAGGATACTTGAATGTCGCACTCTATATGGGTGCGTGGATTGAAATTCCTTTAAATCGTTGGAAAGCGTGACGGATCTCTTTGTCGCACTCTATATGGGTGCGTGGATTGAAATCGACATTACGCGTAATTTTCGACTTCTTGCCGAGGTCGCACTCTATACGGGTGCGTGGATTGAAATGATTGAGAGTTGATAAAATGGGGCGTAAAAGAAAAGTCGCACTCTATATGGGTACGTGGATTGAAATTCATATATATAAGGCGTCTTATTATGGGAGGCATCGGGGAAAGATACGGTATCAATTCTTCCTTCAGCGCAAAGCATTGTTAGTAGGATTCTTAATATCACCATATATAACAGGACTTTTTCATTTTTTCGTTAACGTGAGAGAAAGAGCAGGCTAATGTGCCTGCTCTTTTCTTTTCTTAAATTCTGAATTCATTAACGCTTTAATCAGGGGAGATTTGTTGTTGCTCTTTATTCGCAAAACGTTGCAGGCGTTGTTGTTCTTCTGCCAACGTCTCTTCAATGAATTGACTGAAGCCTGTAGCATCTTGTTCAGCAAGAAAGCGGAAATAGGTCGCTTTATCTTTACTGTTAATGATGAGAGGGGCAAGACCGCGCTCGAGCAAGGAATAATTCAGCAGCATACGTCCAGTGCGCCCGTTGCCATCTGCGAAGGGATGAATACGTTCAAATGTAATGTGTGCTTCGGCAATAATGCCTATTTTTTCTTGTGCCGAAACTGTGAGATCTAAACGATAATTCAAATTGTCGACCCACCGCTGCATAAGAAGCGGTGTTTCCTGTACGCTTGCCGTCATGAAGTCCACCCCTAGTATGGCGTTTTCCACTGACTTGAATTGCCCTCTGTCGTATTGCAAACGATCCATTAGCAAGGCATGAATTTCTTTTACTATTTGCAAGTGCAATGGTTCGTTGGCTGTAAGTGTTTCTAATAAGTAATGTAATGCTTGCTCGTGGTTTTTGATTTCATAAATTTCTCTTAAATCAATGCTGCGATTGCTGGATACTTGATTATATAGAATAATCGAAATCGTTTCTACCAACGTAATCGTGTTACCCTCAAGTGCAGAGGAATGATGTGCCAGTCGGACAAGAATATCGTCTAAGTATTCTTTTGGTAATCTTTTCAACACCCTCACCTCTTTCTTAACCCAAATAGCTCACTATCATCATTTTAATCCGCACACCCATACAAAGTGCGACTACTTATTCTATATAACTCCATGTACTCATGTAGAGTGCGACACATACGGTCATCTGTTGCAGACTGTTGAAGAGCGAATTTCAATCCACGCACTCATGTAGAGTGCGACAAATAGTGAAGAGCAGGCGATGACTTCGTTCAATATTTCAATCCACGCACTCATGTAGAGTGCGACTGGACATGATGCTCGAAAGTCAATCTACTCAGGTGATTTCAATCCACGCACTCATGTAGAGTGCGACAACACTTTTCAACTTTGTTTCATATTCATCAGCTGTATTTCAATCCACGCACTCATGTAGAGTGCGACAAGGTCTTATCATGGAGATTGTAAGACTTAGAGAAATTTCAATCCACGCACTCATGTAGAGTGCGACAAAACATAGATATTTTCAGATACGAGTGGGTTTGATTTCAATCCACGCACTCATGTAGAGTGCGACGGTAAATGTTTCATTATTGACTGGACTCTGAATCTTATTTCAATCCACGCACTCATGTAGAGTGCGACGAAGATGATATGGAATGAGCAGGAGAGCAAAATGATTTCAATCCACGCACTCATGTAGAGTGCGACGACCAGTACGGCAAATATCTTTATCAATCACAAAGTTAATTTCAATCCACGCACTCATGTAGAGTGCGACGGTGTCCCATTCTGTCTTTTGGAGCTTTGGCGTCCCATTTCAATCCACGCACTCATGTAGAGTGCGACTCTAGTCAAGGTGCGTTAGCAGCCAATCGAACTGTATTTCAATCCACGCACTCATGTAGAGTGCGACTTGCCTGCATTACTGTATCGACTAAGTACAGAAAATTTCAATCCACGCACTCATGTAGAGTGCGACTAAGCCTTCCACAACCTCAACTGTGGAGGACAAGATATTTCAATCCACGCACTCATGTAGAGTGCGACGCTAAATCCCCAGCGAGCTTTTCAACATCATTCATGTATTTCAATCCACGCACTCATGTAGAGTGCGACGATAAGGGTTCAATCCCCTTATTCCACACCATGCGATTTCAATCCACGCACTCATGTAGAGTGCGACTGTTTCCGCTATCGATTCCTCCGGTGCGCCGTAAAAATTTCAATCCACGCACTCATGTAGAGTGCGACTGCGAAAAAGTGATAAAAACATGAAATAATCTCCAGATTTCATCACAATCCGGCTTCCTACCAACTTTTTCACTTCGTTCCTTATTACTTTAGCTCAATTTTAAGGGTTATTCAAACAAATGTCGGTGCGAATGCCCCAGGGATTTCATGTGCACTAGAGGTTCGCACTCTCTTGAGAAAGAAGCCGCGTGAGAAACATTGAGGACTTTTAACGCTATGAATATCCTAGACATAGCAGAGCAGTCATTAGCACAAATCAAAGTGGAGCTCATTTAGCTTCCGAACAATCTCTGAGTCGATTTTCCATTGCCAATTCAATCAATTCTGAAGGACTTCGTTCACCATCGGAACAAATCTAATAAATATGCAAATCTATTTTTCTAATGAATAGCCCCCCTCTTTCAATGAATTTCTTCATTTTCCACTGTAACGACCATTTGTTAAGCATCCATCGAAGTTGTGTAAAGGCTTTATAATGTTATCACATTCAATATATTCCAAAATATAATAATAACAAGAGAAACTTGCCTTCTCTCGGCGTTTATGATTCTACATAAAAAATAATATTGACGCAGCCACATGCCATCATCAGTCGTTGTCAGATTGGCCAAGGGTCTGATTATTTAATTCTAAATTATAATCCTGAAGAGCTTTTATATAATTGTTATACCTAGCAACCTATTCTGGATATAGGCCAACCATCCACTTTCCAAGTACTTTATGTTGGTACAAAGTGAAATCGATATTGGCTTTTATATCAAGGAAATCTTTGTATACTTTCTGCGGAATTTAATCATCATTTTCAGGATATAATCTCATATATTCGCAAAGAAACGTGATTCTGAGATATCATGTTTTTCTAAATAGAGAATATCTGGAGATCTAGGAGTACGTTGAAATTTTTGATGTTGTGTTAACCATCGAAAAAATGGGGGAAATCAGTAAGCGCATACGGAAACCTTTAGAGCCAGACGTTTTTCTTTAATAATGTAACAGAATAGTTTATATTGATTTTACAAGCTAAAGGAGAGTAACTATATGCAAAGTGAAACAATCAAAACTTGTTTACCGACTGGCGTTGATTTACCAAATACCGGATTTGGATATACATTGTCCTTAATAGGCGGGAAATATAAAATACTCATTTTATATTGGCTACATGAAAATAAAGTCATTAGGTTCAACGAATTAAAACGAAATATAGATACTATATCTTTTAAAACGCTCAGCGTTATGCTAAAAGAATTGGAAGCTGATGACTTAGTCATACGTAAGGAATTCCCGCAGATACCTCCCAAAGTTGAATATTCGTTATCCGAGCGTGGTCGTTCACTGATTCCAGTAGTAGATATGATGTGTCAATGGGGGGAAAACAATCTGTAAGTAGTCAAATATGTTTATAAATCCAAGTATTCTCAAATAGTAGTACTTGCAGCCACAGTCTATGCTACTTTTCCGACTCAATTAAATTTGTTTACCGCCCGAGCAATTAATTTAGACACAAAAAGGGCTGTTCCACCTGTCATTTTATGACCTTTTGTAACAGCCCTTCACTATTTTCATTATAATACGATAACTTTTTTAAAGCATCTATAAATTGTCTATAAATTCCATGAGCTCTCTAGCACTTTTTGTTAATTCATATTTCTCCGGCGTGATATCTTCTTCAATAGCTCCCTCTTTTCCATAAAACGCATAGATTGATCGGTAATCGGCATCACAATAAAATAGGGTTGTTTCAAACGGAATTAATATTTGCTCTAGCGTATGCCGATATCTCCCATTTTCACTATAATCGGATTGTTTTGCTCCAGCAGAAACGGCTAAAGCCACTTTTCGATTCATTAAATGATCACCACCAATTGAACCAAACGCCCATCCATAAGTAAAAACATCATCCAGCCATTTCTTCAAAAGAGAAGGACAATTAAACCAATAGACAGGAAATTGTAAAACTAGACTGCCATGTGATTCAATCAATTTTTGTTCTTTTTCAATGTCTATCTTTTCCTCTGGATAAGCCTTATACAACTCGTGCACTGTATACTTCTCTGGATATTGTTTAAGTTCTTTTATCCACCTTTTATTTACTACAGATGTTTCTAGATTAGGATGAGCTACAACCACAAGTGTTTTCATAAAGTGTTTCCTCCTTAATTATTGTGGTGTTGTTACTCTTTGAGTATATCGGCTATACTTTTTTCTTGTAAGTACGCACTTTTTCTTCAGGTACTTACTTAAATGTAAGTACCCTGTAAAAAATCGGTCAAAATCAGGTATGGCCATGAGTTTTAAAATTCTTTCAGAGACCGAAAATCTTTATTTCTTTGCTAATTGCAACAATATCCATCTGTTTCATGTTCTCTATTATCGGTAATAACTGGGATGTAAAATTAACTTCGAATAAGAAAAAACATAGGGAAATTTTAGTCTTCCTATGTTTTGCTTCATATTATTTATCTGTTTGTTTTTGTTTCTTTTTCAAATACTCCGCACGTATTTTTTCAAGTTGCTGCTTTTTATCAAATTTGGCAGGTTTATTTTTTTCATGATAATTTGTCACAGCTGCCTTACCTTTGTTATCCAATTGATATTTCCCCACTTTGTTCACCTACTTTTCTTGTCTTTAAAGAGAATCTATTCAACAATTATAATATACCTAATTTTACTGAAGTAAACCTTATTAGTGTACTACAGTTTCGGGTGCCTATGTAGCAAACCACTCTGGATTCACACCATTTCTAACCCTCTGTGTTTTAAATGCAAAAAACGATTTCTCCTGATTAGGAAGAACCGATTTTAATAGATCACAAAAAAGCAATTTATTAACGTGAATACGTCTACCTAACTACTCCTTTAAACAAGGAATACAAATGCTGAAAATTTGTATCGGGTCTTTTTCTGCATTTGTAAAAAGTGTAACTGGTTAGCTATATATGTTGATATAGAGAATCCTACTACAACGCTTTGCGCCTGGGTTAGCCTTCACTAGAGATTATATAGAATCATTAGTTCAACATATATACGCAAAAAAATATTCATAGAATCAATATGGATAATTTCTACTTATTGTTGTCTAACAGTTTATTAAATTATTTATTTCTGTTTTCTCGATAAACCCTTAATTGTTGTCACAAAAAGATATAACGCAACTATACAAAATAGAAGTGCAAATAGCTTAGAAGGCAATACAATCCTTCTCAAAAACTCAGTAAACGATAGCCCTATAGCCAATAGGGCTAACACTAAAACAACTACTTCTTTCATCATTTTCACAAACCCATCTCCTAACTAAATGTCACGTTTATGAAAATTGAGTGCCAATCTTCCTTAAAGAAAAGCACCTGTTTGGAGAATAATTGTCCTTAAAACTATTAATCACTGAAGTCTCTAAATAGCGTCTCAAGCTCTTCTTCATCATACATGACGCCACCATTGCTTATGAATTTTTCAATCTCAATTGAACCATCATCCATAAACTCAATTTCCCAACGCTCTCCTGGAACAGCAACTTCCACCATAATTGATTCAGCTCTTATTTTATCTAGTTTGTAAAAGATCTTTTTCTCTTCCAACTTATTAAGTAACTCATTTAAGTTTTTCGTTTCCATCATAATCCCCCCACAAGTCGGTCTTATCATCTAATTTAGCTTAATCTGGTGAACAAATTTACTCAGCAACTGCGCCCTTTAATGAGAATAGTCTAGAACCGTTGATTTGCGCTACAGACAGCACGCTTTCCGGTGGGCGTGCCGTGAACCTCCTGGAGTAGACCGTCTTCCGCTCCAATCAACTAAATATCTGTTTATATACCGCAATCGCACCCGATTATTGGACAGCAGTAAAGTTTGCGAATAAAACATACATCCAACTTTCTTAGAGTCAAGCATAGAAGTCATCGATTATTTCTACCACTTCAATTCTTTCATTAATCAATAGCTCTGGGAGGGCATTTTCAATATTACCTCTCCAATATTCCCTAGCTTATTCAATCTTTTTAGCATAAGGAGCCCCATCCTCTTTTGGCGAAAGCCCTCCATCACCGGAAACCTGAAGTTTCACAATCTGTAATACTTTTCTACCGTAAGAATCAAATACTCCTTTCCATTTTAAGACATTTTTACAGCTTTTAGACGCGTATAAACAAGACAATCTTGAAGGATATTCTAATCAAACCAATCTTCGATTATATCAATAAGATTGCCAAGGCCATTCGTGGTTTTACCGAGGATGTTAATCGACGACGAAACAAAGTCATTGACCGTCTTTGTGTCAGAATGTAAAAAAGTTAATTCAACTTATATAGTAGCTGAATTATCTACATTTAACAAATAATTCCATAACACCTCTCGAAGACATCTGCTACTATCCCCATGGAAATGGAAATGGAAGTGTAAACCGTGTGTAATATTTGTGTTGCACATTTTCGTTTTCCATCAGTTTCTTCTGGTTTTCCGGTAAGCGTCAAACCTAGCCCACCTTCTAACCTTTAGACCGTTATGTGATAATCACCTTACGATCTAAAGTTAGGAGGTTTTTTCATGACAAGAGACGAACGTCGCGCAATGTGGCAGAAACGAATTGACGCATTTAAAGCGAGTGGTGAATCTAGCGTCAAGACTTGGTGTGCTGAAAACAATATCAGTTATCAAAGTATGTATGCATGGCTCAAAAAGGATTGGCTGAAAAAGGATACAAAAAGCCCAGCACCCCAGTGGGTTTCATTTGATGAGCTCATCCAGGAAGGTAAATCTTCTCATTCATTAACGCTTACAATCGGCACGATTTCCATTCAAATTGAAGAAGGTTTCAACCCTGCGCTGTTGGGTGGAGTTCTTCAGGTGCTTCAGAAGCATGTTAAGTAAAACACCAATCAATCGTGTTTATTTGGCCTGTGGCCATACCGATTTGCGGAAATCGATTGACGGTTTAGCAGCCATTGTACAGGAAGGCTTTCAGCTTGATCCATTTTCACCTAGCCTATTTGTCTTCTGCAATCGTAAGCGGGACAAACTAAAAATACTTCATTGGGATCATAATGGTTTTTGGCTTTACTATAGAAGGTTGGAAAACGGTCTATTTCAGTGGCCGAATGATTCAACTACACAACCATTGCCAGTTAGCCATCGGCAATTAAACTGGTTACTGGACGGCCTGCCCTATGAACAAAAACAAGCCCATAAACAAGTCTCTGCAAAAGTCATCATATAAAAGAGGAATTCGGCGAGTCCTGTCGAATTCCTTTAACTATGGAAAAAATAGTAGCGGTCACCCCACCTACAATTGAAGAACTTGCAGCGAAAAATATGGAGCTTGAAAAACAAAATGAAGTGCTACAGGCTAAACTCAACTGGTTAGAAGAACAATTTCGCCTCAGCCAACAACGGAAATTTGGCGCTTCTAGTGAAAAATCCAATCCAGATCAAATCGCACTTTCTCTTTTCAACGAAGCTGAAGTCACTTCCGATGAAAGGGTAGAGGAACCAACGCTTGAAACGATTACTTATCGTCGTAAAAAACGATCCGGTCAAATCGAAGCGATGCTTGAAAACCTGCCAACTGAAACGATTCACTATCGTTTATCAGATGAGGAACAGGCTTGTTTGTGTTGCGGTGAGCCAATGCATGAGATGAGTACGGAAGTGCGTCGGGAGTTAAAAATCATTCCCGCACAAGTGAAAGTTGTTGAACATGTACGCCACGTTTACAGCTGCCGAAGTTGTGAACGTGAAGGCACTGAAACACCCATTCTCACAGCAAAAATGCCAGCACCTATGTATCCTGGTAGCCTCGCATCGCCGTCGGCAATGGCTTACATTATGAATCAAAAATATGTCGAGGGTATGCCCCTCTACAGACAAGAAAAACAACTGGAACGTCTAGGCGTCCCTTTATCACGTCAAACATTAGCCAACTGGATGATGTACGGGGCAACTCATTGGCTCATCCATCTTTATGAACATATTCATACTTACATACTGATGCAGGATGTTCTTCATGCGGATGAAACGACACTTCAAGTGCTGTCCGAACCTGGACGCGCGGCGACATCCAAGTCCTATATGTGGTTGTATCGCACGGGGCGTGATGCATCAGCCGCTGTGTTGTATGATTACCAACAAACAAGGGCAGCCAAACACCCAAAAGCCTTCCTTTCGGGCTTTGAGGGATATCTGCACGTCGATGGATATCAAGGATATAATGATATACCAAAGGTAAAGCCAGTAGGTTGTTTTGCGCATGCCCGTAGAAAATTCGACGAGGCACTTACTGCTTTACCAGCAGTAGCTAAAAATAAAGAAATCCCTTGTGCAGCAGAGGAAGGCCTTCGTTTCTGCAACCAATTATTCGCGATTGAACGCGCGCTAAAAGATCACAGCCCCGAAGAACGGTATAAAGAACGGCTTGAACGCAGTCAGCCTGTGCTGGACGCTTTTTCAGCATGGCTACAAACACAAAGTTCCCGCGTTACACCGAAAAGTGCATTAGGGCAGGCCATTACGTATTGTCGAAATCAATAGCCGCGTCTAACAATGTTTTTACAAGATGGACGTTTAGAAATTGATAATAACCGAGCAGAGCGTGCTATCAAACCTTTCATTATCGGTCGGAAAAATTGGTTATTCTCTCAATCTATGAAAGGTGCAAAGGCGAGCGCCATCGCTTATAGTATTGTGGAAACCGCTAAAGAAAATCAGTTAAATCCATTGATTTATTTAACCTACGTATTTGAACAACTTCCTTTAATCGATTTAAATGATCCGAAGGCGCTTGATCAACTGCTTCCATGGTCAAAGACCCTGCCGGCAGATTGCCACGTTCCTAGTAAGACTAAATAAAACATATAATAAGCGCCCCCTGAATGGCAGGTGGGTGCTATTTGACGGTTCTTTCCAATGTTAGTTGAATTTACGGGATTCAAGCAACAATAGTTTATTCCGTAGAAGTTCAAAACTGTTTCTGCCATACATGATGCGTTTGATGGTTTTTAACTTATTTATGCTTCCTTCAGCTAATCCGTTGTTATATGGAAGCGTACATGCATTTTCAACCGCATCTATATCTTTTTTAATACCATTGAGAAAGCTAGTCAATTCATTTAATTCGAGGGCTGCTGCTTCTGAAATCCATGTATGTAACAACTCTTTCTCTCCCGATTGAAGAATCTCTTTGAAACGCCAAACCAAGCGAATTAATGTACCGACTAGTGGATATTTCTCAACAACATTTTCTACTTGTTCGAGGGAAATGGCTTTCACTTTATCTAGTGGCTTGTAGAGTAACTTTATAAGCCATTTTCTTTCCACAATCTCCGTGGAACCAGCGATGACATCGTTTTCCAGGTCACCTTGTAACCTTTTTTCTTTCGCTATGAATTGTCTAATCGCAGCTTCTGAGCCTGTATATCCTTTCTGTAAAATAGAAGCATGAATCTCTTTATAAGTTGTTCCTTTTGAGCGCAAAGCAATCACTTCATTTCTAAAAGGGGACAGTTTTCCGGGACGCTGTACACCATATTGACCATGAATAGGATTGAAATCAGGCGATAAGTAATTTTTTATTGTGCGCTTTGTATAGCCTGTCTCATCAGCTATTTTTCTAATACTATATCCTTTTACCTGTAAAGCTTTCACTTCTTTGACTTTATCCATAATCTTCTGGATTGCTTCAGTATGTTCACGACCGCGTTGGTCCTCTAAATCTTTAGGGATTTCTTCTTCTCGCATTCTAATGTATTTTTGAATCGTTTGAAGGCTACATTTTGTTTGCGTTCGGATATCTTGTATAGTGCGACCTTGAGACGCCAAGGACTTGACCCAGAGGATTTTAGTACGTCGTGAAGGTTTACTAGTTAGCAGTTCGTTCATTGCGTTCTGTTCCTTGGTTAATGGAATGACAATTCGTCCAGCTAAAATTCTATACATACAGAGCGTACTTGCGTCCGTCAAATTTTTCACTAAGTGAAATCGATCACTGATATGATGCGCTTCAGGATGTGCTTCTCGAATCGCGGCGGCATAAGTAAGAGAGCCATCTCTTGAGACGTATTTTATATTGGGAAAAAGAGAAAGCCAGATAACTACATCTTCTTTTTCTCTTGATTCTATGAGATCAATGACTCTACTATCGGCTAAGTTCACCATGATAGTACCGTAACTCTTTCTCTTTTTCATTGCGAAATCATCGATACAAATAGCTTCGATATCCTCTTTATTGATTACGAGCATGCTTTTTTTTTTGATAATTACAGATTGTGCTCTTTTTAACGTCGACTACGTGTTTCGATAGATAAACTGCAGCGGAGACAGAACTTTGTGTGAGTGAAACTTCCAGAATGGTTTCTTTCAATCGCTTGGTTTTCTTCGCTTTATTGTCTATAAAAGAAAAAGTTTCGGCAAATGTCGTCCGATGACATGACGGATTATCACAAAACATTTTTCGATTAGATAGTGTAATCACTACCTTTTTATCTTGAATCGGTAAGTCTTGGAAGTTTCGGTTATAGTGAGAGTGGACTCGAGACGATACACTTTGACAGGAAGGGCACACACATTCTTTTCGAGTAGATGTCACAAAGAAATAAATGAAATCTGAAGATATATCCGTACCTGTACAAATCAAGTTTTCGTCAAGTAATGTGATGAGTTCATCCATAAAGTAACCCCTCCTAGATTCTTTTCACTCTATTATAACAGAATATATCGCTAATTCAACCAACAATGGAAAGAACCTATTTGACGCTTACATTCCTTGGGGATCTCGTAATATGAAAACTATATTCATTGTCACATCTAACCATAGAACATTTGTGACTTTTTGAATATATGCGACCACTTCGCAATTTCCTATCATGCTTCATAGCCTTCAATAGTCTTACTAATTTCACCATCTTAAGTAAAGCACCTCAAATTAATTTCCGTAAAATTGAATCCAAAAATACATATCGCTACTCTGCTCTGTAATTAGAAACCTATTGTATTCACACAATTCTTATTAAAATAATCGCGATTAGTAGAATACCAGTTGTTAAAATAGAGATTTTCTCAACTCGTTTTACAGACTGCTTCTGATTTTCAAAAGATCGTTGAACTGTTTCTTTGTGTTCCGAATTTTTCTGCTCTAGCTGATTAATTTGCCGTTGCAACTCAATAATCGAATTATTTACTGTGGATACGGTAGAATACATGGATACTACTTGTTGTTCAAGCAAGTTAGTTTTTGATTGAAGATCCCGAACGTCTTTTCCAACCATAGATGTCTCTTGCTTAATCATGCTGATATGCTCTTTTAAGTAATGCTCTGTCTCGGAAAAAGAACTTACCACCGTAGAATTTAGTTCTTTAAATCGATTTTCACTTTTCTTTAATTCCGATTCAAACTCCATCGTTTTATCAGCAAAATGCAATTGAATATCTTCAAGCGTTTCGGTTGTCTGCTTAACACTTTCTAACTGCTTCTCCACCAATAAATGTTGTGCCTCAATTTCCTTTAAATATGTTGATGCTTTTTTGACATGTTTAATTTCGTTGCCTAACTCATCAATAAAGGTTTCTAATGATTCAATGTCTCCTAATTGTCCCACGGATACTCACCGCCTATTCTAACTTCTTTGATTCTAGAACTTAAATGTTTTACAAGTTGACCATATGAAAATTTATCTTCAAATGATTGATAAACAAACTTTTTATCTTCTACAGAATCGAATCCATTGTTTATTAAAACTTCACTTAAAATAACTTTTTCTTCTTGTATTAAAAATTCATTAGCTACATCTACAATTGATAACAATATTTCTTTTCGGAGGTCTTCTTCTAATGTTGTGATATGCTTAATAGATTGAATTAAGCGCAGTTTAGATTCTTGAGTTAAAAAACCCCTACTAACTAATGTAGTAATTCCTTCAATTAAATTTAAAGCAGGATCATTTTTATAACTTTCTAGAAATCTACTTAATGTAATCGATAAATCTTTTATCTCACTTTCATTTTTAGGTACTGTCTTATCATTTGTTTCTACATAGTAAACTTTCCACCAATTATTCAAATTATGAGGTTTGGCAACTGTCTTTTCTAATAAATATACATCGTCATTACGTTTAAAATAGGTTTCTAATTTATGTTGAAAGTCATCTGAATCCTTAAACTCTAAAACATAATTAAACATATTTTTAAGTGATTGCTTACGGGAGTATATAACATTATCGTTATACCATTTAAGTAGAATATAAGCATACTTATATAAAGGTGAAACAGAATGGCTTTCATAAACCTTTAAATAATCTAGCAACTCTGCATTGTTGTATATAGCTGTTTCAGTAAAGGTAGAATCATATTTTTGAATATATTTAAAAACACTATCCTTAATATTATCTTCTTCATAATCATTTAGATTCACAATAATTGTATTTGTTTTCCATTCAATTACCCAATCGTCTACAAGTCCAAGAAGTGCCAGCCTATATATAATCTTTTCATTATTTCCTTGTTTTGGGATATGCACTACCCTCTGTTCTCTTAAATGCTCAAAATAGAAATCACAGAGTATGGATGTTTCTTCTTCGACATCCTTTAATCCTTGTTTCATTAAAAACATGATACTATTTAAATCGCCTTGTAAAACCCTCGTTGTTTTTTCTATTTCATCTAAGTTCGTAGTTAAACCAAATAAAACATTTCTTTGATGTTCCGTTAACTGATCTTTCGTAAATAAAATATAACAGTCAGAATTAGAACGATCCCTTCCTGCCCTACCCGCCTCTTGGTAATATGATTCTAGGGAAGAAGGAATACCGTAATGAATTACCGTACGTACATCCGGCTTGTCTATTCCCATACCAAATGCCTTTGTAGCAACTAATACATCTAATTCATTATTCATAAATGCACTTTGAACATCTTCTTTATATTTTGCAAAGTTTTGCGTATCGAAGTCCTTTGGCTTGCGTCCACTATAAAAATTCGTTTTTAAACCCAATTGATTTCCAAGCTGATTACTAAGCTTAAAACATCCGTTAGGTCCCCCCGCTGTCTGCGTAAAAATAATCATAGGATTTGGTTTTTGATTTTCTTGTACTACCATAGCCAACTTATCTTGTTTCTCAAACTTGGTGGCCTCAACAACATGAAAATGTAGTTCTTTTCGTGTAAAGTCTGAAATGGTTTTTACATTTTGGCTAGAAACATCTAATTCATTACGAATATCTTGCAATACTTTTGAGGAAGCTGTAGCAGTTAATGCCAAAAAAGTTGCGGTTGGCGCATATCTACGTATAGTTAGAGCTAACGCTAAATAAGATGTCCGAAAATCATGCCCCCACTCGGATAGGCAATGTGCTTCATCAATTACAGCATATGCAAATTGTTTTTTTGCTTGAATCATCTGGATTCGATTTCGAAATTCCTGTTGCTGAAACCTTTCAGGCGAAATAATTAAAAATAAAAATCTCCCTTCTGTAAAACCATTTAAATTATCTGATGCAATTTGAGGTGGCAAATCTCCATTAATATAATCGATACAATCAACAAAGTGTTTTTTCTTTAAATTTCCAACTTGATCGACCATTAACGATTTTATTGGTGCAACGACAAAGCTAATCGCCGGCTGTAAAAAAGTGCAGATTTGATACGTTAAGGATTTCCCCCCTCCAGTTGGTAAAAGCCCTACTGTATCATTACGATTTAATGTATTAATAATAATTTCAGTTTGTCCTGCATTAAATGTGCTAAATCCATAAAGGACGTCTAATATATATTGAAGCGACGGCAAATGTTGTTCTTCTTTTATTGCATAATTCACGATGTAGCCTGTATTCATTACACGGTAATTATTCTCTTCAAAATAATCATCCCTTATATAGATGATAGATGGATCATTTAAAGTGTCATCCCAATACCTTCCAACTAAATTATCAATGCAAATGTAATCTTTTTTAAATGATGAATGCACATGTATTTTAGGTAGTGAAATAGATTCATTAAACAGTTCCCCAATAACTTCAAACCATTTATCCAAATCCTCCATAGCTAGTTGAAGCGATTGAGCCTGCTGCTGGGTACTTACTGCAAAATCCCACTGTTTATCGCTAAATAGAAGATGCTCTCCTTTAACTAACTCTATGACCAACATTTGAAAGCGGTAAATTTCCGTTAATTGAAAGTGCAATTGATATGACGATGGATTTTCCAAATACTTTTCGAACAATTTAATTTTTGATTCATGTTTATAATAGTTTTCTCGAAGACTTAAAGTAAGATTTTCATAATCTTTATTTTTAATTTGCGTAGTTGAAATCCGAATTACATTGATCCCATATTTACTTAAGAACTTGTCCCGTTTTTGATCTAGCTTTTGTTGTCGTCTATCTTCATGATGTATACCATCCACTTCTATAACGAGTTTTAGTAACGGACTATAGAAATCTACCTCCTGCTTTTCAAAGTTACTATCAGGAATAATATGATTGATAGGACATTCTGCAATAAATAAATCTGCTATAAAACTTTTTTGATTATATATTTGACGTAAATCTTCATAAAACGTTAAAGCAGGATACGACTGATTCACATCATCTCCCCGAATGGAACGACTCCAATCTGATGGCAAAGATTGAATAAACCGAACATCATCCATTTCATGTAGATAAGATTGTTTTAAATGAAGTTTCTTACGTAAAAATGGAGTAGCAATCGTTGGATTTCCTCGCACTATAAAGTTTTGAACTATAGAAAGAATAGGATTTTCCATTGCCTTGGAAGCCTTATATGATAAATTTTTAATCACAAAATGATTATTCACCTTTGCATAACCCGAATTATAATAATGCATCAGAAACATCCTTTTAATGTTTGTTGTAAAACCCCTTTTATTCATTGACCCCTCAAATAGATTCAAATACTCTAAATCTTTTCCTGCTACATGTTACTTACACATTACTCAACTATATATCATCTAGAAATAAATCCAAATTAAGTGAAGTGGGTCAATTATCCAAAGCCTAAGTAATCAATTTTCAGATGGCTGTAGCTACGTACCTTATATATTGTTACCATTCAAAAATTGAATATCTGTTTTTTCAGTTGCACATCTAAAACGTCAATTTCCTTATTATTAATAATTCTGAATAACCCACTTCTTAATTATAGCAAATACACCTGTATTTTGGTTTTCAATAGGAATAATTACAATTAACTGATCACAATACCTTCTATAGATAACATTAGCAGACTTTTGCTTGTACCAGTTACTTATTTCTTTATCCAAGTCAATTGAATGCATATTAGAGCAAACCGCGTCCATAAATGACCCTTGTAGAATTTCATAAAAATCGGAGTTGGGGTTTGGTTTTGAATACCCCCTTTCAAACTCACTATTAATACCATAATACCACTACAAACGGGATTTACGAGGTTTACATAATTAAACAATTCAATATTTGGCTATTTTAAAACATTTGCCTATACACATCTTAATTAACTACGCGTATTGAACGAACACCCAGCACTTTCCAACTCCTCCCAAAAACCCCTTACACATATTATGTAATTTCCAACACTCCAAACCAGAAATCTCATAATTAACACTCTTCTCATATCATTCCTGCATAATAGAATGTAATATATTATAAAAGGCATTTATTTGGAGGTTATATGAATGGAAATTACTTTAGGGCATTGGCTCGATTCGAAATCTTATCCAGATGAGCTTAGTGATAGTTCGGCTAGTATCGGTAAAATAATTACAGGGTTTGACGGGCTTATAAATATTTTAGAAATACAGCTAGGGCAATCTATCCCTCCTATCGCTGAAAGTGTCTGTATAGCTGAGTGGCAAACGACCATCGCTAAACTCGATAATGGCCAAAAACCGTATTCCAAGTCTTTTCAAATAGACTCATGGAATACGGCTCGCGAATTGAAAACTAAGCGTGATGAATTGATTCTAGCTGGATGGTATCCTACTATTCACCAAGGCGGCGGGAAGTGGATTGAAGCCATTGCAGAAATAGAACTATCGGACCACAATCATAGCAAAGGTTTTTCAGATCGAGTTCGTACTTTATTTGATTTATTGAAACAAAACTACTTACCTCTAACGATTAAAAAAATCAATATTGTAGATGAAGATCATTCAATATGGAACAACTGGGAAAAAGAACTCGTTAGGCTATTACAACAAAACGAGGTTCAGATCAAACAAATGACGCTACAAGTACCAACCGTTCCCTCAAAGCCTTCTACAGATTTAGAAAAAATTAAGATGGCTTTATATGATGAAGATTCAATTGGCGATTTAACACTAACTGGTGATGGGTCATTTTCAATTGTCCGTTCTGAACAAGAATGGGAGGCCGCTGATTATCTGATAAGCTGGCTGGAACTAAAAGGTGACGATCAAACCCTAATTATTAACAATGCAAACAATTTATTATTAGCTGAGTTATTCCATAGACGAGGCCTCCCTTCAAGCGAAGTAAACGAGTATTCTAAATGGCGATCAGCTTTGCAAGTATTGCCTCTCACATTAGAAACTTATTGGGAACCTGTCCGGATTGATAGAATTATGGAACTTCTCACGTTGCCAACATCTCCTCTTCCTAAAAAACTATGTTATAAACTGGCAAGTGTCCTTTCAGATGAACCAGGTATAGGTGGAGATAGGTGGCATACAGCAATTGATGAAGCAGTTACTGAAATTGAAGCGAAATGGTTTGAACAAGGACTAGAAACAAAGAAGATTAACAAGAAGAAGCAAGAGCTATTGGAGATTATTGATATTTGGGTGAATCATGATTACTTTGATACAACTGACGGTCTCCCATGTTCAATTATCGATAATATTTGCCGTAAAATTAGTAAATGGGCTTTAAATAAAAATTTAATGGAGCCTAATCCAATCTTCGCTCAAGCATATAGTTCTGCAAATGAATTAATTGCAGGTATCCGCGCGTTAAATGTCGAAAAAATTAATCAGCTTCAACTAGCAAACATTTTAGATTCAGTGCTGGGTGACGGATCTAAGTTACCTGATTATGTTCAAGAGTCAGCGCAATGGAATACGGTACAGCAACCAGGCGCCATTTGGGGGCAAGTAAGCAACGTACTTTGGTGGGAGTTTACACAAAACACTACCTTCCAATTAAAAAAGTGGTCTGACGCAGAGCGAATGTTTTTGGAACAACATGGCGTACATTTAACTTCACCGGAGCAAATTCGAAAACGTGAAAATTTATCTTGGCATCACGCGATACGTTTCGCAAAAGACCGCATTATATTATTTATTCCATCAAAAGTTCGTGCAGGAGATGTAAAAGCACATCCACTTCTTGATGAAATTCGCTTTGCTTTATCTAAAATAAATGAGGATGAAAAACAAATTACGATTAATCCAACTTTACTATATTCACAAGAAACGGTAAGTATTATTGACGATAGATTTGACCGGTTAGCTTTAACAAATAAAGAGATTCCAGGTCCAATTCAACACTGGCATGTTCCTCAACAAAAAGTACATTTACGCGAAATTGAATCGGCAACAAGCTTTGAAACAATGCTAAGTTGTCCTTTAAAATGGACGCTTCAGTACAGTGCCAAAATACGACCAAGCAATACCCTATCTTTGCCAAATGAATCGATTATGCTAGGAAACTTAGGACATGCCATTCTCGAACGTTTAATAACAGAGCAAGTATTTACATCGAATCATAATATCCAACAACATACCGGTGACCTTTTCGATGAAATTGTTCCTAAAATGGCAGCAACTCTTTTATTACCTGAGCATCATTCGTTATTTAGAAGAGTTCGCAACGATCTACAGAAATCTATGCAACAATTTGCTAAATTCTTAGAGGACTCGAAAATAACAATTATAGAAACAGAAAGTACGCATAATAAATCATGGGAAAATGAGATTAAGTTCGAAGGTCGATTGGATTTAATCGGTAAAACCCCTACGAAAAAGACCGTAATTTTAGATGCAAAATGGTCTCGACGTCCTTCCAACTACAAACAAAAGTTAATAGATGGATCAATCCAACTTGCTTTGTATCAATGGCTTATGGCTACCGATGATGAAGTTATTCCGGTTGCATATTTTATGCTTTCAACTGGTGATTTTTATGCCGTTGTAGATGATGAAATACCTGAACAATATCAAGTTGCAAGTAATTCTTTAAACGATACGGTGCAACTAATTCGTCTTGAATTAAATAAAATCCAAGATACATTGACTACCGGTGTAGCTGTTGCTACAGGTATTGAAATAGATAATTCAGCGCCATTTAAACCGTTATGTAAATTTTGTGATTATCAGGATTTATGCGGTATGAGGAGGGTTCAAGTATGACTGGTTCTTTAAAGATTATTAGTGCTGGTGCTGGTGCCGGAAAAACAACGCGTCTTTCCAAAGAAATTATTGACGCTGTTCAGCAAAATATTGCCCCTGAAAAAATCGTTGCGACAACATTTACTAAAAAAGCGGCGGAAGAGTTAATCGAACGTATTCGATTAGATCTTCTAAAAAGCGGTAAAACAGAAGAAGCTTTGCGTATCCTAGATGGCTATGTTGGAACTATGAACAGTGTATTCGGCCGGTTAATTAAAGAGTTTGCTCTAGAAGTTGGATTATCACCGGAACAAAATATTTTGGAAGATGCTGAAGCACTTTCTCTTTTCAACTCCATTGCTTACCAATCTATTCAAAAACATGAGGTTGAAAATTATAATGCATTGCAACGTTTCCAATTGATTGGTGGCGAGTATCCATGGAACAAGTACGTTTTAAATGTCCTAAAGCTTGCACGTGAAAATGGATTATTAGCAAACGATGTTGCAGCATGTGCCAACTATTCTTGGAAAACAATGCAACAATGGCTCCCTACCCCTGTTGGAGATGGTCAACAATTAACAGCAAATTTACTCGTTGCGCTAAAAAATGCAAGTAAAACATTACCAGGATCAGACAATACGAAGACTACACTAGGCGTAGTAGAATCTATTAATACGATGATTTCATATTATGAACGAAATAGTTATTTAATGTGGGACCAATGGGCAAAAGCTACAAAATTAAAGCCAGCTAAAGCTAGTCAGGAAGAAGTTTCACCAATTCATAATGCAGCAAGTTTTCACACAACACACCCCCAACTGCATGAAGATATAAGAACAATAATTGAAGCGATATTTTATTGCGCTGCAGAAGCGATAGATTTATATGAAAAAGAAAAGAATTTGCGTGGCTTAATCGACTTTACGGATCAAGAATATTTAGCTTTGAAGATACTCGAAAATCCAGAATATACCGATGCGTTAAAAGAACGAATAGAAGCCATATTTGTGGATGAATTTCAGGATTCGAGTCCCTTACAAATCGCTTTAAACATGAAACTACTCGAAGTTGCCAAAAGTACAACTTGGGTTGGTGACACAAAACAAGCCATTTATGGTTTCCGAGGTACAGATCCAGATTTGATGAAAACCGCTATGAGCAATATCGAAGACATCAATCAAGAAATCTTAGGCGATTCATATCGTTCGCGTAAATCTCTCGTTAATTTCGTTAATGCTCTTTTTGTCCCAGTATTTGATGTTACAGGATTACCAAAAGAACTCGTTGAACTTAACCCAAAACGCGATGATCTTGTTCATCAACAACCTTCAATCGAAGCATGGTCGTTTACTGGTTCTAAAAATGCTAAAACAGATGCTAAAATGGTCTCACAGGGTATATATGACGTTATCCAGCTAAAAGAGCAATATATCATCATCGATAAAGAAACTCGCCTAGAAAGAACGTTAAAGCCTAGTGACATCGCTATCCTCTGCCGTTCGAACGATGAGTGTTCAGAAATTGCAAGTGCCTTAGCTAATTTAGGTATTCAGGCATCTGTAGGCGGAAGTGGATTGACGGATACAGAGGAAGTCGTTTATGCTATCGCAACATTACGTTATTTTATCGACGAACGTGATACATTAGCTTTAGCCAAAATACTCCACTTTTCATCTGAGGAATGGCAAAATGGTGAATGGCTTGAAGCGTGGTTACAAAGCGACAGACCACAAGCTTTAGTAGACAACGATCCAATCATCATGCAACTAACTGAAGCGCGGAAAAATATATTTAAAATGAGTCCTTCAGAGGTTTTAGATTTAGCTCTTGTGAAAGCAAAAGTAGATGAACAAATAATGCGTTGGGGTAACGGAAAACAGCGGCTTGCTAATATTGATAACCTCCGTTCACTTGTGAAACAATATGAACATGGAGCAAAAATGAATGGTTATGCAGCAACAGTTAACGGTCTATTATTTTATTTAGAAGATGTTAAGTCAGATAAAGAGCTGAATCGTGTCGCTGAATCAACAAATGAAAATGCCGTAAAAATCCTAACATATCATCGTTCGAAAGGTTTAGAGTGGCCATTTGTTATTTTATATTCATTAAATAAATCTGCAATTAGCAGTGGAAAACCGCCTGTGTTTGACCGCGTAATAGCAACCAGTACACAGCCATTTGATGTTAAAAAGCCATTGAATGGTCGAACGCTTTATTACTGGCCATGGCCTTATGGGAAGAGTTCCAAAGATGTTGGATTTGATTCCTTAATCGAGGATGCACCTCAACTCACATTACGGAAGAAGCAACTTCAAGAAGAAAGTCAGCGCTTATTATATGTCGGTATGACCCGCGCTAGGGATTACTTAGTGTTCGCAACACGGGATTTTTCTAAAGCTTCATGGCTGAACGAACAAAAAGATAGTAATGGGAATCAAGTCATTACGTCTATTATGAATGATAGTATTAATATTAATGGAGAATCATTTAAAATAAAAACTCGCAACTTGGAATTACCAGAACACCAGCTAAACATTTCGAATAAAACTGAACAAACGATTTATGTCGGGGGTACTCGTAATTCAGTTGAGTTCCAACCTGCTACGTTTAAACCGAGTATGACTAAGTTTGTTGAAGTCGATGAGGATATAGTAAAAGCAGAACAATTAAATGTACCGATTCACTCTATCGGTTCACGTTTACCAATCATCGGTAGTCCTGAAATGGATGTGTTAGGAACGTTGGTTCATAATTTTTTAGCTGCTGACTCATCCAAACTAGATAAAGCTAAACGTGAACAACTTGCACAATCGACTTTGCAAAATTTTGACCTTAGCGCTTTATCGGTTAATGATTTAATTGAGGCATCGAATCGATTAAATCATTTTGTCGAAACGACATACACTGGTAAATTTGATATTCACAAAGAGTTCCCTATTCACCTTAAATTAAATAACCAAAAAGCATTTGGACTAATTGATTACTTAATCGAATTTCCAAACGGTTGGGTTATAATTGACCATAAAACATTCCCCGGTCGTGAAGAATTCTGGGCGGAGCGTGTAGTGGCTTATTTACCCCAACTACAAATTTATGCCCATGCCTTACAAACGGCAAGCAACAAACCAGTTCTAGAAGCATTCATTCATATGCCGATAGTAGGAAAAATGATAAAGTTTACGGAATCCCAATTAATCATGTCCGAACTTGAATTTTATTCAATGTCATAAATCGAGTAGAGTGAACGAATCGTAATCCGATTCGTTCGCCCCTCTCACACCACCGTACATACGGACCCGTATACGGCGGTTCAATAATTTGAGTGTACAAACTAGTACTTCTTGGATATATCCATATATCCGAGTTGTAACAGTTTTTCGTCTGTTAATGACCTATGAAGGACATAACTTGCTGATATTCGCCAATATCCCTTTCGGGTATTGGACCATTCATAGGCTTTTCGTTCATCTATACCGAGTTGGATAAGATTTTTCCGTTTTGTTCGTGGCATTTTCCACTGTTTCCAGATGTATTGTCTTATCCTCCGTTTCAACCAACCGTTTAAATCAGTCATGAAACTTTTCATCGTGCTAATGCCGTAATAATTTATCCATCCCGTCATTAGCTGTCTAATTTGCTTGAAAAGGACTTCTATGCTTCTACCCCTGTTCCGTTTTGTTATTTTCTTTAACTTGCGCTTCACAGTGGTTTTGGCTTGTTGATGAGGTCGAATTTTGACACCGTTCCTTGTGGGATGGATACAGAAACCCAAGAACTTTCGCCTTAATGGGCTACCTACCGCACTTTTGTCACGATTCACTGTTAGCTTTAGATTACCTTCGAGAAATTTAATGGAGCTTTCCATCACACGATAACCTGCTCGTCTACTTTTGACGTAAATATTACAGTCGTCAGCGTAGCGGACGAATTTATGACCACGTTCTGCGAGAAGCTTATCGAATTCATCTAAGTAAATGTTACTTAGTAGTGGCGATAAGTTTCCCCCTTGTGGTGTTCCTTCTTCGGACGCTTCAAATAGACCATTTATCATGATGCCACTTTTGAGGTATTGACGAATGAGGTGAAGTACGCGTTTATCTTGTACTTTTCGCTCGATGTAATACATCAATTTATCGTGGTTTACAGTGTCAAAGTAAGCTTTCATATCAATGTCTACGACATGTTTATACCCTTGTTCGTAGTACGTTTTCGCCTGTATGATGGCTTGGTGTGCACTACGTTTCGGACGAAACCCAAAACTGTTATCGGAGAACGTCGGGTCAAATAGTGGTTGTAAAACTTGATTGATTGCTTGTTGAATCATTCGGTCGATGACAGTTGGAATCCCTAGTTTTCTTACCCCGCCATCCGACTTTGGGATTTCAACCCGTAATACGGGTTGTGGGCGGAATGTTCCATTTTGTAAACTTTCTAGTAATTCTTCTCTGTGCTCCTTCAAGTGTGGAAGCAGTTGGTCGTACGTCATACCGTCAACGCCTGCTGCTCCCTTATTTCTGACAACTTGAAGGTAAGCTTGATTAAGATTATTTCTTGATAAGATTCTCTCAAACAGATATACACCATTTTGATTCTCCAGTTCACCATGGAAATTGCTAGGCACTCCATCGTACCCTTCATGTTCCACATTATCTCTCCGATGGTAGTCAAGTTTCCTTGTTTTCTGCGGTTGTCGCAATTCCCACACCTCCTTGTTTCTTCAAAATTATTATTGTTCAGTCCTTCACGTTCTGTCAGTTCGAACGCTACTATGACGTCTGCTGACTTCTTGCGATTCACCTTTATGTCACCATAAAAGTTGCTTAGGTTTGTTATGCCAACGCCCACAAAGCCCTCGCAAGACCTCCCCTGGTAAGGGTAAATACTTTCCTCCTATGTAACTGCTAG
This sequence comes from Sporosarcina sp. FSL K6-3457, assembly GCF_038007285.1. GTDB lineage: Bacteria > Bacillota > Bacilli > Bacillales_A > Planococcaceae > Sporosarcina. Next base: position 2,874,547 of record NZ_JBBOWX010000001.1, read on the forward strand.
ATTTACTGAATAAGTTTCGGGCAGTATTGGACTTTGATTTGTGATGCAATCTCATCCGACTTAGCCAGCCTTGTATCTAGTTTCTGTTCGTCAGTTCAGGATTTTGCGTCCGACTTCCTTCAGCCACTACCTCACGATAGCCACCTTGTCTTTCGCTAACAGTTCCTACTGCCAAGCCTGTAGCGGACTTTCACCGCCAAGTATTTACCCATGCAGGGCGCACATCAAAAAAAAAGCCGACTGTATCCCGAAGGATTCAATCGACTTTTAATATATATCACGCAAAAATGCGTAAATACCCCATGTGATTATGCCCGAAAGCAATTTTGCGACGTACAATGACACCTGCCTGGCTTTTCTCAAAACGAGAATACAAAGGCTACAACATTTGTGTCGAATCTCCTTTTGAAATGAAAAGGTATAACGACTTTCATCAACATACGATGATTTGGAAACTAATAGAATATGGATTTAGTTTATCAAATCAAAGTGGTAGTCGCAACACTTCCGAAAAGGTGTATATTTTCACTTGACTTGCCTAACGTATCATTTTTCATATTAACGTTGCCGATAAGTAAATCATTGTTGGATAACAATACCTGGGAAATCATCTAGTTGTAATTTCTAAATGCTATAGGGATAAAAAAAGTCTAACCCCATTGTATCTTTACCGTGGGATTAGGCTTATGAACTGCAACAATCGCGCCCTTTTCTGGAATAACTATTGACGGCGTATCTATGATACATGGTAATCAATTAATTTTCCTTGGCTATACTATCAGCCAGTTTTTGAAACGAATCATTGAGGATTTTCATTCGTTTTTCGACCTTTGCTGCTGCCGCATCCAGTGTAAAACCTTCTTCGATCATTTCCTGGACCAAAAGAATCTTTTTGATATTTAAATAATTGTACCTTCTTGTGGTCCCTTCACCTTCTTTTTCGGATTGAATAACTCCTTTTTCTTCCCAGTAACGAATTTTTCGTGTGGGAATTCCCGTAATGTCTGATACCTCACCAATTCCAACAACCAGCTTTTTTAGTAAATCAAAATCCATTAAGGGGATTAAAGAATTCATTTTTTCATTTTCTTCATTCATTTTCTGACCTCCATTAAAAACCTATTGTAGCTATTTTACGACATAAGTAAGTGAATTACAAATCAAGGAAGTAACCTATTGACATAGGTTGCAATTTAGTTATAATGAATGTAGGTAAGTTACATTATATTACCGATATTTCTTTGTTAAGGAGGTGTTTAAATTGCCTATTATTAAGGTTGACTGTTGGGAAGGATTTAACGATAAACAAAAACAAGAATGGATCAAGGAACTTACAGACGTAACGACTAATATGTTTAACATCCCACCAGATAAAGTTTTAGTCGTCTTGCGAGATGTTCCTTTATCTAATTGGGGTCAGGCTGGTACAGTAGCGACTGATCCAGATTTTTTAGCTAAAAGTCGTATTACCGAAATACCGTCATAATAAATGACTAAAACAAAAGGAACCCCTATAAAATTGAGGCCGCTGAAAAAGTCTCTTTTTTTCAAAAAACAAAAATTAAATCCCACATTTCCATCACTTTTCAGGGGGATTGTGGGGATGCCAGTCAGATTTTGAGATAAATATACTTCTCAAGTGGTGACTTTGTTTTCTGAATTTTGGTTTTTCAGTGGCCTCATAAAATTAGAGGTTCCTTTTGAAAGGAAGGTAGAATTCCTATGACTCAAATAGCAAGCAAGAACAGCATGAGTTATGAAAGAAATTATTCGCTCATGACAGTTATATTGTTTTGGTGTGGGCTGGTAGTAGTATCCAGTGTTTATTTGACTATTCCATTAGCAGCAATCTTTAGTGACGTGTTTAACTCCACAACTGCACAGACGGTTTGGACTAGTAGCGCATTTTCATTGTTTTACGCAGTGGGATGTTTGTTTACAGGTCCAATGTCCGATCGATACGGTCCAAAACCAGTTATTTTATATGGTTTAGTTATATTATCCATTATTACCATAGCTTCAGGATTATCGACTAGCCTTTTAATGCTTATCATCCTAAGGAGCTTGCAAGGAATAGCCGCGGCAACCTTCCCCCCTGTAGTGGTTACTTATATTGTAGAAATATTCCCACCTGAAAAACATGTTACTACGATTGGTTTTGTTAGCTCCAGCTTTTTAATGGCTGGGATTGTAGGTCAAGTTTTCAGTAGCTCCATCAGCAGTATGTTTGGATGGCGGTATGTATTTTTTATTATCGGAGCTATCTATTTAATAACAACTATTATTGTGGCTTTACGTATCCCAAACGTCGATAATCAAAACAAGAATAGCAGTTTACTAGAACCCTTCAAACAATTTGGCTTCATTTTTACAATAAAACCATTGCTGTTCTGTTATGTGATTGCCATTACCTTATTACTTACTTTTGTTGGAATGTATACTGCACTTGGAAACTATTTAAGTTTAGAACTTGGGTTAGGAAGTAAAGACGTTTTCCTTGTACGTACCGTTGGAATTATTGGAATGTTGTTTTCTCCGTTTACAGGAAAACTAGTTGCCAAATATGGTATTCAAAACAGTCTACGTGCCGGACTAACACTAGCTTTTGTAGGTTTAGCTTTTTTAGGGTTTACCTCTAATTTACCGTTACTTATTATTATGAGCGTTATATTCGTGACTGGAATTGCGGTTACAGTACCCACACTTATTTCATTAGTAGGCCAACTTGGCGGTCATGCACGTGGAGCTGCAGTTTCTCTTTATGTATTTTTTGTATTCATAGGTGCTTCACTTGGGCCAATCGTGGCTGTAGCGCTATTAAACACTGGCAGCTACTTATTAACATTTGAAACTATGGCCCTCATGCTTTTCATTGGTATAGTGATTTCTTTAGTGGTCAAGTTCACAAAACCAAGTAAAGTTTTGAAATGAAAACAAATGTTAGGGTATAAGAGTTACATTTTTCGATATCGAAGCAAATGTAGCCAAATACAGTCTTAAACTAGTTGATTAAAGCCTATCTTTAAATAAGGGGTTGTTTGTTTATGACACGTTTATTGCTTTTGGGGGCAACTGGGCGCACTGGCGTAGCTATCCTTAGACAATTATCTGAGCATAAAAAAATTCAAGTGACTGCTGCAGTACGAAATCCTAGTGATGCCTCTAGATTGCCAAAAACTAAAGAGTTGTTTCAAACCGTAACTATAGATATTGACGATATTTCTAGTCTTCGTAATGCTGCATCCCACGCTGATATCGTAGTGAATGCAATTAGACTACGAGGTGACGTTTCTCCAACTGCATGGATAGAACTTGACACGCGCATTCGTGAATCAGTTGATGATATGGAAGGACGTTTGATTATCACTGTGGGAGGAGCAGGTTCTTTACACTTACCCAATGGTGGACGGATTTGTCAAGATCCTAGTTTCCCAAAACGCACATTGCCTAGAGGTATAGCACAAGCTCGTCTAAGAGATTATCTGCAAGAAACACCTCCATTAGACTCATGGGCGTATTTGATTCCTCCTCCAGCTTACATTCCTATGGGCTTGCGTACTGGGAACTACAATCGGTGGAAACCATCTAATGATGAAAGCAAATTTTTGGGCAGCAGTATCAGCTACGATGATTTTTCGTCGGCAGTTTGGGATGCAATTGAAAAGCGATGGACAGGGGTACATCTAATTGGTGGCCAGGAGAGTTACACTTAATTATTTCGGATCAAATTGACAAGACTGTGATTAATTTAATATCTAACCATAAGAAAGGTGAAATTAGCAGTACAATTTCACCTTTCTTTCTTGTAATTATCTGGTCCTTATCCAATTAAACGGCCCGTTTGCAGAAAGTTTATTTTATTGCAAGTCAATTATGTTCATGTAAAAAGTATACCAATTTTCCAATAGGTATGACGTGGTAAAACTATATCAAGGATGGTAATAGCAATAGGTAAGGCTTTGATATAATCTCCACCTTTTCCCCTGCTCCACACCGTACGTGATAGTTTCCCATCATACGGCGCTCCATCTACTTTAAATTTTAGTCAATAAGTTCTAAGTTACATAACTTACGATATTGGTTTGTTTTCTTAATTTGTTCGTCTGTTAGTTTAAAGAATTTAATCAACCTATTTATTGTTTCATCTTTTGTTACTAGCGTTGCATTAAAATAAAATCCGATTGTCAAGTGAAAATCTCATTAATTTATTGGGTAATATGGGATATTTTTATATAAAACGAATAAAAAACCCCTTATAATAAGGGATAAGGGTAATTCTGTCCAAATCCCAAACTATAAGGAGAAACCATGGACAAGTATACCACAAAAACTGTATTCAATGAATACATTTATCCACTCGATACACATGTTGTACAAAAAATGATTGATCATGCCGAAATTGATAAGTATGTGAAGAAGCTTGATACCCTGACGTTTACAAAGCTTTTCATCTATGCCCAATTACAGGGGTTACCGAGTCTTAGACGAATTAGTGAAAAAGTGAAGCGTAAAAAAGCTGTACAAAGAATAGTTGGCATAGCTAGCATTAGTAAATCCCAACTTTCAAGAAAGTTGAGAGATATTCCGCCTGAAATATTCGAGGTAGTCTTGCATCATCTTATTCAAAAACTCCATCAACAAATTGGTCCGAAAAAGGTAGATGCGGCACTTGGGAAAATCCATTTAATCGACTCTTCCACCATTTCAATGTGTCTTAGTCAATATCGGTGGGCGGATTTTCGTGATACAAAAGCCGGTGTAAAAATGCATACATCTATCATTTTTTCAGATGGGATATCTTACCCAAACGATGTGATTATTACACCTGCCAGACCCTCTGATTTAACACAGTTAGATGCGTTAATCGTACAGGATAAAGAGGCTCTTCATGTGTTCGACCGGGGGTATTTCGATTTCGACAAGTTCGATTTCTATTGCGAGAACGGAATTCGTTTTGTCACGCGTATCAAGTCCAACACCATCATTCACTTGATAGAAGAACTACCTGTAGATTCTTCCTCGGCAATTACACGGAGGGCCATCGTAAAAATTGGAAAGATGAAACATCCCCTTTATTTGATAGAGGCATTGAATGGTGAAGGAAAAAAGATCTCGATTGTGTGCAATGATGCGAAAAGAAGTGCCCAAGAAATTAGCGACCTTTACCGCAATCGTTGGCAAATTGAATTGTTTTTCAAATGGATTAAACAGCACTTAGTTTTGAAAAAGTTCTATGGACAAGGCGCGAATGCAGTATTCAATCAAATTTATATTGCCATGATTACTTTTTGTTTAACGCTCTTATTGAAGTAAGCGTCAAATAGGTTCTTTCCATTGTTGGTTGAATTAGCGATATATTCTGTTATAATAGAGTGAAAAGAATCTAGGAGGGGTTACTTTATGGATGAACTCATCACATTACTTGACGAAAACTTGATTTGTACAGGTACGGATATATCTTCAGATTTCATTTATTTCTTTGTGACATCTACTCGAAAAGAATGTGTGTGCCCTTCCTGTCAAAGTGTATCGTCTCGAGTCCACTCTCACTATAACCGAAACTTCCAAGACTTACCGATTCAAGATAAAAAGGTAGTGATTACACTATCTAATCGAAAAATGTTTTGTGATAATCCGTCATGTCATCGGACGACATTTGCCGAAACTTTTTCTTTTATAGACAATAAAGCGAAGAAAACCAAGCGATTGAAAGAAACCATTCTGGAAGTTTCACTCACACAAAGTTCTGTCTCCGCTGCAGTTTATCTATCGAAACACGTAGTCGACGTTAAAAAGAGCACAATCTGTAATTATCAAAAAAGCATGCTCGTAATCAATAAAGAGGATATCGAAGCTATTTGTATCGATGATTTCGCAATGAAAAAGAGAAAGAGTTACGGTACTATCATGGTGAACTTAGCCGATAGTAGAGTCATTGATCTCATAGAATCAAGAGAAAAAGAAGATGTAGTTATCTGGCTTTCTCTTTTTCCCAATATAAAATACGTCTCAAGAGATGGCTCTCTTACTTATGCCGCCGCGATTCGAGAAGCACATCCTGAAGCGCATCATATCAGTGATTGATTTCACTTAGTGAAAAATTTGACGGACGCAAGTACGCTCTGTATGTATAGAATTTTAGCTGGACGAATTGTCATTCCATTAACCAAGGAACAGAACGCAATGAACGAACTGCTAACTAGTAAACCTTCACGACGTACTAAAATCCTCTGGGTCAAGTCCTTGGCGTCTCAAGATCGCACTATACAAGATATCCGAACGCAAACAAAATGTAGCCTTCAAACGATTCAAAAATACATTAGAATGCGAGAAGAAGAAATCCCTAAAGATTTAGAGGACCAACGCGGTCGTGAACATACTGAAGCAATCCAGAAGATTATGGATAAAGTCAAAGAAGTGAAAGCTTTACAGGTAAAAGGATATAGTATTAGAAAAATAGCTGATGAGACAGGCTATACAAAGCGCACAATAAAAAATTACTTATCGCCTGATTTCAATCCTATTCATGGTCAATATGGTGTACAGCGTCCCGGAAAACTGTCCCCTTTTAGAAATGAAGTGATTGCTTTGCGCTCAAAAGGAACAACTTATAAAGAGATTCATGCTTCTATTTTACAGAAAGGATATACAGGCTCAGAAGCTGCGATTAGACAATTCATAGCGAAAGAAAAAAGGTTACAAGGTGACCTGGAAAACGATGTCATCGCTGGTTCCACGGAGATTGTGGAAAGAAAATGGCTTATAAAATTACTCTACAAGCCACTAGATAAAGTGAAAGTCATTTCCCTCGAACAAGTAGAAAATGTTGTTGAGAAATATCCACTAGTCGGTACATTAATTCGCTTGGTTTGGCGTTTCAAAGAGATTCTTCAATCGGGAGAGAAAGAGTTGTTACATACATGGATTTCAGAAGCAGCAGCCCTCGAATTAAATGAATTGACTAGCTTTCTCAATGGTATTAAAAAAGATATAGATGCGGTTGAAAATGCATGTACGCTTCCATATAACAACGGATTAGCTGAAGGAAGCATAAATAAGTTAAAAACCATCAAACGCATCATGTATGGCAGAAACAGTTTTGAACTTCTACGGAATAAACTATTGTTGCTTGAATCCCGTAAATTCAACTAACATTGGAAAGAACCTATTTGCCGCTTACCAACGAATGTTGCCTCCGCTACTGTATCCGTATCACCTTCCATTGGATTAAAACTTGCTGAATTGGGTTTATCAGGATCTACATGAATACATGGGATATCCATTTCTAAACACATTTCGTTTACCATTGCTGCCACATCTCCTTTTGGCTCAACAACGGATATACCTAACGGAACGCCACGCTTCTTTTGTAGCAGCAATTGATAAATCATTGGTTTCAATATTGTTGCATTAATAAATCGCTTTACAACACGACGAAACAATCGTCGGAATTATTTCTGAATTACGCGAGTGACTGTCACTCATATTTTCAAATCTATGAGACGGATTTGTAAAGAATTTTTACGAACGGTCTTTATTCGTTCTCTATTCGTTGTACTGAGTTCTTCATCATATCCATCTCCATCAACCGGGAGAGCATGTCGTCTATATTGTTCAGTAGCTTTTCGACAGTGCCGTTTAATTCATCAAAGGAATACTCAGGTTTCCCCCTAAATCCATAACTATAATGCGATTGTAGAAATTCTCGCTCATGCTTTGATAATTCTCTTCTTTGAAACGGAACGGTTAACTCGTCAATCCCTACGAAGTATCTATGGGTTGATGTATGCCTAAAGAGTGTTAAGATATCTTTCTTCTCCTTTGTAATATCCAGATAAGCATGAGATAATATCATGTCTAACTCTTTGATTTCCTCATAAGATAGCCATCCGATTTTTTCTTTACAGGCCGTCAAAGATGACTTAAGATTATTAAAATAGACACCCCTTACGTTTGAAATCAACTCACGCTGAGACAACTCGTTTATCATCATGGCCACATAGTCTAACAGAGATACAATTCTGGGTATAATACCTCTGAAATAGTAGTTTTTCACTTCATACTTCCAATAATTGCTCCATTCAATTTCTCCTTCTTCTCTAAGTTCTTTTTCTATCACATAGGCAGCTTGAGAATAATAGTGTGTTTTTACCAGTTCGCGAAAGGCTTCCAAAATTGAGTAGAGATGGCTTTGACTCAGCATATCTTTTACAGGAGCGAAACCATCCATTGACACTTCATACTTCAAAGTCTTAAACGGAGAAGTGAGCATCATTACACTGTATTCTCGAAACCATTTCAGTAAATAAGGTTGCATCTTCTCTAGGTCTTCATTTAATAATTTTTCATCCATTTGTCCCACCCCCAACAACATTGTAGCATAGGGGACCAGTACGGCTGGATGAGACGCAGACACCATTGATCATCATAGCGTGCTCCGAATTCTGCAAAAGACGGGATTTCATTTCCAAATACCGCCATAACCGATGATGCTATTCCACATGTAGCCTTCTCCCTTTACAATTTAAAAACTAATACATGTCACTGCGGTAATGAGATATCGAATCAATGTCATGACGTCCAACTTGCGCGCTGCATCCTCATAGCCAACCGCTTTCATCAATAAATCAAGCTCTTCCGGAGAAACAAATTTCCGAATCAAATTCGGGAATGTGGTATTCTTTTTCATAAGAGACACCCCCTACTTGTATTTGATTGGTCGTACTTTCATTTTACAAGAAGGGTGTTTCTTTTTGCATCATACTGGATTTTTTGGCTAATCAATACGCCTGTTCCTCGGTATTATATGAATAAAACACACTGGAACTCTATTTATTTTGATTCAAACCTACCTATCCAACGATCTATCGGAAAATCTCATTCTGCATTCCTATGAGTTAGTGTTTGAAAAACTAACTAAAAAAGTCCAAAACCAGATTATTTTGGAGCAGTTTATAATTAACTCAATAATAAAATAAATTAAAACATTAAGAATACTATATGTATATATTAAAAAAGGAGTATAATGCATTGGATTTTCTGGGGCTCCATTATAGCTTTTCTTGTCGTCATCAATCTTGTGGATTTTTTAACTTGGCGGAAATATAATTTTATCGACCAAGAAAAGTCATTGAATCGGAATGCAGTGGAAGCCGATGCTCTACAAGAAGTAAGGCGGATCGACCATCATAATATGCCGTAAACTAAATAAACCTCTTTTGTACTCCAACAAATGGGTACAAGAATAGGACTTGTGTTTATAATTAAATTTCATGTATACAGGTCCTTTTGTTATGCCCTCACACAAAGAAAAAGCGATAGAGCAACTTACTCTGCCGCCTGCTATACATATGTTAGACTTTACCAAACAACTGATTATTTAGTTATTGCTCACATTTCGCACCCCACCAAGGCTAGATCGTTCATTTTCTAGGTGGATATTTTTTGGAGTCATTTGAGCTACGACATACAGCTGTCGGCTCTCCTGGTTTTTTACCAGAACCCACAGCCATCTCACGTATGCTTTTCACAGGAAGACCGTTTCATCCAATCCTAAATACGTCAGCACTTTTTGTTGTTCATAGGTAAGCGGCTTGCCGAATTGCCGTTGTTTAGTGCCATCGGGCAGTGTAAAAACGACGACTTGTACGTAGGTAAACAGTTGAAAAATCACTTGGCCTGTTGGACAAATGAGCTTTCGTTTTCCAGCGCCAATTAGTGGATTTTTTTAGTCACTTGCTGGCGAATGCGGCGTTGGAACACTTTATAGACGAGTAAGGCGAGTAGGAATAGATAGCCTAAGACGTTGAAGCGTGTCGGTTTCTTGAGATAGATTTCATCGACAAAATAAGGGTCTTTCAAAAAGGAAAAATTCATTTCCACATGGGTTTGTCCTTTATACAAACGTAGGACTTCCCCCGATAGTCGAGTGGAACTGTGGCAATTAAGACGAAACGGGAGGCTTTGCGACAAGCTTCCTCATAAATGGCTTCCTCGAATGTCGCCACCAACTGGATGTGGTACGTTATGATTTCTTCCGGAATCTCGTCTTTTTTGGGACGGCCTGGTTTGCGTTTGATGGTTCGACGGGCTTCAATCGTGGGTTGGACGTTATGATAGTTCCATTTTTTCTTCTGTCCCCATTTGTCCAGCGCTTCTTTGGCATCTGCTTCGCAATGAAATACGCGCTTGTCCAAGACTTGTTGATGGGTTTGAAGCTGGATGAATTCCTGATCTTTTTTCTTTTCGAGTGTATGTCGCTTTTTCTTATCCAGCGCGCTCGATTCCACAATGACAAGGCGAACCTCGTGCCCATAGTAAGTCGCGGAAAGCTCTTGAACACGGTGTTCGGAACTGTTTTTTGCTTTTGCCGTGGTGAAAGCAGCTGACCAAGTCGTTGGTTGTTCTTCGGCGATTTTTAGTGCGTTTTTCACAACTTTTAGACTGTTGGGACCACGTGAAATTAAATAGGCACCCGCCCGTTTGGCCTCCGCTAAGGTCGCTTGGGTCATCGCAGCAGAATCGGCTACGTAAATAAAATCAGGGACACCAATTTGTTCGAGTTGTTCTTGAACTTTGGGCAAGATGCTCGGATTCCATGTTTTATCAGAAGTATTCCCGTCATGGATATCGGCATAAATCGAAATGCCATCTTCGTTGACCACAGCGCCATATTGAAATTGTTTTGCACCTTGACGATCCCGACTATAGCCTTCCGTAATCAGCAGGTCCTCTTCATTCTCTTGTTTACCTACATACTGTCCGTAAACGGATTTACTCGTCGTATCGCCATGAAGGACATGCAAGGATGAAATGTCTTCTTTTTTCCAAGCGTTGACAACCAGCTGTGAATAAACTTGATGAATGTTGCCATTGTGTAGCCGATCCAAGTGGCGACCAATCGCGTCGTCATTGAAATGATGGGCTTTTGCGCTGGATGATAACAATTTCTCTAAGTCGATTTCAGCCGCCCACCCCTCCAGATGAACCAACGCTTGGCGTCCGCTAAGAATATCCAGAAGCAGTAAATGAACCACCTCGCCCGGCGTTGTCAGACATTGTTCATCATAAGGAACCAGCCGATTAATGGTTTCGGGGATGTCGAGTTGTTTAATGACTGCACTGACTAGATTTAGGTAGCGTTGTTGGTAAATAGCGTCGATTGCGGTGGTCATAGAAAATCGTTCCTCCCTATCGAATAGTTGGTTAAATGACTATTCGATAGAGGGGAAGAAAATACCTTTTTGGTGGGACAGAGGGTGCGGAATGTGAGTTATTGAGTAAAAGGGTAGTTAATTTGAAGAGGGAGATATAGCCGTCGGTCGGGGGTTCGAATCCCTCCTGGGACGTAATTAAATCAGTCACAAATTAATACAATAGTTTTTGAAAAACTAGGGATTCGGTCAAGGCTTCAATCACTGCTACCGAATCCCTTTTTTGTACCCTAACATTTTACGTATAACAAGACACGGAATTACCTTACAATTCAACTACAAAGATGGGAGACAGCATTCATGGCAGTCCGCTTGCAGAACTGATCCAGCTTTGACGAATCACCGCGATATCGCAGCCGCATGGAGCTCGTGAACCAATCCCAATGTTTCTCAAGAGTGTTCTCGTTGTTTTTTCTTGATAACGTCATCAATGATTAATAGGGAAACACCAAACCCTTTAGCCATCCCAGATGTCGACGCGGCAAGACAGTATTGCGCCTCACCTTCTATCGTCTAGATGTTCATCGCATTGCCTCCGAGAAACTCATGGAAAGTATTTCATTATAGGCACCCGTCATGATTTTTTCCTAATGGCTATTATGGAATATCTATTGAGCAGACAAAGATGCTGTGCTCGACTTGCCATGACAGGGCTGGACATCCATAATTAGCATGTCATCTGATTCATATATACGTACAGCCAAGAGGACCGTCGAAATTTCTTTGTCGTTAACGCTTGCCTTACTAACAAAGCAGTAACAAGCTTATTCATCGAAGTCGCATACACCGGTCAATTTAGACAATTCCTCTTCACTCATCTCTTCAAACCGTTAGTAAATATTCACGCTGCCACTTTGCCTGCTATCCCACTTGTCACGACAGTCATTAGGTCTGTGGTTCTTGGACCAGAAGATTTGGACTATCCCGTCTGGATTAACTTCTCTAGCAACAATTTTCTTACCCCTGTTAGGACGTCCGATCTGTGTGAAATGGAATACCTTCTCCATCTCTTCGATTCCTTCATCTACTATATATTCAAAACTATTTATATATATGTTCTCTTTACCATCCTCGTCTTCCTCACATATTAATTTCAAAATTAAAGGAAAGACTTCTTGTTTATTTTAAAACTTGTCCAAAAAAGAACCTATAGGCGTAAATAATTCCGCTAGATCCATAGTAGTTTTAGCTACATCAGCCATCACTTTAACATTACCTACCTCTAGCATCTCTTTAACAAAACTATCTATTTTATCCACTTCATCGCCTCCCACTGACACTCTACCTAAATCCAAATGAATTTTCTTTATCGTAGTTTCTGTTAACATCCCTAAAACAGCATCAAATAGATAAATTCTATTTAGTACCACATAGACTAAGGAACATCCCGATACTCTTTTGCAAATTTCACGCCGCGCAACTGATTGTTCTTAGGTGCCTCCACCCTCAAGCTTAATGATTTATCAAATTGTTTAGGATCAAAATAATAGCATTCATCGGTTTGCGGACAATAAACGCAGTACACATCAATTTCATCTTTGTCGACAACTGATGTAACTATACCTTTTGTATTGCAATAAGATGAACGAAATCTGACTTCTAGAATCCCCTTTGAAGTTAACTCTCTATACTTAACTTGAATCCTTTTAAAATAGCCATCTTTATAAACAACAAGGTCAAATGGAGAATGTTCGGTATGAGGCAGCAATATCAAATATCCTTTTTGATGTAAATCAACTTGGGCCTTTAAAACTCCTAAATCGCCCTTATTCTTAGTGTGATGATACAAAGTAATTCACCCCTTTCTCCCATTATGATTGATAGGTAGAAATACTTCTAGCTTCAACAAATAATGCCGTAACTCATAGCAACAGCCAACACTTTTCTCTTAATGCTCCAATCGGATTTCTTCGCAGAAAAAACACCCAAAACATTGAATTAACAATGTTTTAGGTGTTTTTTTAAAATGAACCAGCTTTTGTTACTTTACGTCCCAGGAGGGATTCGAACCCCCGACCGACGGCTTAGCTTACCACTATGGCTTTCGCCACCAGTAATTACTGTTTGTAGTCTGGACTATAACTTCACCATTTCAGGTGCGACACGTTTAGTCTCTACGGAACCTCACGATAATCATAGGATTATGCGTTAGAATTTCTACCTCCGATACAATCGGACCTTCGAATTTCCTTGATCTTGATTATGTATAATAAAGATCGTAAGTTTCCTCGGTATTGCCATCAGCATGATCTGTTAAGGTTTCACCGATACGGTGTCGTCCACTTTACAAGTTCTGTTTCCCTGTAAAGGCTCCTATTGTTGAAGGCCGTTGCTCTATCCAGCTGAGCTACTGAGACATGCACTTAAGTAGATGTTCTATCCTTAAGGACAAGCTTTAGTATAGATTCTTTCACAACAAAAGTCAACGTTATTTTTAAATATTTTTTAATTCTTTTTCTTCAACCGTTTTATGCTGTAAATTCTTGAATGTTACACGCAGATTTTCATCCCATTCCACCACAGCATACGTCGCTTTTTTACCACCGCGTGGCTGAACGGTACTGCCCGGATTTAAAAATAAAATACCATCCTTCATCTCCGCCCCATACAAATGCGAATGGCCAAATAACACGATATTGGCACCAAGTTCTTTAGCGCTATAATACAGCCCCATCAAAGACATCCGCACATCATGCTCATGCCCGTGAACAGCTAAAACCTTTTTCCCTTGCACCTCAACTAATACAGACGATGGAAACCGTGCATCACAGTCACAATTACCACGTACTCTATGCATTGTATGCAACACCGGATCATCGAATGACAATTCACTATCTCCACAATGAAAAATGGCGTCCGCAGGTAATGCGGAAACGGCTTTCACCGTCTCCTTATCCCCGTGCGAATCACTCATGACAACTAGTTTCACTTGTGATCACCTACACTCTCCATAAATTGCGGTAGCTTCACTTTCAACTTTTCAAGCGCCGCCCCACGATGTGAAATCAAACTCTTCTCTTCTGGTGACAATTCAGCCATCATGCGCCCCTGCTGCGGCACATAAAAAATTGGATCATAGCCAAAGCCATTTTCCCCCTTGCGTTCCGTGTGAATCAAACCTTCACAGCTACCCGAAAATGTCTCTGTTTCAATGCCAGGACCCGCCACAGCGAGCACACAGCGAAAACGTGCTGTACGATCGTCCTTAGACACCGTTTCTAGCTCGTTTAGCACTTTATCGATATTATCTCCATCATTCTTCCCTGTACCCGCATAACGCGCAGAATAAACGCCAGGAGCGCCATCTAGCGCATCGATTTCAAGTCCACTATCATCCGCGATGACGACCTTGCCCAGCAAACGAGCAACAGTTTCCGCTTTCAAGATAGCATTTTCCTCAAACGTAACACCTGTCTCTTCAACATCAATGGCCTCGTCCAAATCATTCAATGTCAAAACGCGTACACCGAACGGCTTGAACAATGCCTCAAAATCTTTTGCTTTGCCAAGATTATTGGTTGCAATGAGTACTTCCTTCATCATTCAGTCACCTCTTTCGTACCAATTAGCTCAGCAACCGCACCTAGCGCTTCTGTTTGCACCTTAAATAGCTGATGAATACCTTGTTCAGCAAGTGTCACCAAGCCATTCATTTCTTCACGCGTGAAGGTCGATTCCTCACCTGTCCCTTGTAGCTCCACAAATGCACCCGCACCTGTCATCACAACGTTCATATCAACAGCTGCTGATGAATCCTCTACATAATCAAGATCCAGGATCAATTCACCTTCCGCCGTCTTTCCAACACTGATTGCTGCCAAAAAGTCAGCAATCGGGAAAGTCGCCAAGCCTTTAACAGCATGCAATTTGGCTACCGCCATCGTCATCGCCACAAATGCACCTGTAATCGACGCCGTACGCGTCCCGCCGTCTGCCTGAATGACATCACAGTCAATCCAGATTGTGCGCTCACCAAGTGCCTCCAAATTCGTCACAGCACGCAATGCTCGTCCAATCAATCGTTGAATTTCCATCGTGCGTCCGCCAACTTTACCTTTAGACGACTCACGTTGTGTTCGTTGTCCAGTCGCGCGTGGCAGCATAGAGTATTCAGCCGTCACCCATCCTTTGCCGCTGCCACGTAAAAAATGAGGAACCCGCTCTTCTATCGTAGCCGTACAAATTACTTTCGTATTTCCAACCGAAATCAACACAGATCCTTCGGGATGTATTAAATAATTTGTTTCAATTGTTACTGGCCTGTTCATATCAGCCACTCTTCCATCATGTCTCATAGTCGAAACCCTCCACCATTCAGTTTGCGCATTCATCTTATCATAACCTATTTCACATGCGCAAAAACCCGAAATATCCGATTACAGATATTCCGGGCTATTTTACAATACAATATGCCTAACATCTGGCTCGTCAATCGACAACCAATCCTCGACAATCGAATGAAATTGTTGAATTTCCCCTGTCGTATAAAAGATAGGTGCTACTTTGCTGCCTTCAACACGCATACTATTCGTTGATAGCAATATGCTTTCAACGTCGGATACGGTCTCCACTGCCGATGAAATGATATTTACATTCGCTGGCAAATGGG
Organism: Sporosarcina sp. FSL K6-3457; assembly: GCF_038007285.1. Classification (GTDB taxonomy): domain Bacteria; phylum Bacillota; class Bacilli; order Bacillales_A; family Planococcaceae; genus Sporosarcina. The sequence goes on from NZ_JBBOWX010000001.1 coordinate 2,890,369, forward strand.
CTTGAATATGATGCTGCACAAGCGGATAATGCGTACAGCCCAAAATCGCAACATCAAAATCCTTACCAGTAAGGCCAACAAGCGATTTAGCGACAATATCTCCAGCACTTTTCGACTTATATAGCCCACTTTCGACAATCGGAACAAATTCAGGACACGCCAGAGGATGAACCGTTGCATCCGGTAACAATGCATGGATAGCATCGTCGTACGCACCACTATTAATTGTTCCGACTGTACCAAGTACTGCGATATTTCCTGTTCCCGATGCCTTTACCGCGCCACGTGCACCCGGGACAATGACGCCCACGACTGGAAATGAGAAGTGCTCGCGAACTTCATCAAGTGCAACAGCCGTTGCTGTATTGCATGCAATCACTAGCATTTTTATGCCCATTTTGGAAAGGGCTGATGCCATTTCCATTGTAAACTTACGCACTTCTTGCGTCGACCGCGGCCCATACGGACAACGCGCATCATCTCCTATGTAGACAATGGGCTCATTTGGTAGTCGATTCAGCATCTCTTTGACGACAGTTAAACCGCCGACCCCCGAATCAATTACGCCTATAGGTCCTTCCACTTGTATCCCTCAATCCTTTTTCATCTCTTGATGTAATTTGCTTAGTAAGTCAGAAAAATTCTTCACTTGTTGCTCGTCAAAATCTTGTAACACCATATCTAAGTAAACACGGCGCTTATCAATAACCTCCTCAATCACACGTTCCCCTTCACTTAATAAGTGAATCCGAACCACTCGGCGATCTTGTTCGTCACGAACCCGCTTGACAAGATTATTTTTTTCCATGCGATCGACTAAATCAGTCGTTGTACTGAATGCCAAAAACATTCTGTTCGACAAATCCCCAATCGTCATATCTCCATGCTCAAACAACCACTGCAAAGCAATGAACTGAGGCGGTGTAATCGTATAATTACTGAGAATCCGACGCCCCTCCTGCTTAATGATAGCTGCAATGTATCTTAAATCCTTCTCCATACTTGCAACTTCACTCGTATATTGTTCGTTCGGTGCGTTGTGTTCCGTCAAGTAAACCAGCTCCCTGAAAAAATTACTGTTTATCTATTGTCACCTTTTTTAGCGTGTAAGGCAATACCTTTTAAGCTGATCAGTAAAAATGACGCAAAAAAACAGCTGTGAAAAGCCTGCTACCTGCAGTTCACACAGCTGCTACTTGAGATTTGATTACAACTGTAACTCTCCTAGCCGCAATAATTCGACGATTGCTTGTGCCCTGCCGGAAACTCCTAGCTTTTGAATCGTGTTCGAAATATGGTTCCGAACAGTCTTTTCGCTGATTCCGAGCCGTCCCGCGATATCTTTTGTCGTATGATCGTCAACGAGCAGATGAAAGATTTCTCGTTCCCTTGCCGTTAGCAATGAACGGTTTTTTGATTCCTCTGTCAAGACGCGCCCCTCCTATCCACTTTCACTCTAAAATATGTGAAGACAGGGTAGGCTGTGCCGGCTACTTACTCATTTAGTTTACAAACAACAACTTCTCTTTGTCAGTCCAATGAACACCTTTCCCAGTTGCTCTACCAATCTGAACAATCGAACCACGACCCGTAATAACAATGTCGCCTTTAGCATTCTTCACCATGTAGTGAATATCCATCGAACTATTGCCTATTGCAGCTACTTTTACATGAACAGCTAGTGCTTCATCGAAAAAGACCTGTTTCAAATAATCACATTGTAAATCAGCCACAACCGGAATCGTACTGCCTTCAGGGTTCAACCAATCATTCATCAAACCTACATTTTTCAAAAACTCAATTCGTGCATACTCAAAATAAGTAAACGCCACTGTATTATTCAAATGTCCATACATATCTGTTTCTGAGAATCGCACGGATACCCGGACAGAAAATGTGAATGCCGATGCCCATGTAGATATATCCGTTATGTAAGTTGCTTTCATTAGTAAAACCCCTTCCCTCTAAAATGAATGAATGTTCATTCTTTTATTCTACCAAACTTCTATGCAGAAATAAAGGACCCCTTTTAAACACAAAAAACCCCCGCCAGACGTAATGCCAAAGCGGGGTTCGAGACTGAAATCAGTCTACCATATGATCGCTTCCGAAGAAGTTTTTGAACATTTGTACAGTTGTCGCACGGTTCATAGCAGCGATAGATGTAGTCAATGGAATGCCTTTTGGACAAGCGACTACACAGTTTTGTGAGTTACCACATTCACCGATACCACCGTCTGTCATCAATGCCGCTAGACGTTCGTCTTTGTTCATCGCACCTGTAGGATGCGTGTTGAACAAACGGACTTGTGACAGCAATGCAGGACCCATGAAATTCGTGTTGTCATTGACGTTCGGACACGCCTCTAGACAAACTCCACACGTCATACATTTCGAAAGTTCATATGCCCATTGGCGCTTACGTTCTGGCATACGTGGACCTTCTCCAAGATCATACGTCCCATCAATTGGAACCCACGCCTTGATTTTCTTCAAGGAATCAAACATGAACTCTCTGTCGACAATCAAGTCACGAACGACTGGGAATGTCTTCATCGGTTCAAGTGTAATTGGCTGAGTCAACTTGTCAACAAGTGCTGTACACGATTGACGTGGACGGCCATTAATAACCATTGAACAAGCCCCACAAACTTCTTCCAGACAGTTCATGTCCCAGTTAATCGGAGTCGTTGCCTTACCTTCCTTATTGACTGGGTTACGTCGTATTTCCATTAAAGCAGAAATAACGTTCATATTCGGTCTGTATTCTAATTCGAACTCTTCCCAATACCCATCAGATGTAGCTGTATCCTGACGACGAATTTTAAATACTACTGTTTTCGTCGCAGTTAGTTGCTCGCTCATTTACGTCATTCTCCTTTCGTCGCGGAGTAGTCGCGTTTACGTGGCGCTACTAGGGATACATCAATCTCTTCATAATGGAAGATTGGTGCAGATTTCCCGTCAAATTTCGCCATCGTTGTTTTCATGAATTTTTCGTCATCACGGTTCGGGAAATCTGGTTTGTAGTGAGCGCCACGGCTCTCATCACGGTTCAGTGCTCCAAGTGTGATAACACGTGCTAAGTACAACATATTTTTCAACTGACGCGTAAACGTTGCGCCTTGGTTAGACCATTGTTGTGTATCTGTCATGTTGATGTTTTCATAGCGTTCAAGAAGCTCTACGATTTTATCGTCCGTCTGTTGTAGTTTGTCGTTATAACGAACGACTGTTACGTTATCTGTCATCCATTCGCCAAGCTCCTTATGAAGGACATAAGCGTTTTCTGTACCATTCATTTTGAGCGTGTCATCCCACTTTTGTTGCTCTTCTGCAACTGCTGCATCGAAAATAGTCGATGGTAGTTCTTCAGCAGTACGCTTCAAGCCTTTCATGTAATGAACTGCGTTTGGTCCTGCAACCATTCCACCGTAAATTGCTGAAAGAAGCGAGTTCGCACCTAGACGGTTTGCACCGTGCTGTGAATAATCACATTCACCAGCTGCAAAAAGACCTGGAATATTTGTCATTTGATCATAGTCCACCCATAGTCCGCCCATTGAATAGTGGACAGCTGGGAAGATTTTCATCGGCAGTTTACGTGGGTCATCACCTGTGAATTTCTCATAGATTTCGATGATTCCACCAAGCTTGATATCAAGCTCTTTCGGATCCTTATGAGACAAGTCCAAGTAAACCATGTTTTCACCGTTAATACCTAGTTTTTGATTGACGCAGACGTCAAAAATTTCACGTGTCGCAACGTCACGTGGTACAAGGTTTCCGTAAGCTGGATATTTTTCCTCTAGGAAGTACCAAGGCTTACCGTCTTTATATGTCCAAACACGTCCACCTTCACCACGTGCAGATTCACTCATAAGACGAAGTTTGTCATCTCCTGGAATTGCTGTCGGGTGAATTTGGATGAACTCACCGTTCGAGTAGTAAGCTCCTTGTTGATAAACGATAGAAGCAGCGGAACCTGTGTTGATAACAGAGTTTGTCGTTTTACCGAAAATAATCCCAGGTCCACCTGTTGCCATAATAACCGCATCGCCTTTAAACGCTTTAATTTCCATCGTTTTAAGGTTTTGCGCTTTAATACCACGACAAACACCATCTTCGTCTAAAACAACACCAAGGAACTCCCAGTGTTCGTATTTCGTCACAAGTCCAGCTACTTCGTGACTACGCACTTGCTCGTCTAGTGCGTACAGAAGCTGTTGCCCTGTTGTTGCACCCGCGAATGCAGTGCGGTGATGAAGTGTACCCCCGAAACGTCTGAAGTCCAATAATCCTTCAGGTGTACGGTTGAACATAACGCCCATCCGGTCTAATAAGTGAATGATTCCTGGTGCCGCGTCCGTCATTGCTTTAACAGGTGGTTGGTTCGCAAGGAAGTCACCGCCATAGACAGTATCATCTAAGTGGATATCAGGCGAGTCGCCCTCCCCTTTTGTGTTTACCGCACCGTTAATGCCGCCTTGGGCACAGACAGAGTGGGAACGTTTAACCGGGACAAGTGAGAACAGGTCAACCGGTGTGCCTTCCTCCGCTGCTTTAATGACCGCCATCAGGCCTGCAAGACCGCCGCCTACGACAATCAATCTGCTTTTTGCCATTATTGTTTCACTCCTCAAATTATCAGTGATCTCACTTTCAAGTTAAATCAATTGTAAATCAAACGAATGCAAGTAGTGCTTGAACGCCAATTGTAGCTAATACTAGGAACACTACAATCGTAGCATACGTAACGATTGTTTGTGAGCGTGGTGATTGTGCCAATCCCCATGTCACTAGGAATGACCACAAGCCATTCGCCAAGTGGAATGTCGCTGCAAGTACACCAGCGATGTAGAATGCTAGCATGAATGGGTTCGCTAAGATGTCAGCCATCATATTAAAGTCTACTTCAGCACCCAATGCTTTTTGAATTCTTGTTTCATAGATATGCCATGCAATAAAGATCACAAGGAATACCCCTGTCATTCGTTGTAGCATGAACATCCAGTTACGGAAAGTCCCGAAGCGTTGTACGTTATTTTTTGCTGTGAAAGCTATGTACAGGCCATAAAACGCGTGGAACATAAGTGGGATGTAGATGATGAACCATTCTAAAAACAGAACGAATGGTAAGCTCCCCATAAAGTTAGATGCTGTGTTGAATGCCTCTTCGCCACGTGTTGCAAAATGGTTAATCACCAAGTGTTGTGCAACAAAAAGCCCAACCGGAATAATTCCGAGCAATGAATGAAGACGGCGCAAGTAAAAATCTGATTCTCTCGACAAGTCTTTTACCCTCCCTTATTACTGAGGTTGCCTATCAGGGTTGTCATCGTTTTGACACGAAGCAAACATTGACGGCTCCCCTCTTCGTGGTACACTATTAGAACATGTCCATTGTACTCCTCTGTTTTGAGGAGGTCAAGACGATGTGGTTTTTTTGTTGCGGACATATTCCTTCTATTAAAAAGCAAAAACTTATTTTCATCCGAAAGGATTGCATAATCGATTGGAAAACACTACATATCATTCGCCGACCCGTTTCGGCTACGAAATTTTACGCGACCATGTCTTACCCAGCATTTTAGGCGCTCATCAAGGGGATATCCTGTACTGGGCAGGAAAAGAGGTAGCCCGGAAATTCCCTGTTTTTAGCATCGAAGAGCTTCCCGTGTTCTTTCAAGAGGCCGGTTGGGGCATTCTTTCGCTTGAAAAAACAGCAAAAGAAGAATGTTTTTATACAATAGCCTACGAAGAAAGTTCGACTATTCAAAATAGATCTTTTCAGTTAGAAGCTGGATTCCTCGCAGAACAGTATCAGAAATTGAACGGATTTCTTACCGAGTGCTATGGGGAAGTCAATTTCAAAAATGGACACGTTACATTTCATGTAAAATGGGATTTAAAAACTAAAATTGATTCATAAAAAGAGATGCGGCCATGATGGCTACATCTCTTTTTTCTTCATTATTTTGCTCCAGTAACATCTAATCCAAATTGTTCATGGAGTGCCGTTACAGCTTTCTCCATTTCAGGCTCCGGAATCACAACGGATACCTTAATTTCCGATGTACTCACCATTTTCACAGGAATGACGGCTTGACGTAAAATATCAAACATATTAGCTGCGACACCTGGGTTAGATACCATTCCACTCCCAACAATCGAAACTTTCGCCAGCCCTACTTCAAAATCTGCACGACTATAACCTAGTTCTTCTTTATTGGATTCTAGCACATTAATTGCTTCGGCAAAATCCTCTTTCTTAATCGAAAATGACACAGACGGTTGCACATCTTCCCTAATGGTCTGGACGATGATATCGACGTTCACATGATGCTTTGCAAGTGCTGTAAATATATTCGCAAGCGAACCGTTATACGGAACGTCATACATGACTGTAATTCGAACAACGTCTCGCTCAAAAGCGATGCCCCGAACAACTAAATTGTTTTCCAAATCAATTTCCTCCTTGATGACGGTTCCTTGCCCATCCATATGCGCTGGTCTAACACGCAATGGCATCAGATGGTTCTTAGCAAATTCAACTGCTCTCGGATGAAGTACACCTGCACCTAAATTAGCAATTTCAAGCATCTCGTCATATGATATCTCTTCAAGTTTTCGGGCTTTTTCAATTAACCTCGGGTCCGTAGTAAATACCCCTTCAACATCCGTGTAAATATCGCAAACCGCAGCATCAAGTGCAATAGCAATGGCGACAGCACTCGTATCGGAACCTCCACGACCAAGCGTTGTCAACTCACCACTAGCATCAGCCCCTTGGAAGCCAGTAATAACTGTGACAGCACCGGTTTCAAGGGCAGACACGATTCTGTCAGCCTGTACTTGCTCAATACGCGCGTTACCATGAACAGACTCTGTCGTAACACCCGCTTGCCAACCTGTGTAAGAACGCGCCTCCACGCCCTTTGCGGTAATTGCCATCGCAAGTAGGGATGCCGTCACTTGCTCACCTGTTGCCAGCAACATATCCAACTCGCGTCTCCCAGCTGTTGGGTTTACTTCTTGAGCCAGTGACAGTAACTCATCTGTTGTCTTCCCCATCGCAGAGACAATAACAGCCACCTGCTTACCTCTATTGACTTCCTCAACTACAAGCTGTGCCGCGCGTGCGATTCTTTCTGGATTCGCGACTGAAGTCCCTCCGAATTTCATTACGATTCGTTCCATTATCCATTCCTCCGTCTTTCCCCTGTACGCAAAAACGACCCTCAAAAAAATTGAGAGCCGGGTCCGTTTGGAGACATCAATCAATTTCGCCCTGGCGTAATTGCGTCCGGATTTTTTCGAGCTTGAGGCCGACAGGATGTCGGTCATGCAAACGTTGCCGCACGATGCGGCGTACTTAGGTTGCCTTCCTAAGCTTCCCCCAAAAAATCCGTGACATCCGCCGGAGGCTTTATCTTCGTATAGCAGGAGTTTGAACGACCGCTATACGAAGATAAAAAGATGCTCCGAACGGATAGCTCTCCAGGCAGTTAATACCTGACAGACTCCCACCTCTTCAATGGAAATCCAGCACAACAATCGTGACAGCCGATTTGTCCGCTTCGGCGAATACCCCTTTCGATTCCCTTCACTAGGCTGCCGCCTTCCGGAAATGTACTAATAGTATCCGCGCCTCTATCCTCACTTCATATCCAATTGTAAGTGAAAAAATTCAGTGCATATACTCTATCATATTATTCTTTTTGCTGCAATGCGTCTTGACGAAAATAGGCCTCAACTGCCTCAGCAACCGCCCCAGGTAAACCAGCTTGCTGCAAAGCTTCTACAGAGGCTTCACGAATCTTTTTCACCGATTCAAAATGTTTCAACAACTGCTGCTTACGTTTCGGCCCTACACCTGGTAAGCCGTCTAGTGCAGATGTTAATGAATTCGTTTCACGCCGTTGTCTGTGGAATGTGATGGCAAAACGGTGCACTTCGTCTTGAATCCGTTGCAATAAATAAAAGGCTTCACTCGTTCGTTTTAACGGAATCATATCAATGGGATTTCCGTATAATAATTGCGCCGTCTGGTGTTTGTCGTCTTTCGCCAGCCCTGCAATTGGAATAGATAAGCCTAGCTCATCCTCAATAATCTCTCGAGCCGCCTCCATATGCCCTTTCCCGCCGTCAATGACGACTAGATCAGGTAGTGGCAAATCATCCGTTAACACGCGACTATAGCGCCTTCTAACAACCTCTCGCATCGCGCCGTAGTCATCATGTGCAGCCGCTGTTTTCGTCACATATTTTCGATAGTCCTTCCGATTCGGTTTGCCATCGACAAATGATACCATAGCTGAAACAGGATCAGCACCGTACGTATGGGAGTTATCAAAAGCTTCAATCCGGAGTGGTATAGTGATATTCATCGCCACACCAAGTTCTTCACACGCACCAATCGTACGTTGCTCCTGCCTTTCAATAAGCTGAAATTTATCGCCTAATGACATTTCTGAGTTTTTGATAGCAAGATCGACAAGTGATTTCTTTTTCCCACGCTGCGGAATAAACACCTGTACATTCAACAACTCGCGGACTAACTCACTATCAATACCTTGCGGCAGCAGGATTTCCTTCGGTAACAGATGCTCAGACTTACCATAAAACTGGCCAATAAATGTAAGTAATTCATCTTCCGGATCCTGATAAAGCGGAAACAACGATACATCCCGCTCAATCAATTTCCCTTGCCGCACAAAAAATACTTGAACGCACATCCAGCCTTTATCAACCGCGAACCCGAAAATATCACGATCCGTAAAATCATTCATCGTCATAGCCTGTTTTTCCATAACGGCTTCAATATTCGTAATTTGGTCTCGGTATTCTTTCGCGCGTTCAAACTCCAAATTTTCTGCTGCGGATGACATTTTCTCTATCAATTCCTTCTTAACACTTTTATAGCCACCATTGAGAAAGCGGCTAATGTCATCCACCATTTCCTTGTAAATTTCCTGATCCACCTCATTGATACACGGCGCCAGACACTGGCCAATATGATAGTACAAACACACACGATCCGGCATCGTCTGACATTTCCTATAGGGGTACAGTCGGTCCAACAACTTTTTCGTCTCCCCTGCTGCATAAGCATTCGGATACGGACCAAAATATTTCCCTTTGTCCTTTTTCACTTGCCGCGTAATGATCAGCTTCGGATGACGTTCAGCTGTAATTTTCAAATATGGATAGGTCTTATCATCTTTCAACATAATATTATATTTCGGATCGTACTGCTTGATAAGATTCAATTCAAGCACAAGTGCCTCGATGTTGGATGAGGTGACCATATACTCAAAATCTTCAATTTCACCAACAAGTCGCTGTGTTTTCCCATCATGACTGCCCGTGAAATAACTACGCACCCGATTTTTCAAAACTTTCGCTTTCCCAACATAAATAACAGTTCCTTGTCGATCCTTCATAAAATAACAGCCCGGCAACTCTGGTAAAATCGCCAATTTCTGTTCAATCAATTCATTCATATCCATCACCTACCTAAAAAAACCGGGCGCCAATGAAGGGACCCGGTTATTCTATTGAATTAAGTTGAATTCGATTACGCGTGTTTTTCGATTAATTCTGCAAGTGCTTCTTTCGGTTTGAAACCGACAACTTTATCAACGATTTCGCCATCTTTGAAAAGGATTAGCGTTGGAATAGACATAACACCGTAATTACTTGCCGTTCCTTGGTTATCGTCAACGTCTACTTTAACGATTTGCGCTTTACCTTCGAAGTCGCCATCTAGCTCTTCAAGAACTGGAGCGATCATTTTACATGGTCCACACCAAGGTGCCCAAAAGTCTACAAGGACAAGTCCTTCTTTAATATTCTCCGCAAAGCTCTGATCAGTTGCATTAATAATTGCCATGATGTAATTTCCTCCTTTAATAACTATGCTCGTAGTATATCATGCGATTATTGCGCGGGCTAAATATATGCTTTAGTACGTTTGATGATTAAACATTTACTTGGTTACATACTAGGGAGAAGTGCTTGGGATTCTTCATTTTTACTGGATTATTCCCGGTTCGCTTTCGGCAACTTATTCACTACATTATTATCGGAGGAGCAGGTTTGTCTAGAAATGACTTCGTCATTTCTAGACAAACCTTTTTCAATCATCCTGTTATGAATAGTTGCCCGTCACGTACCTGCAATTCTTAAGTGAAAGTGAAAAATACGGTTGCTTGGAAAGAAAAGAATTGATAACTTTCTATAAAATGTGTAAGTGCCCGAAGATGAAATTTCGGGCACTCTTGCACGTTGTACAAGGTATTCTCGCTTTACTTTTAGCAAGTTTTATTAGAAAGAAACACTACCTAAAATAACAATAGAAAAGACCATGGTAAAAGCTTCAGCCGCCAAAATTGTATCTTTGGCGGCCCTCTCCAGTTAAGAAGCCCTCTATTCTCTCGTCCTAAAAAGCATTAGTACTCCGTGTACAAGCTTTTTGGTGAGCGACGGATGAACGACCACCATACGATTACCGAAGAAATGTATAGGGATGCGACGTAGTTGCATCCCTATACATAAAACATATCGCGGCTATTGTAGAGAAGTCGTTCAATCCAGAGCGAGACAAAAAAAACTTTACACAAAGTACCTAGTGTTTGATTAAGTTGTTTTTTGGTTACTCAACAGGCGTGTGATTACCCCTATCTAAAAAATGACTTATCAAACTTCGATAAGCCATCTTTTAACGTTTGAATTATTTAGACAATGCAATTTTTATATGTGCTAAATGATGTTCTTCATGCCAGGATAACTTTGCCACTTTTGTTGCCACTGTAATTTCCCCGTTTTCTTGATGTGTAAAAAATCGGGCCAATTGCTCATCAGTTAAACTATTGCCTAAAGATACGATACGTTCATTTATGCCTTCTAACATTTTAATAGAACTTTCTATAGGAAGATTTGTATCAGGTTGAATAGCCCACTTTTCTTGGTCAAAAGCTGGTACAGTTGGATTGTCATCTGTTAAAGCAAGTTTCAAACGCTGATACATATTTAACTGAGAATCTGCAATATGATGAACAAGCTGACGAACTGTCCAGCTACCATCACGGTATGTTTTGTTTAATTGCTCGTCATCTAATGAACCAACTGTTTCCTGCAATCGAATGGTGTACGTTTCGATTTCGTTTAGCCATTCTTGAATATTTTCTACTGTTACTTTTTCAGGAACTTGTAGCCTTCCAATTGGAAATGTGACATCCATCTTCAATCCCCCTTTTCTTAATTTACTTTGATCATTACTCCCTAATTTCCTTTAAATCTTAACACAATTATCTTCAGTATTGTATGAAAAATCTAATATCAACTTTATTCTTTCCCTTTTCAAAATAATTACATCCCCTTTCTACAATCGAGAAAGTTATCTTATCACAATCAATCTCTGCTATAAAAAATTTAGAAAAATACAGAAGAAAGCACTTCCCCCATGAACATGAGTAAAGTGCTTTGTGATTTTTGTTATTCAATATGTTTCTTATTGATTCGTTTGAATGCCTCTTTATAGACTTCTTCATCCATCCGATTACCAATAGCAATAATTTCAGCTACTTCAACCTTATCGTTTAAAATTTTATAAACGATGCGAATACCTATTGCTCTTAATTTAACTTTTCGATATCCAGTTAAGTCGATATTTCTTTTTTTACTTAAAGCTTCACCAATGTCAGCACCGCTTTTTTCAATACGCTGTAATGCTCTAAAAACAAATTTCTTTTGGTGACCATCCAGTGCAGCCCAATCAGTTTTTGCATCTTCCCAAAAATCTAATTTTGGGAATAAATAGTTTTTCAATGACATATCCATCGAACCCCTTAGTCAAATAGTTCATCGTCCGATATGTCCCAATTAGTTACTGCTTTAGCGATTTCTTTATCTTCTTCAGTCGCGAAATCATCGAATTTTTGTTTTTTTATGCCATTAACTTTTGCATTTTCAATCCGTGCAATAGTTTTTAATTCGAGTATTTCATCTTGAAGAGTTGAGATTAATTCCTGCATGAATTGATAATCTACAATAGATAAAATCACTGAGTCAGGCTTATTGTTTTCCAATATTAAGCGAGGGGCTAACTTAGCACTTTTTCTTAATCCAGAAAAGTTTCGCGCGGCTTCAGAGGCAGCAACTAATTGTTCAATACCGAATTTCTGATTAAAAATTTGGTTTTCCATTATAATCTTCCTCCTGGTACCGTCCGCTGTTTTAGTTAGGTTTTTTTAGGTTTTTAGGTTTTTAGGTTTTTAGGTTTTTAGGTTTTTAGGTTTTTAGGTTTTTAGGTTTTTAGGTTTTAGACGCGAGACGGTATATATATTATATCACATTGTATGTTAAATAGTATGTAAAGTTTCACGTTGTTTAATACATACTTTTTCAGATTGACGGGGACAGGCTCCTTATCACGGTCATTTGGTAGACTATCCAAAGAAAATCCTAAAAGGGCTTCGGAATAATTTCATTCCGAAGCCCTTTTGTCGACAAGCTGCAAGCTTCCCTATGCGGAGGCTTTCACGTATCATTTAGTTTGATTTAATCTTCTTAATCTCTTCAATCATCAACGGAATAACATCGAACAAGTCGCCGACGATGCCGTAATCTGCAATTTTGAAAATATTTGCTTCTGGATCTTTGTTGATTGCTACGATTACTTTCGCATTCGACATCCCTGCAACGTGCTGAATCGCACCTGAAATACCTGCAGCGATGTACAAGTCTGGCGTCACGACTTTACCCGTCTGTCCGATTTGTAGAGAGTAGTCACAGTAGTCCGCATCACAAGCACCACGAGATGCCCCGATTGCTCCACCTAGTAGCGTTGCAAGTTCTTGTAACGGCTCGAATCCTTCTGCGCTCTTCACTCCTCGACCACCTGCAACAACTACTTTTGCTTCAGAAAGGTCAACACCTTCAGTTGATTTACGGACAACTTCAGCAATGACTGAACGAAGGCTCGTAATTTCTGCTGTAACAGCCGACACGTCACCCGTACGGCTCGCATCTTGCTCTAATGGTGCAATATTGTTTGGACGCACTGTGATGAACAGCAGCCCTTCTTTGTTTTTCACTTTTTCAAATGCTTTTCCAGAGTAGATCGGGCGAATGAATACAGCAGCATCGCCTTCACCTTCGATAGCTGTCACATCTGAAATCAAGCCAGACGCCAACTTACTCGCAATTTTCGGTGATAAATCTTTACCAAGTGCTGTATGACCAAATACAACAGCATCCGGCTTCTCTTGCTCATAAACAGCCATAAACGCTTGGCCGAAAGCGTCAGATGTATATTGTTTCAAATGCGGATGCTCCACGGTAACGACACGATCAGCGCCGTAATGAATCATTTCTTCCGCAAGCGTCTGGACAGCGTCGCCGAGCAATACGCCAACAACTTCCCCGCCACCAGAAATCTTTTTCGCAGCTGCGATTACTTCGAACGAAACATTACGCAATGTCCCTTCTCGTGCTTCCCCAAGAACTAGTACTTTGTTAGACATCTATAGTCCCTCCTATGACAATTCTAAGTTATGTTAAATTCGGTTGATTAATTCTATCGAAGCAAGTTAAATTACTTTCGCTTCAGAATGAAGTAGCGTTACAAGCTCTTTCACTTGATCGGCTATGTCGCCTTCAAGAACCCGTCCAGCCGCTTTTTGTGGTGGCAGGTATACTTCGATTGTTTCTGTTTTCGCTGCTACATCATCCTCATCCAGATCCAAATCATCCAATTCAAGCTCTTCAAGCGGCTTTTTCTTCGCTTTCATGATCCCTGGAAGTGACGGGTATCGCGGTTCGTTCAAACCTTGCTGTGCCGTTACGAGTAATGGCAGTGTTGTTTCAATTGTTTCAGAATCCCCTTCAACGTCACGAACAATCTTCACAGATGTACCGTCGATTTCAAGATTCGTAATCGTTGTTACATAGTTAATGCCAAGAAGTTCAGCTACACGTGGTCCAATTTGTCCTGAACCGCCATCAATTGCTACGTTACCAGCAAGGATTAGATCCGCATCTTTATCCTTCAAATATTCAGCGATAATTTTTGCAGCTGTAAACTCATCCATCTCATCGAGATCATCCTCAGTATTAATAAGGACCGCCTTATCTGCACCCATTGCCAATGCCGTACGTAATTGCTTCTCCGCATCCTCGTCACCAATTGTAATAACTGTTACTTCGCCTTCATTAGCATCACGTACTTGAATTGCTTCTTCAATTGCATATTCATCGTACGGGTTAATGATAAACTCCGCACCATCATCAGCAATTTTCCCATTGGCAACCGTAATTTTTTCCTCTGTATCAAATGTCCGTTTTACTAATACATAAATATTCATCTTACAGACCTCCTCAACTTTTTGATTATTTTCCTGTAAATACAGGTTGACGTTTTTCAAGAAATGCTTGGATTCCTTCTTTTGCATCTTCAGAGATGAAAACTTCACCGAACGAATCGGATTCTGCTTTGACACCTTCATAATAAGATGCTGGTTTTGCGTATTGCAGCATAGCCAGTGCAGCTTTCACTGCGACAGGGCTTTTCTTAGCAATTTTCTTGGCAAGTTCCATTGTTTTAGGTAGCAACTCTTCATCTGAATAAGCTTGGTTAGCGAGCCCTAGACGAACAGCTTCTGTACCACTGATTGGCTCGCTTGTCAGCAACATCTCTGCTGCTTTTGGCATTCCAACATAGCGTGGCAGACGTTGTGTCCCAGCGAATCCAGGGATTAGACCCAATTGCAATTCTGGCAAGCCTAGTTTCGTCGTGTCAGTAACGATACGCATATGACAACCCATCGCTAGCTCAAGTCCACCACCGAGTGCCGCGCCATGAATAGCCGCAATAACAGGTTTATGAAAACACTCTAAACGCTCAAACACCTCTTGCCCACTCGCAGCTAACTTTGAAAACTCTTCTCCCGATGTAACGGATGTAAATTCCTTAATATCCGCACCAGCCGAGAAAAACTTTCCTTCCCCATGTAATACGATGACACGTACCGATTCATCGATTTCCATCTGGTCAAGGAGTTCATCGACCTCTAGTATGAGTGCGCGTGAAAGCGCATTCGCAGGCGGCCTGTTAATAGTCGCAACAGCGACACCGTCTTCAATTGCTACTGTTAGAAACTTCATCCTATCCCCACTTTCTACCCATTACATACTAGGTTAAGCTTTCAATGCATTCATGATGAGTCTATGTACTTCGGGTGTCAATTTCATTAATTCGTATTTCTGATCATTCATCACCCATGAAGTGATTGTTTCATCAATTGTCCCAAATACCATTTGCCTTGCAAGTCGGATATCAAGCTCGGCATTGAGCCTCCCGTTATCTATTCCTTCTTTCAAGATAGCATCCAGCAGCATTAAATATTCCTTCAGTACTTCGTTAATACGGAAGCGCAACTCTTTATTCGATTGTCGAAGTTCCAACTGAGTGACGATTGCAAGTTGACGGTCTTCATGAAGTACACGGAAATGATTATCGATCATCCTCAATAATTTTTCAGAAGTGTCGATGTCTTTTTTCATGATAACCTCAACATTATTGACGAATATAGCCATCTTTTCCCTAAATACAGATATAAGAATATCCTCTTTATTTTTAAAGTAAAGATAAATCGTCCCGTCTGCAACACCAGCTTCCTTCGCAATCTTTGAGACTTGTGCTTGATGAAATCCATTTTCAGCGATGACAACAACTGCCGCATCTACGATTTGTTTATATTTCGGCCTATCTCGTTTCACTACTATCACCACCAAATACGAAAATATGAATGATGATTCATTCATATTTTCATATTAGTATTTAATTGGCGGTGTGTCAAGCATTATCATATCACGAAGTCAATCGTTCCTGTTCAGCCTTCTTCTTCTCTTCATCCACAAGTGTCCGGCGTAAGATTTTTCCAACTGCTGTTTTTGGTAATTCACTACGGAATTCATACTTGCGTGGTACTTTAAATGATGCTAAATGTTCACGACAATACTTATCTAACTGCTCTTCTGTTACTGAAGCGCCCTCTTTCAAGACGATATAGGCTTTGACGGTTTCCCCTCTGTACGGATCTGGGATACCCGCAACGACACATTCTTGAATCGCTTCGTGTTCATACAATATTTCTTCAATTTCACGTGGATAAATATTAAAACCACTCGCAATAATCATATCTTTTTTACGATCCACAACGTAAAAATAACCTTTTTCGTCCATATAGCCAAGATCACCTGTCAAGAACCAGCCATCACGGAACGTTTGCTTCGTATCCTCTGGTCGATTCCAGTAGCCTTTCATCACTTGTGGACCTCTCACTGCAATTTCACCAACTTCACCAAATGCAAGTGGTTCTGATGAGTCAGGACCCAATATGCAGGAGTCTGTATCTGGCCACGGTACACCGACAGAGGCCTTTATACGCTCTGTTGCCCAAACAAAGTTCGCATGTGTAACAGGCGATGTTTCCGTCAAACCATAGCCTTCAACTAATTTTCCGCCGGTAACCTTTTCAAATTTCTCCTGTATTTCAACCGGTAACGCTGCTGAACCACTAATACATGCTTTTATAGAGGATAAATCATATTTTGCAACGTCTGGATGATTCAATAAGCCAATGTAAATAGTAGGTGCACCTGGAAATAGTGTCGGCTTCTGTTTGTCGATTGTTTTTAAAGCTGTTTCAAAATCGAATTTCGGTATGAGTACCATTTTGTTACCTAACATAACTGACAGGACTAATACTGTCGTCATGCCATAAACGTGGAAAAATGGCAGAATGCCCATCACTGTTTCTTTACCTTCCTCACACTTATATAGCCATTCACTACACATCTTGACATTCGAATTAAGGTTAGCATGCGTTAGCATAACTCCTTTTGGTGGTCCTGTTGTTCCACCAGTGTATTGCAATAAGGCAATATCTTCATCGTAATTAAAATCATAACTAACTGGGTTTGAATTGGCGACTTTCATTATTTCAGTAAAGAGATGATTCATCCCTCGATGTTCAACTTTTACCGTCATGCCATATTCTTTTTTCTGGATAAATGGATAAATAAGATTTTTAGGGAATGGCAAGTAATCTTTAATGCCTGTAATGATAACATGCTCGAGCTCTGTATCTTTGACAACTTTTGAAATTCGCGGAAATAAAATATCAAGTGAAATAATTGCCTTTGCACCAGAATCCACCATTTGGTAGGCTAGCTCACGTTCCGTATAAAGTGGATTGGTCTGTACAACGATAGCCCCTATATAGAGGATGCCATAATAGGCGATGGCACTTTGTGGACAGTTCGGCAACATAATCGCCACCCGATCCCCTTTTTCAATCCCAATCGATTTCAGATAGTTTGCGAACTTCAAAGCAGATTCGTGGAATTCCTTATAGGTAATATCTTTCCCCATAAAATGTATCGCAGTTTTTTCAGGATACTTTTTGCTGGACCTCGTTAGAAATTCCTGAATTGGAACCCGTTCATAATCCAGCGTCTTTGCGATTTCAGCAGGATACAAATCCAACCAAGGTTTTGCCGTCATGTGAAACTCCCCTCTCCTCTTTCTATTCAATAACAATCAAACGCGCCTCAGCGTCATTGCGTCCAGATTTTGAATTGAGATTGCCTTCTTTCACTCCCTTTAAAATCTGTGACATCCGCCGGAGGTTCAACTTAATTTAGTCGAGGTTTGAACCCCATTGAATTAAGTTGAATATTCCTATAGTTAATTATAGAGCTAATTGAATCCGCTTACAATGAGAATTTTTATTAATTTGAAATAATAGGGAAGGGGAATATCCCCATTATTTCAAATTAAGCCCCCTGCGGATGAATAAAAAATGCCTTGACCGGCATATTTCGGTCAAGGCATTTTAAAGAATAACCAGCTAGGGGTTCCAAAATTCAGCCAGTAAATACCGACTGCGATAAAAATAACACAAATAGCTATTAATACTTTTGCTAACTTTTCCACATATAACGACTCCTATGAAATACTTGCCCCAATAACGAATGACAGACCGACTGATATGATTAAAGAAATGAAACCTACAGAACGATTATCAGCTTCAATTTCCTTATCGATATTGAATTTCGGTGTTAGGAATTCAAACAGAATATAAGCAAAGACGAGCAGGATAAATCCAAATAATCCCCATCCAATCATTTCAGGCAATGAGTTATGCCGTTCGATTGAGTAGCGAAAGATGTTACATACACCAAATATTTTCCCACCTGTTGCAAACGCAACGGATAAATTACCTTTTCGAATTTCTTCCCAGTTCTTATATTTCGTCACGAGCTCAAAAAGCACCATTGAGACAATAAGACAAAGGATAACAACACTGAAATAGCCCGCAGTTTCTACAAGTGGATGACTCCAAAATCCCGTGTTCGTCATAATTTTAAGCTCCTTTTACATTCGGTCATTCCTACCTATACGGACAAAGGCGGAAAAGGTTTCAAAAAGGAGCATATTTTATTACAATCATTTCAATTCCACTACAGTCACACCGTGTCCGCCTTCGCCAGCTTCCCCAAAACGATAGCTTTTGACACGGGAATGATTTTTCAAGAATTGTTGGATGCCTTGTCTTAATGCACCTGTGCCTTTACCGTGGATAATGGATACTTGGTGATAATTTGATAATAATGCGTCATCCAAATATTTCTCTGTGCGGAAGATGGCATCTTCATAGCGCTCTCCACGTAGGTCGAGTTCTAGTTTGATATGCGAATCTCTTCCCCTTACAGAAGTCGTCACAACAGTTGGTTTCTCTTTTTCTGGTTTGACGTATTCTAAGCCTGACTGGTCCAGCTTCATCTTCAAAATACCGATTTGGACAACCCATTCCGTACTCGATACTTTTTCGACGAGTGTGCCTTTTTGACCATAGCTAAGCACTTTCACTTCATCACCAGCTTGCAGAGGTCTTGGTGCTGCTTTTGCTTTGATCACTTTTTTCACTTCAAGTGGCGCGGCACCTTCTAAACGTTTACGTGCTTCAATCAATTCATGCTCTTTGATGTTTGCTCCAACATTTAAGCGCATGGCGCGTAAATCTGAAATAACTGCTTCCGACTCACGTTTTGCCTCTTCAACGATTTTCTTCGCTTTTTCTTTCGCTTTCGCTTCCAATCGTTCTTTCATGCTGTCGAATTCAGCTAAACGTTCTTCCAACTCGCGCTTCAACTGTTCCGTTTCCAGCAATACTTCATGCGTTTGTTCCGCATCTTTTTCCGATTGAACACGACTTGTTTCCAGAGACACAATCATCGAATCGACTTCCCCGCGGTCTGTCCCCGTGAAAGTTTTTGCACGCTCGATGATGCGCTCTTGCAAACCAAGCCGCTTCGAAATTTCAAACGCATTACTGCGACCTGGCACGCCAATTAATAAACGATACGTCGGACTCAATGTTTCTATATCGAACTCGACACTCGCATTGGCAACGCCTGGACGGTTATAGCCATACGCTTTTAATTCTGGATAATGAGTCGTTGCCATTACGCGCGCACCATGCCCATGTACTTCATCCAAAATCGAGATGGCCAGTGCCGCCCCTTCCTGTGGATCCGTACCTGAACCGAGCTCGTCGAAAATAATTAATGAACGATCATCGTATTTTTGAATAATATCAACAATATTAACCATATGTGAAGAGAACGTACTCAAACTTTGCTCAATCGATTGTTCATCCCCAATGTCAGCATAGACCGAATCGAAGACAGCAATTTCCGAACCATCGAGTGCAGGAATTGGCAACCCAGCTTGTGCCATTAATGTGCACAAGCCGACCGTTTTCAATGTCACGGTTTTCCCACCTGTATTAGGTCCGGTAATAACGATTGTTGTAATATCTTTACCAAATTCAATTGTATTCGCAACGGCCGTTTCAATCGGCAACAATGGATGACGCGCTTTCGCCAAGCGAATATAGCCTTCGTTGTTCACTTCTGGTTTCGTACACTTATGCGCCATACCAAATTTCGCTTTCGCAAGGATAATATCAATTTCGGCCAAGACAGCGACTAAAGTAAATAGTTCATGGGCAATTTCCTGCACTTTGGCAGATAGTTCGAGGAGAATTTTCTCGATTTCTTCTTGCTCCTGCATTTTCAAGCGTCTAATTTCATTATTCGCCTGAACGACTGCATCCGGTTCGATGAACAACGTCTGCCCAGATGACGACATATCATGAATAACACCGCCATAATGGGAACGGTACTCCGCCTTGACAGGTATAACAAAACGGTCATTACGAATCGTCACAATCGAATCGGACAGCATCTTCGCTGCATTGCGCCCACGTGTGTAGCTTTCTAGCTTTTCACGAACTCGCCCTTCTTGCATTCGCAATCCCTGTCGAATAGAACGCAGCGAACCCGACGCACTATCGACAACATGTCCATTATCGTCAATGCACGCATTGATTTCATGCTCCAAGCCCGTCAAAATGGGAATCAACTCTTTTTTAGCTACGAAATGTGGAATGTCAATATCTTCGTCGGCTACAATGGCTTCGATGAATTGACGTAAAATTCGGCTCGCGCGGATGGTATTGGCAACCTCCATTAATTCATAGGCGCTTAACATACCGCCTTGCTGCGCACGTTTTGCGTGGGGTCTAATATCACTAATGCCCCCCATTGGCACATTGCCACGGACGCGTAAAATGGATAGCCCTTCATCCATTTCTTCTAGTAATCGAACAACCTCGTCAAACTCACTAACAGGAACTAATTTTTCTATATAAGAACGACCGGCAAATGATGTGCAATGTGTAGCCACAATATCCCGGATTTTATCGAACTCAAGTGTTTTTAAGACACGATTTTCCAATGTCTTACACTTCCTTTCATTTCCGGACGATGTCACGGAGGAATTTATCGAGCGGCCATGTATTAACGACCGTTTCTTTTTTCAGCCAAGCTTTTTGGCCGTATTTCACACCAATATCCATATATTTCAACTGATCAATAGCATGTGCGTCTGTATTGATAGCGATCGGAACGCCTGCCTCTTGCGCCATGATTAAATGTTCCGTCGCCAAATCCAATCGGTAAGGATTCGCATTTAGCTCCAATACTTTACCGTATTCCTTAGCCCATTGAATAAGCTGGGGTATATCCGGATTATAGCCTTCACGCTGACCGACAATACGCCCTGTTGGATGTGCAATCATATCGACATGCGGATTTTTCATCGCCGTATGGAGCCTCTCCATAATTTGTTCTTGCGATTGGCTAAAGCTTGAATGGATAGACGCAATAACAAAATCGAGCTCACTTAACAATTCATCGTTAAAATCGAGCGTTGCATCGGGAAGAATGTCCATTTCCGTTCCACAAAAAATTTCAATATCATCATATTCTTCATTTAAAGCACGAATTTCTGCAATTTGTTGACGCACGCGTTCTGGCGTTAAACCGTTCGCCACTTTCAAGTACTCTGTATGATCCGTAATAACCATATAAGAATAGCCTTTGGCACGGCATGCCTCCACCATTTCACGGATAGAATAGCCTCCGTCCGACCAAGTCGTATGCATATGCAAGTCAGAGCGGATATCTTCTAGCGCAATTAAGCCTGCTAATTCTTCGACACGGTCGATTTCACTTCCATTTCTACGAAGCGCGGGTGGAATGAAAGGCAGATCGAAGTGGGCAAAAAATTCCGTTTCCGACTCGAATGTCGTAACAGCTCCCTCTTCATCCTCCACGCCGTATTCACTAATTTTTAACCCTCTCGACTTCGCTAGCTGACGCATACGAACATTATGATCCTTTGAACCTGTAAAATGATGAATGGCGGTAGCGAATTGCTCTTCCTTCACAAAACGGAAATCCGCATCGATTTGTTCTTCCAAGTCGAGTGTGACGGATAATTTGGCGTCACCTGCCCCGATTGTCGCAGAAAGTGGTAGGGAAGCTAGCAATTTCTCCCGTACAACGCTTGGCTTGTCCGTTACAATGATGAAGTCTACATCACTGCTTTGCTCTTCTGTCCGGCGGTAACTGCCTGCAACAGAAAAACGGGTGATTTCTGGGATTGCTTGTAGTTCCTGCTCCACAAATGATACAACCTTTTCTACTTGCCAAATCGGGAATTTACCTTGGCGTGTGCCTAGCAATTCTATTTCAGCTAACAGATTGTCTTCCGTTTTCTTCCCAAAGCCAGGAGCCTTGCTCACTTCTCCAGCGGCACATGCATCGCGTAATGATTCGACTGAGTCGATACCGAGTGCTTCATGCAATTTGGCGATTTTCTTGCCACCAAGTCCCGGGATTTTCAATAAGGGAACCAGTCCTTTAGGAACCGTCTCTTCTAGCTCTTTTAGTAGCTCTGACTCGCCTTTTTCCAGCAAATCCGTAATGACTGCACCCGTCCCTTTACCGATGCCCTTTAGTGTAAGAATATCGTCCATTTCAGCTAGACTACGTGGATCAAGTTCGAGTACATTAGCCGCTTTTCGAAATGCAGAAACTTTAAAATGGTTTTCTCCAAGTAACTCCATATATAAAGCGATTTTTTCAAACGTACGAATGATTGTTTTTTTATTCAACAAAAGCCCTCCTCTGATGAAAAGCGTAAGCGCCTGTTCAGGGGTGACAGGCATAAGACGGACCAACAGCGTGGTGCTTTTTGCCACATAGCTGGGTCGACTTATGACCCGAGCCCCTAGGCGCTGGAGCCTAGACACTAGTATATCAAAATAAAATTATTCTTACTGACGTCTTGAAAAAAGCTTCCCTCCGGCAAGGGGGAAGCTGTTACTTTTTGTAAATGAACCACCAATTTTTCACCATTTCAGAAAACACCGGTGTGTGTTCAAACATCGTCTTCGTAAGCAATGATTTGCTTAACAGCCCCTGAACAAAGTCTATTGGTACCATTGCAAGCAGATAGAGTACTAGGAAAATGAGTATATAAAACTCGATGAACCCAAACATTGCTCCTGCAAATCGCGCAACGAAACCTAAGACAGGTAAGTATTTCAAAAAATCGAACATAGATGCCACTAATTGCAAGCCAAATTTGACGACTAGAAAAATAAGGACAAATGCCAACAAATGATAAAACGTCTCATCTAAATCGAGTTGGTCAACCGTCATAGATAGCTTAGAGCCAGCCGTCACGCCCGGATAGGGAATCCAGAGGACAAATTTCTCCGCAAGTTGTTTATAATACGTATAAGCAACAATAAGTGCTACGATAAATCCCGTCATATGTATAACTTGGACAATCAGTCCTCGTCTAAAACCAGTGACGAGCCCCCCGAATAGGAGGAATAAGATAAGTAAATCAAGCATGTAAGACCGTCAACCCTTCAACTTATTCAATTCTTCTTCTATTTGTTCAACTTGCTCTTTTAATTTAAGATAATCATGTACACTATTAACAGCGGTGAGCACAGCGATTTTTGAACTGTCAAGATACGGGTTGCGGGCACTGATCTCCCTCATCCTGTCATCAACCATCGAGGCGACCAACCGCACATGACTGCTAGTTTCGGTACCGACAATTGTATAAGTCTGTCCGTAAATGTCAACGGTTATGCGTGTCTTCTGTTCGTCTGTCAATGGCAATACCTCCCACATCAATTACGCTTCGCTTTCAGTACAAAAGCATTTGCTGGTTGAAGATAAAAACTCTGTTATCAATCATACCACGAAACTGATTTAGTTGGGAATAAAGTCGACGAAAGGAAGTTTTAATTTGAGTAATCAAGTCATTTTAGTAGATGATCAAGGTTTAAAAAAAGTAATAGCACACTATGCTTCTTCAAAAATTGTCCGCAATGCGCCCGGTGTTGTTTTTGCAGCAAAGCTAACAGATACAACGATTACAGCATACAAATCCGGTAAAGTCCTCTTTCAAGGTGGCGGGTCCGAAAGAGAAGCAGCTCGTTGGGGCAAAGCGGAAGGGAATAAAACATCTACAAAAGCGACAACAAAAGGCGACACTTTACCTATTAACCTAGCCCAACTCTCTGTCGTTGGGTCGGACGAAACGGGCACCGGTGATTTCTTTGGTCCTGTAACGGTTGCCGCGTGCTTTGTCCGTGCTGACCAAGTCGAACTCGTGCGTGAACTCGGCGTCAAGGATTCAAAGCAGTTAACCGATGACCTTATGCGAAAAATCGCTCCTGATTTGCAGGCGACGCTTATTTACAGTGTGCTGACATTGGAAAATGCTAAGTACAATGAAGTGCAGGCTCGTGGCTGGTCGCAAGGGAAAATCAAAGCACTTCTTCATAACCAAGCACTCAAGCATGTTCTACGAAAAATGGACGGGGAAAAACCTGATTATATTTTGATTGACCAATTTGCGGAACGTGGTATTTATTATAATCATATTAAAAATGAGGCTGAGATTATTCGAGAGAATGTACTCTTTTCAACCAAGGCGGAAGGTCTGCATATGTCCGTTGCCGCAGCATCCATTATTGCACGCGTAGCGTTTTTAGAAGAGATGGATCGACTGAGCAAAATTGCGGGCGTCGATCTACCAAAAGGCGCAGGAGCCAAAGTGGATGAGGTTGCCGCTAAGATTTTATTGAAAAGTGGAGAAGAAACGTTGAAATCTTTAACCAAATGGCACTTCGCCAATGCGGGGAAAGCGAAGGCTATTGCTGCGAGGAAGCGAAAGTAACTTTTTTGAACTTCAGAAGAAAAATTCAACTTAAAGGCTAATATTGTTTTTTCGGTCGTGAAACCTGTTAGTAAATAGATTTGACCATTCGCTAAGCTAAAGGTCCCAAAATGACGATAACTCTGTCCAATTGATCGATAACTTTGCTGAATTGATCGATAAACGTTGGCAATTGATTGATATCAGCTTCAGATTGAACGATAACTTCCGGCAAATGACCGATAACTTTCATGTGAGTAAAATAACTTGTCGAAATAGCAAATACCTTTATTTCATTCCAAAAAGCCACACAGAGAAATCTAACTCTGTGCGGCTTTTTTGTAATTACCCTCGAAGCAATGCTCCTGCTTCTGTCGTTAATGCGTTCAACACTTTGTCGTGCGCTTTGACGACTTCTTCGTCCGTCAATGTGCGCTCTGGATCTGCGTACGTCAGCGAGAATGCAACAGATTTCTTGCCTTCCTCTACGTTCGCTCCTTCGTATAAGTCAAACAACCGAACTGTTTTCAACAATTTGCCGCCCGCATTGCGAATGACATGCTCTAGTTTACCTGCAGATGTTTCGCTCGATACGACAAGTGCAATATCTCTTGAAATCGATGGGAAACGTGGAACTTGTGTATAGACCAATTCAGCCGTTTCAATGGCAAGGATTTTTGCAAGATTCATTTCCATCACATAGGTATTTTTCAAGTCGCGTTTTTTCTGTTCTGTTGGGTGAATTTGGCCAATCAAACCAATTCGTTCGCCATTATAGAAAATATTCGCTGTGCGACCTGGGTGCATTCCGTCTATTTGTGCTTGTTCGAATGATAAACCTTCCACTAAGCCAAGGCTATCCATCATGCCTTCCACAATTCCTTTAAGCACGAAGAAATCAACCATCTTCGTTTCAGCCTGCCATGCATGATCCACCCATTTACCCGTCATCACTGCTGCTACATGCTCGACTTCCTGTGGTAAACCATCTTCCTGCTCCCCAAGGAATACTGAACCTGTTTCATACAACGCAACTGAGTCCGTACGGCGTGCTACATTATAGGTCGCCGCTTCCAATAGATGCGGAATGATGCTTTGACGCAGTATACTGCGGTCTTCACTCATCGGCATCAGCAATTTTGTAACAGGTGCCGTTTCAAGTGCATAAGCTTGCGCCTGCTCTTTCGATGTCAATGAATACGACAATGCTTGATACAGTCCTGCGCCTTCAAGGAATGCTCTAACAGTACGGCGTTTTGCCTGGTACGATGTCAATCCACCTGGGATTGATTCTGTAACCGGCAGTGTCATCGGAATATGGTCATAGCCATACATACGTGCAATTTCCTCGATAATATCTTCTTCGATACGCAGATCCTGCCTGCGCGTCGGTGCGTCAATGACAAGTTTGCCGTTGACAGCCTCTGTGCTGATTTGCAGTCTCTCTAAAATAGACAGCATTTCTTCTAAAGAGATTTTCATACCAAGACGATTATTAATATAATCTGGTGAAACTGTAATGCGTGCTGGTGTCTTATCGAGTTCATCCACAGTCACTGAACCACTTAACACTTCGCCACCTGCGATGTCAGCCATCAACTGAGCTGCACGTTCTGCCGCTGCAATAACACGTTGTGGATCGACACCTTTTTCAAAGCGCGTGCTCGCGTCACTACGCAGCCCGATTTCTCTCGATGTTTGACGGACTGATCCCGATGCAAAATAAGCCGATTCAATGACAACTGTTGTCGTACCATCATGCACTTCAGAATTTAATCCACCCATAACACCTGCAATCGCAACAGGCTCTTTACCATTCGTAATGACAAGGTTATGTGATTTCAACGTCCGCTCTGTTTCATCCAGCGTCGTAATCTTTTCTCCCTCTTCAGCAAGACGAACAACGATTTCTCCCGTTCCAAGACGGTCGTAGTCGAACGCATGAAGTGGCTGACCATATTCCATCAATACGTAGTTCGTAATATCGACGACGTTATTATGCGGACGTACGCCGGCTGCCATCAAACGGTTTTGTAACCATAATGGGGATTCAGCAATTTTGACGTTTTTCACGACTTTCGCTACGTACATCGGATTGTCCGCTAGCGCATCAATACGCAATTTCAGCACATCTTCAGCTTTCTCAGCTGATTCCGTATACGTAGTTTCTGGTAATTGAATACCTTGTGATAAAATCGCGCCAACTTCATAAGCCACACCAAGCATGCTTAGTGCATCCGAACGGTTCGGTGTCAAATCAAATTCAAGCACGATATCGTCGAGTCCAATAAGCGGTAATGCATTTTCTCCAGGTACCGCAGTTTCAGGAAGTACATAAATACCTTCTGCATATGCTTTCGGAACAAGTTTGCCTTCAACAGCGAGCTCTTGCAGTGAACAAATCATACCGTTCGATTCTTCACCACGAAGTTTTGCTTTTTTAATTTTAAAGTTACCTGGCAGCACAGCACCAGGTCGGGCTACGATGACTTTTTGTCCTTCTGCAATATTTGCCGCACCACAAATAATTTGCGTCACTTCTTCCCCTACGTCCACCTGACAAATATTCAATTTATCTGCTTCTGGGTGTTTCACACATTCCTTGACATACCCAACCACTACGTTAGTCATGCCTTGGGAACGGTCAATAATCGAATCGACTTCAATTCCGGCGCGTGTAATTTTCTCCGCCAGTTCCGCCTCAGCAATACCTTCTATATTTACGTAGTCACTTAACCATTTTGTAGATACTAACATGTGTCGTCCCCTCCTTAAGCTTCCGTCCGGTGGAATTGTGATACAAAACGCACGTCATTCGTATAGAAATGACGAATATCTTCCACACCATATTTCAACATTGCAATCCGTTCAGGTCCCATACCGAAAGCAAAGCCTGATACGACAGATGGATCATAACCAGCCATTTTCAGCACGTTCGGGTGTACCATACCGGCACCCAAAATTTCAATCCAGCCCGTCTTTTTACATACATTACAGCCGTCTCCACCACATTTAAAGCATGAAATGTCCATCTCAACAGATGGCTCAGTGAACGGGAAGAAGCTCGGACGTAAACGAATTTCACGCTCATCGCCAAACATTTTTTTCGAGAATAGAGATAGCGTCCCTTTTAAATCACTCATGCGAATATCTTCACCGATAACAAGCCCTTCAATTTGCGTGAATTGATGCGAATGTGTCGCATCATCGCTATCACGACGATACACTTTCCCCGGGCAAATGATTTTAATTGGTGCGCCGCCCTTCGCTTCCATCGTTCGCGCTTGAACAGGTGATGTGTGCGTACGAAGAAGAATATCTTCTGAAATATAGAAAGAATCCTGCATATCACGTGCTGGATGCCCTTTCGGCAAGTTCAGCGCTTCAAAGTTGTAATAATCTTTTTCGACTTCAGGACCTTCTGCAATTTCATAGCCCATGCTGATGAAGAAGTCCTCGATTTCTTCAACGACACGTGTTAGTGGATGATGATTCCCTGTGGGCGCAGGACGTCCTGGCAATGTCACGTCAATCGATTCGTTAGCAAGCTGTTCGTTGATCGCTTGTTCCTCAAGTTTCGCCATACGATCTTCCAGCACCTCAGTAACTGCTTCACGAATGACATTGACAAGCGCCCCCATTTTCGGACGTTCCTCAGCCGGTAATTTCCCCATGCCTTTTAGCAGGTCGGTAATCGGCCCTTTTTTCCCTAAGTAAGCAACGCGGACTTCGTTTAAATCTTTCAAATTTGTTGCTTCTTTAATTTTAGCAAGTGCACGTTCTCTTAACTCTTGTAACTGTTGTTCCATTGTTCATTCTCCTTTCCAAAATAAAAAACCCCCGCCCCTATAAAAGGGACGAGGACGATTTCGCGGTACCACCCTGATTATCACACCCGAAGGCATGATCACTCAAATCGGAATAACGGTCCGGCGCCGGCACATCTTTACAGCTTCCGCTGGTCCTGATGGCAGCTCATGGGGTGAACTTCAACAAACACTTGCCCATCTACGCTTTCAGTCAAGGCGCAAATTCCCTTTTGGTTCGTGTGATGCTTACTTTTCCCAGTCATTGCTTTTTATTTTAATTCATAACTACTAGTATACCCGAAATCATTTTGTTCATCAACAGTAGAACGTTAATCCCTCGAATACGAATACAGCAGGATTCCTGTTGCGACTGCCACATTTAGGGACTCAGCTTTGCCGTACATCGGAATTTTTACCGTTGCATCTGCCAATGCCAATAATTCAGGTTCAACACCGCTACCCTCATTGCCCATAATCAAAGCGAATTCCGTTTGCGGTTCAATATCGGAATGATTGACTGCATTTTGTAGCCCTGTGCCAAGTACCTTAATGCCCACTTGTTTTGACTTTGTCGCCCATTCCATCAAATCGCCTCTGACGACAGGGATATTGAAGTGAGAACCTTGCGCGGAGCGAACTGTTTTTGGATTATATGGATCAGCTGAGCCCTTGCCAAGAATGACCGCATCCATTCCCGCAGCGTCCGCTGTACGAATCATCGTGCCTACATTGCCTGGATCTTGGACTGCGTCAACTAGCAATAGTTTTTTCCATGATATGAAATCTTCTTCAGCATGTTTAGGCTGTCGGCAATGCGCATAGACGCCTTGTGAATGTTCTGTTTCTGAAATTTCTTTCGCAACCGCACTGTTTACTTCAACAATATGTACACCTTCTGTTGACCAATCTGTAGGAAATTCAACGCCATCTCGGATGATCAATGCAAGTATCGCTCCGTCTTTTTTTAATGCTTCTTCAACAAGATGGAAGCCTTCTACGAGAAATTCCTCTGTTTTGTCGCGTTCTTTTCGTGTTGTCACAAGTTTTTTCCAATGTTTCACAAGTGAGTTTTGTGGGGATTCAATGCGTTTCATAGTCGTCGTTACCGCCTTTTTCTTTTCAGTGTAACAAATGCTCGTATAGTTGGCGATATTTGTGTCCAAAATGATGATAGGAGGTTGATAAAATGGATTTTCAAATACGAGACGCAATTACGGCCAACATGAAAAATAATTCAGCGGAAGATGTCCGTAATGTCGTCGAAGATGCCATCAAACGAGGCGAAGAGCATCTATTACCAGGACTCGGCGTCTTTTTCGAAAAGCTGTGGAATAGTTCAGGCGAACAGGAAAAGTCAAAAATGGCCGGAGAGTTAGCTCAAGTATTTGCAGCGAGTTGAATGGTAGGGAAATACGTGGGTGCCTGTGCATCCACGTATTTTCAATCTTACTGCTCCACTTCACTCAGGAACCACGCTCTCTTGTTGAATAAAGAAATCAAAGCCCATCGACGTCGCAATGCCAAAGACAAGTGTCCATAAAGCAATACTAATCGTCATCCAAATGGTTGTATTCACTTTACTTGCTCCAAATAATAACCCAATGAAGGCCGCAATATGCGTTCCTATTAAAATCGGACCAAGTAGCGCAAGTCCTGGCATCCCATATTTATTCCAAATCCGTTTACCTCGTTCAGTTCGCTTGGAGTCCCCTTTTCCACTCTTCTGCTTCCGTGACTCCATCCAAGCTTGCACTTTTTGAAAGGCAATAATGAGAATCAGCACCGTAAACATATTACCAACAAATGCAAGAGTCATAACCCAAAACGGCGACAACCCTCTAATGATACCTAAAGGGATAACAAGCGCAATTTCCAACCATGGAATCGCTGCACCCAAAAACACTAAAAAATATTCAACCATCATTCATCTGCCCCCGTATATTTCTTGATTTCTTTGTAATAAATAAAATACTGTCCCATCGAAAGAAGCAAAAGTCCCATTACCGTCCCAATCGTGCCCGATTGAAACCCCATCGACAAACCTGCCAAAAATGGAATAGTCCACACAAAATACGTATAAACTTTCTTCGTCGCCCGTTTCGTAACTTCTTGAAATAGCTCATCATCCTCCATGTACTCTTGGGGCTTCCATGAAAACAGGTTTATTTTATGCTTCGGCATGCGTTTGTTGTGCTGAGCAACTCGCAAAAAAAACACCAAAAAATAGACAACGAAAATAAGCACTAGAATTCCCTTCAGTACGTCTAATTTCCCTTGTCCATCCGTGAAGAACTTGATTACACCATCCTCAAATGGATTAGAAGAAAAGCCCGTCATCAACACAACTGCCATTAAGATCATAATTGCACCCATTTGCCATAATGGATACGTAATCCTCATATCTTTCTTCATGATCATTCCTCCCCTTCTAACCAAAATAATTCGTTAATATCACAGTCCAACGCACGAGCCAGTTTCAATGACAGTGTCACAGACGGTGAAAACTCTCCTTTTTCAATGAAGCCAATGGTCTGCCGTGTCACGCCAACGCGTTTAGCTAATTCAATTTGTGTGAAGTCATGTCGTGCTCGCAATTCCTTCAGCCGATTCTTTAACATCCTGACACCTCCTAATTAAAATGTATACTATACTTAACATTTTGTAAATTATTATATTCATTAGGTTAAGTTTAATGCACAAAAAAAGACACTCACTTGAGTGCCTTTTTCACATAATGGGCGACCACTGGATGTAATTTGATTATTTTTTCCTCAACCTGCGTATGCGTTAGTCGAATTAATTCAGTCAACCATAAGTGAAACTTGAAGCTCTTTACTGAGATTTGTTCCAATTGTAAGTGCATCTTCTTTTGTTAATCCTCTTGCTACAATTTCACAATTACATTGTGGAAGTTTGTTTGCTCCTAGTCCATGAAAAGTCCAACCCAAATCGCAACATTTTCTTACTACATAAGCACCGTTAAATTCATAAATCGTAATACAATAAAGCTTTTCACTCACTGTCATAAATAGTCCGCCCTCCAATTATCTTACATTATACAATATTCTATTTCCAGGATTAAAAACCCTCTTATACCCAATTAATTTTCTTTCGATTCCAACAAAACATATTACTTACTCTTAATGAGCAAATTCACTTCCAGTAAGTTCCTTTGGGCAAAATAAAAAGACAGAATACACCCTTTGGGTTAGAATGAAAGTTCCTACACCATCAATCTACCAAAGGAGTGTGCCTGTCTATGTCTAGCTTATCACACCACCAACAAATTGAGGAAGGATTTCAAACCTGGAACTTACCCTTTTATTTTTCGAAACCTGTAGTACGTCATCTCCTCCATTTTATAGACGGTATGTCTAGTATCGGTTTCACGGGAAAGTTAACGGAAATCCATGCACTCAGTCATCATGCAAAACATCGCACCACACTCGGTCATTTTTTACAACATAGCCCGTGGAATGAGTCTTTTCTTCTACGACAATCAAAAAAACATGTTTTACGAAATATGAAAAAAGACGAGCCGACATTTTTATTGCTCGATGACACCATCTCCCAAAAGACAAAGCCTTCGTCACAGGCAACGTCACCTATACAAGCCACCGGCTTTCATTTTTCGCATACAGACGGAAAAAGCGTCTGGGGACATCAAGTTGTGCAATTAATGATGGCTAATCAACAAACTGCTTTCCCTTTTGACTTCCGTTTATTTTGCAAGGAACAAGACCAGAGTAAAATTGACTTATCCCTTGAAATGATTCGGCAAGTTCCAACTTTTAATCACCCAACATATTTACTTTGCGATAGCTGGTACACCTCGAAAACCATTATTGAAGCAGCTTTTTGTAAGGGGATACATACCATTGGTGCCATGAAAACCAATCGTATTTTGTATCCAAAGGGCATACGGATTCAAGCCAAACAATTCGCCACTCACATTCAACCAACAGAAACCAATTTCGTGACAATTGGGCAGGAAACCTATCGTGTGTACAGATATGAAGGTGCACTCAACGATTTGGCAAATGGCATAGTTTTACTTTGTTGGCCATCCGATGACGAAACATTGGATCCGAAAAACATACGTTGCTTTTTAAGTACAGATGTCGAATTAACAAATGAACAGATTTTAACCTATTACGGCTATCGCTGGCGAATCGAAACTTATTTTCAACAGGTCAAGGGACATCTGGGTTTTCAAGGGTATCAAGTGCGAAGTCGGAAAGCGATTCAACGTTTTTGGATACTTGTACAATTTGCGTATTTATTTTTAAGTGATATTTATGGAAAAAGCTTTACACAAACTATCCATCTTGTTCGAAAGAACAAATTCGCGAGCATCATTGAGTTTGTGCACAACTCAACCAAACATGGTGCTTCACTTGAGCAAATCAAAAACGAGCTACAAGTAGCCTAATGCATCAGTCTGTCATTTTTTATGGGAAATTTTACATTGAAATATGCTCATTTAGAGTTACTTACTAAAAACAGGTTACTTAAGAACAAAAGCGCTAAAGCGCCTCTGTCCACGTCCCAAGTGTAAACAATTCACTTGGGACTTTTCTTCGCCCTCCGCATGGTTCCACCACAAAAAGGACATTCCATCTCAACTTCTTCGTCCTTCTTTAATTCCACTTGAAAATCTTGTACAACAAAATCAGGAACATCGTCTTCTTCACGACAATCCACACACTCAAATAATACTGTCTCCATTTCTTCGTTTAAACCAAATGGATCATCTTCCTGTAATGATTGTAGAAATTCTTTGCTCAATTCATCCCGTTCTTTGTTTCCTGTCATTTGCTGATTCTCCTCGTATTTTGATAATCTCCATCCCCTCCATGTAATGATACAAAAATCCATAGTCAGCATGCCAGATTTCCACTAAATCCATCTCACGATGGCAATGTGGGCACAGGAAAGGATCACGATTAAAGGCCTCAATCATACGCTGTCGATACGTTTTCTTTTTTTGTTTCCTCTCCAACAGTAATGATAATTGTCTTGTGCGCATGAACGCATAAAGGGTCAAAACTTGTTTTGCCTTTTTATGTTTCGTTCTGCTATACAACCCAAAACGACCCACCATTCTAAAGTGTTTGGGTGGGATGTGCTGTAAAATATTATATAGAAATCTATACGCAGACTGTTTCACATCTACTCTTTTTCCTGTTTTGTGATCCTCATACCAATACGTGACCATCTTACCGTCATATTCTTCTATGCGATATTCAGCAATTGCAGGTCTAGCCAAGTATCTACCGATGTATTTGGCAGCTCCTTTTGCATTTTGCATTTTCTTTTCCGCATTTACATAAAAGCCCTTCGGATAACGACTGTACAAGTCATTTACTAAATCCTGTGCTCTTTGATCATCAGAAAACCACTTTTTCACCAAATCAAGAAGTACTTTCTGCCAAGATTTCCTCAAGTATTCATACGGAATATATTCGCTTGGACTCCATTCGTTCCGATTATCAATTGCACCTTCTGTCACTAAAGCATGTATATGAGGATTGAATTTCAAATCCCTACCAAAGGTATGGATTACCGTAATAATACCTGTTTGTAACTGACGCTTCTTACTTTTCCGTTGGTAATAAAATTGAAAAACCTGAGCTACCTGTTGACTCAGTTCATTCAACTTTTTACGATCTTGAAAAAAGATGTTTCTAAGTTCCTGTGGAACTGTAAAAACCATATGACGATGTGGAACATTCAATATCAGTTCCTGCTGTTTATCGGACCAATCATCCGTATATTTTTTCCCGCACTTATTACAAAAACGACTTTTACATGTGAAACAAACGAATACAGGCCTTGGGTTCCCTTCGCATCCTAAACATTCATATTTAGCATACCCCAAATCAGAAGACCCGCATTTGATTGTTTTTAGAACTGTTTCCTTGATATCCTCTCGATAAGATTCCGGAAATAAGTGCTCGTGTAAATACCAAAATCCCACGAAATGATCTTTCAATATTTTCTTGATGACTCCTTCATTATCTCGGCCCATATTCCATCCTCCTATCGTTATACGAACAGTTTATCGAACAGTTATCCACAAGTCGAGAACTTTATAATTTCCTAGACAATAAAAAAAGCCCAGTCAGTAAAGACCTGGACTCATCAATCTATTCAATTACAACACATTAGCCAAAACAGCTTTCTGTGCGTGCAGACGATTCCCCGCTTGTTGGAAGACGTATGAATTCGGTCCATCAATAACAGACGTCGCCACTTCTTCCTCACGATGTGCCGGCAGACAGTGCAAGAACATGTAATCCTCTTTCGCATGTGCAACCAATGCATCATTGATTTGGAAATCTTTAAACGCTTCAAGACGCGCTGCCGCCTCTTCTTCTTGGCCCATACTCGTCCAGACGTCTGTATAAACGACATCTGCATCAGTTACCGCTTCAACCGGGTTCGTTGTTGTCACAACACTACCGCCGTTCTTAGCAGCTAACTCCTGCGCTTTGACCAGAAGATCTGCGTTATATTCAAACCCTACTGGCGTCGCAACCGCTGCATGCATACCCATATGTGCTGCGGCGATGATAAGCGAGTGCGCTACATTGTTACCGTCCCCAATGTAGGCAATCTTCTTGCCCGCTAGCGATCCTTTCACTTCCAAAATCGTCAACAAGTCTGCCAACGCCTGACATGGATGAAAAATATCTGTTAAACCGTTAATGACTGGTACCGATGTATGCTCCGCCAATTCTTTGACCATTTCATGTGAATTCGCACGAATCATAACGCCATCCAAATACTCTGACAATACATGCCCTGTATCATACACCGACTCCCCGCGTCCGATTTGTAAGTCACGCGCATTCATAAACATCGCATGGCCCCCAAGTTGAATCATTCCAACTTCAAATGAGATACGTGTACGCGTTGAATGCTTTTCAAAAATCATTCCGAGTGTCTTGCCAGCTAAAATAGGTGGCATATTGCCCGCAAGCATTTCCTTTTTCATGTCATTTGCATAATCTAATAAATAGGCAACTTCTTCACTTGTATAATCAAGAAGGGATAGTAGGTCCTTCCCCTTCAATCCATTTGCAATATCATTATTTTTCTCTTCAACTTTCATCATAACTACATCCCCAATCACTGTTTTCACTTTGTATATCACAGTATATAATATGCATAATTATAAAGTCAAGTGCATCATTATGAATTTGTTGAAATAAAAAAACTGCCCTAACTATTTTACTAGCTAGAGCAGTTCACCTATTAATTAATCAAATGTAATGGTATTGACCGCGTCACGGTCTAATTTCTTAATAACCTCAACAATGAGCTTCACCGTGTTTTCAAAGTCATCGCGATGCAAAATGCCTGCATGTGAATGAATGTATCTTGTCGGAATACAGATTGCCAGAGACGGGACGCCATGTCCTGATAAGTGAATCGACCCTGCATCCGTTCCACCGCCTGGAATCGTTTCAAACTGATATGGAATGCCATGTTCTTCAGCTGTATCGACAACGAAGTCACGCAATCCTTTGTGAGATACCATAGAAGCATCAAATAGCAGGATTTGTGGACCATCACCCATTTTCCCCGTTGCTTCCTTCGATGTAATCCCCGGCGTATCACCAGCGATGCCTACGTCAACCGCGAAGCCAATGTCCGGCTGGATTTTTGTTGCAGCTGTACGTGCGCCACGAAGACCGATTTCTTCTTGTGCTGCACCTACGCCAAATACAATATTCGGGTGATTTTCAGCTTTCAATGCCTTCAAAACTTCAATCGCAATGGCGATACCAATGCGGTTGTCCCATGCTTTCGCAAGCAAGTATTTTTCGTTATTCATCACCGTGAATTCGAAATAAGGCACAACCATATCTCCCGGTAAAATACCCCACGACTTGACTTCCTCTTTCGAAGTAGCCCCTACATCAATGAACATGTCTTTAATATCGACAGGCTTGTTACGTGCTTCAGGCGTCAGGATATGTGGAGGCTTCGATCCGATAACCCCTGTCACTGTATCCCCTTTGCGTGTCACAATTGTCACACGTTGTGCTAGCATCACTTGTGACCACCAGCCACCGACTGTTTGGAAAGATAAGAATCCTTTGTCGTCAATTTTAGAAATCATAAAACCAACTTCATCTAAATGTCCTGCCAACATAATTTTCGGACCATTCACATCGCCCGTTTTTTTAGCAATCAATGAACCCAAACCATCCTGGTCAATTTCATCCGCAAACGGCTCTATGTACTTTTTCATCGCTTCGCGCGGTTCACGTTCATTTCCTGG
The DNA here is from genome assembly GCF_038007285.1 of Sporosarcina sp. FSL K6-3457. Taxonomy (GTDB): domain Bacteria; phylum Bacillota; class Bacilli; order Bacillales_A; family Planococcaceae; genus Sporosarcina. The sequence goes on from NZ_JBBOWX010000001.1 coordinate 2,927,135, forward strand.
AATCCCCTTCGCATCTGTGAGCGCTTTCAACATTTCTAGTGTTTCATCTAATTTCGTCAATTACTTCGACCTCCTAAATAAATCATACATGAGTAGTATATGCGAAATCGAGACTATTATCAAAACATTTCGGATTGAGAATGAACAAAAGCGCAAGCGCCTGTTCAGCCCCGACAAGCGCTGGAGGGCTTGAAAGTAAAGGCGCCCTTTGCCTTTACTAGCAAGACCGAAGCGACTCGAGGGGCTAGGCGCTGGAGCCTAGACGAGAATTAACCCTATTCCGACTTATCCGCAGTACGAGAATTTTATAATTTCCTAACAACAAAAAAATGAAAAGAATCATTAGAATGAGTACCTATCACCATACTCAAAAATCAATAATTAGTATCACGACATTACTTTCATTACATGTTAATCTGTGGAGGTAAAAGAAAATTATTAAAATGGAGGTGCTTTTTAGTGAAACGCTATGAAACATTTTTCCCAGATGAATGGATTGAAAAGATTGTGAAAACGAAAAAGGATGCGGGGGTTATTCTACTCCATAACAACGGAAAGCTTCCGTTACACAAGTCTAAAGTTGGAGGTGTTGGCTATTTCCCTAAAAACACAGCATATCCAACCGGGATTTCTGGAAACCCTCTTCACTTACTCGCACAGCTAAATTTTGAAGAGCTACCGCCCATCCCTGATTTTCCAACGAGGGGCATACTCGCATTTTATATTGATATGCATGATGATCTATATGGAATGGATTTAGACGATATGCAAAATCAAGCAGGGTATCGTACTTATTACTTTGAAGACTTAACATTACCAGCTGCCACTCGCGAAGAATTAGAGACATTACCACAACCTGAGTATCCCATCGTCCAAGGTGAGTATGCCATCGAGTGTTCAATCGGTTCCATTCCCTTACTTCAGGATAATTATGAATTTAAAACTGAATATAATGAAGACTACTACGTATTTTTCGAGGAATTATTTGGAGATCAAGTCGATGATAAGCTAGACGAGGTGTATGAGCGCTTCACCGAAGATATGGGTGAGGGGATAATTGGAGGCTATCCAATGTTCACACAGGAGGATCCGCGTTTTTATCGGGAGCATTTGCGGGAGCATGTACTGTTGTTTCAACTAGACTCTGTCTTTGGCGAGGAAGTTGAAGTGATGTGGGGAGACGCTGGAATTGCTAACTTTTTTATTCATCCGACAGATTTAAAAAACCGACGTTTCGACAAAGCATGGTTCAATTGGGATTGTTCATGAAAAAGACTCATGGAAAGATAAAAAGAATTTAGAGCCATTTAAGCAAAAAGGGTGAATTGATGCTTTGGGCATATCTTTAAAATAAATAACGAATTAGATGAATCATTCATTCAATATATCGATATGTATTGTGATGATTTACTAGAGATTCTAAGCTTCAACGAAAATTATAATACGCTGTTAGATAATTTCCCAATTCGCCCTAGAATTAAAGAGCCAAACTCGCGCATCCCTAAATTATATCATTACAATGTGATTTCATGGATTCATTTAAAAAAGTACATGGCTCTACGAAGCTCGGGATCCATCGTATGACAACTGATTCCAAGGAATGGGACTCGATTACTAAAAAAGATTTGTTTTTCAAAGATATTCTTGTTATTCCTGATAAGAATGACTTTATTCGCCTCGCCCAAGCGGATGATGCACTGGATACAAACTATATTATAAAAAAATTTTCCATGCAAACTAAATAAATATATTAACTATAAGGAGCAGCCCTCTTCCGCATATTGGAATAGGGCTGTTTTATTCATGTTAAATCACAACCTCAAACTCTTTCACATATACCGCATTTCCTGTTATCTCTATGTCATAACTATTTTTGTTTCTAGACACCCTAACCCGTACACGACCATCTTTGCCGATTTCATGACCTTGCTCGACCACAAGATTCAAATGTTCTTCAAAATCATTGTCGATATACGTTGCATAATAAGCACCCATGACGCCTGAAGCTGTTCCTGTCACCGCATCTTCAATTGTCCCTGAATAAGGGGATGAAAAATGACGGGCATGCATATCAGCATTTTCATCATATGTTTCCAAACAAAAAGGATGGACGGATGCTTTGGGCATTTCTTTCAAAATGCTTGGGAATATCTCAGTATTTGGTTTCATTCTATTGAATGCGCTAAGTGTCTTAATCGGCACTAATAGTGTCCATATCCCTGTACTCCCATAGACAACCGGCAAATCCTCGGCAATATCGGATTGTTCAAGACCGATGGATTGAGCCAATTCCTCTGGTGAACCCTTAAATTCTTCAAACTGTGGTGAAGCTTGTTGCATCGTTATACACAAAGCGCCATCCGTTAGCGAATCTATACGGATCGGTAAAATCCCCACTCTTGTTTCAATTGTTAGTTCATCTTTTTCAATTAATACTCCCCTAGTCTTTAAGGCAAATATGGTTGCCATTGTCGCATGCCCACACAAGTCCATTTCATGCCCTGGCGTGAAATAACGAATTCTCAGGTCTGCCACAGCTGATGTAACCACAAAGGAAGTTTCATTAAAACCTACTTTAATAGCAATTTCTTGCATCTCTTGATCCGTTAAATAATCTCCATTTAACACGACTCCCGCAGGATTTCCTTTATTCGGTTCTGTACTAAATGCGTCGTAATGGTAAACCGTGACTGATTTCATGTTTCATTCCCCCATCTTACTAACTTTCTTACTTCATACTTAGAATTTTAACAAAGTTATCAGTCTTTGAGTTACTATGAAAGAAAATACTTTTTTAGGTGGAATCGTACATGCTTAATATGTTTTCTTATAATTGGCAAGTAAGAGATGACTGGTTTGATTGGAGCCAGCAGATTTCGATTGAAGAACTTACAAAAAAACGTACGGGTGGTATGGGGAGTATACTGCATAATTTATTTCATGTAATTGATTGTGAACAGATTTGGGTTAATCAAATGAATGGGACACCAGTTATCGTGAAAGATATAAACGACATTTCAACTCTAGATGAAGTGATGGAGTTCTCTAACAGCACAAGACTGACGACACAAGGTTTCATTCAATCATGGACATCTGATTTGGAGGAAAAAGTCTTTGAAATGAAAAGGCGAAATGGCGATACGTCCTGTTTTACATACGGAAAAATAATGCGTCATATCATTTCACACGAACTTCATCATATTGGGCAACTGTCCGTCTGGTCTAGGGAGCTTGATATAAAGCCTGTCGCTTCGGATTTGCTGTTTAGAGAATATTAAAAATTTCAACTGCACAATCTACCTTTCTGATTGCTAGACAGAAAATTAAGGATTTGTTATAATTATCGTAGAAACAGGATATATTAAAAAAGACCACACCGATGTTGTCTCATCGATGCGGTGCTTACAATAGGCAGGTCCCCATATGGGGGTCAGCGTCCCATGATGAAATAATCCACCTGAGCCGCGAAACTCAAGGGTGGATTATTTCTTTTTCGACATCGAAAACGCCAGTGCTAGTACCGCAACTTGTAAAGTTGCAAAACTAATCATAATCACAAGCGATTCATATATAGTCATTTTTAGCAGCACCCCCTTCCGTCATGGAATATACCGTGACAGAAACAAGAAATAGGATGCTGACCACCCTTGAAAACCTATTCTCTTATTCTCCGATTATACCACACATGCGTTCTAAACAATCATTAAAATCTAGCTCTTTAATTCACTTATTACACCTCGTCTATCACTTCATTTAAAGTCAGAACTGCACACTAAACCCATTAAATATATGGACACCCGTTCCAAATCTAACAAGGTCATTTTCCCTAAGAACCCTAACTGCATTTTTCACTTCTTCCAAAATATCCGCATGAAGACCAATCGTATTATGTGCTCCGTAAACTTTCGCGACATGAGGAATTCCCGATATTTTCTCTAATGATTCAATCAAATCGATTGGATTGGTTGTAGGAAAAAAAGCATAGATCGGAGTCTCATCATACAGTAAATCTCCTGTGAATAAATATCCGTTGTTATTATCCAAAATAGATATATGGCCCGGAGAATGGCCAGGTGTGTGGTAAATAGTCAATTTCCTATTACCAATATTAATCTCACCGCCATCAGACAACAAACCTGTCGGGGTTCCCTGAAAAGGTTTATATGTCTCTGGATTAAAAGTTGCTGGTGTAGGGATTGTAATATCGCGACTGACATCTTTTCTAATTTGTTCGATGGATAACTTTTGAATGCCATTGATCAGCCAATCTTCTTCATCTGTATGTACATATAGGTTTTCATACTCACCATGACTTCCAATATGATCCCAATGAACATGCGTTGTCAGCACGATAATGGGTAGATCCGTTAGTTGATCTGTAATTCTTTTTATGTTGTCGATTCCAAGACCTGTATCAATAAGCGCCGCTTTTTCTTCACCTATTAATAAATAGGAATGAACCTTCTCCCAATGTCCATACTCACTAATTGCAAATGTAGTGTCATCTATTTCGTGAACTGTAAACCAAGAATCTTTAATTGTAACCAATTTTTAGTCCCCCTATTTTCTAAACTGCACACGTAATAAGAGATTCTACATTCTATCGAAAATACCTTTATTTGATAACTATAGGAAGAATCTTTTGTTAACAGTATGAATAATTCAACTACTATTGTACACTAAGAGACAACGATGTTATTGGGAAAGGAAGTTGCAAAATGAGTGAAACTGTTAAAAAAGAGATATTTTCTTGGATACAATCCATATTGTTTGCGTTTGCCATTGTTTTCGTCTGTTACCAGTTTTTATTTGTCCCGACGAAAGTGCTAGGTGAATCTATGTTGCCGACATTCGAAGACAACGATCGTGTTGTTGTCAGTAAAATAAGCACCATTGATAGGTTCGATATGATTGTTTTTCATGCACCTAATGCAAATGATAAATACATTAAAAGAGTTATCGGAGTACCCGGGGATCGCATTGAAATGATTGATGATCGATTGCATATTAACGGGAAAGTGTATGACGAACCCTATGTGAAGCGTATTGATGGCGATCCTATCACAGATCGGATCACTGGCAACTTCACATTAGCAGAAATTACAGGGCAAGAGGAAGTACCTGAAGGCGCTTTCTTTGTACTTGGCGACCATCGTTTAAAGAGTAATGACAGTCGATATTTCGGTTTCATTTATGATGAGGCTGTCATTGGTGAAGTAAAGTTGCGTGTTTATCCCTTCACAGAAATTAGTATACCAAAATAAAGTATAGTGACTATACCATATCTCCACAAAAAATAATCCACCCGAGTCTCGAAACTCAAGGGTGGATTATTTCTTTTTGATATCCTCTGGAGAATAACTTACTTCAGCAAATTAATTTGTCATTTTCATTTGGACCGGGAAAATCCCTTCGATTTCCGCCTTCATTTGCTGTTCTTCGCCTTCCAGTAGCAAATGAACCGTGCCAGAATCCGCAGACGTACGGATCAGACGCCCTGCGCCCTGGCGCAATCTAAGCAGCATGAATGGTAAGTCCACCTCACGGAAGGGATCCTTCGCATGCTGACGTCTTGCATCGAATAATGGATCCGAGGGTGGTAACGGTAAGTCATAAATAATAACTCGCGTCAACGCATCTTGTGGAATATCTAAACCTTCCCATAAGTGGTATGAGCAAAGAACCGGTACTTGCTTCTGCTGGAACTCACGAACAATGGAAGATAGCTCCCGCTCTCCTTCAAAAGCAATACGCTCTTTCCAGTCAGCAGGTACTTGATCTTTGAATTGATGCATCGCCCGTTCTGACTTGAACAAGATAAGTGTTTGCTCCCCATCTTCTAGTAGCTCAAGCGCCCGTTGCGCTTTTCCTCCAACTTCAACATCCGTTGCAAAGACTTCCATTACTTCATCATAATCAAATGGCGATTCCACTGAAAATGATAGGAAGTCCTGAATACCTAGGCCGTCTGCCAAATAGGTAAACTGCTCACCAACTGACAGTGTGGCAGATGAAAAGACAATCGGCGTTTTGGATGAAAACAATTTTTCTCTTAAAATATCTGTCACTAGACGTGGCATGATGACGAGCGTCGATTCACCCTCGCGTTCTTCTAGCCAGTCCACCGCATCGTTTTGTGATGTAAACAATTCCATAGAATAGATGTATTGGTCCAAGTATTCTTCAACCATTTTCAAATCATATTCTGGAATAATAAACAATTCACCGTCAAAGACGAATTCTTCAAGAAGTGCAGTTGAAATCTGGACAGATTCTTTACCAATCGCCATCAATTCAGCTGTTTTTTCAATCGCTTTACGCTCATTATCCGTGTCGTCTGCTAATCTTTCGAGCAATGTAAAAAATGCTTCATGCGTATCAATCAGGCGTTCCATTAGCTGAAGCGTCTTCTCGCGAATACCATCTACCATAATTCGCTCAAGTAAGTTCAGTAACGTACTATTTTGCACTTCGTACGTCAATGCACGCTGCGCTGAATACTCCAGAAGATGCCCTTCATCGAACACAATCATTGAGGCTTCAGGAAGTAGTGGCAATTGCCCTTGACGTTTACGCGATTCCTTCGTCCAAATATGCTCCATATAGAAATCATGCGAACAAATAACCAATTCAACCGCTTCACGATAATGATTACGGTGAATCGTTTGCCCACAGCGATTACGGACGTCACAGGCAGCACATTGTTGGATTGGATGAAAATTCACTGTTTTCCATTGTTCATCACTTAAAGCTGGATAATCCGAACGTTCCCCATAAGGATGGATGGACTGCAAAGAAGCATTGCCATGGACAAAATCAGGAATACTATCTTCAATCCACTCAATATACTCTTCTGTCGACGTATTGCCCGTCTCCTCCAAGCGTTTCAAACACAAATATTGGTCACGAGATTTAGCAAGGCGTACATCGATGTCCAGTCCAAGTGCTTCACCGACTTTACGAATATCGCCATCTTCTTTGACAAGCTGGTCAATAAGCGTCTCATCCGCACACGAAATAAGCGCCGGCTTCCCTGTATAGCGCGCATAGGCAATTGCAGGCAGTAAATAAGCAATCGTCTTCCCTGTACCTACACCCGCTTCTGCAAATAGTACTTTCTTTTCTTTCAGCGCCTGTTCAATTTGAAAAGCCATATAGATCTGTTCATCGCGGCATTCAAATCCTTTTTCAGTCAAATCATCGTACAACGTATCCCCAATCCAATCATTCAACGACTCATAGAATGATTTTTCTTTGGATAAAGGGAATGGCATCTTACTTTTCATATGAAGCTCCTTCCAATTAACATGCAAAAGGAAGAGGGATTATCCTCTTCCCTATACGTTCCTTTATTGGCGTTGTCCCCAGAACTGATACAAATCAGTACGGATAAAGCCATTGAATAATTTTCTCTTTTTCGTAGTTCTTTTACCATACATCGTTTCAAAGTTTTCTAATGAAGACAGCATATACACGGACCAAGACGGATAGTCTTTCATAATACGGCCCAGTTCTTGCGTAATGTCTTCCGCTTCTTCAACCTCACCGAGTCGTTCTCCATATGGAGGATTACCAACCAACACGCCATTCAAACCAGCGAGGCTCAAATCCCTCACATCACACTGGTTGAAATTAATCAAATCCATAAATCCAGCCTCTGCCGCATTTTCCTGTGCTATTTTGATCATTCTCGGATCATAGTCAGAGCCCGTTATATCAACTGGTTGGTCATATTTGGCGATATCTTCTGCTTCTTCACGCACCTGATTCCAAATTCTTTTATTAACCCATGGCCATTGTTCAGCCGAAAAGTCACGATTGTAGCCAGGAGCAATGTTTTGCGCAATCATAGCCGCTTCAATCGCAATCGTACCTGAACCACAAAATGGATCAACGAAAGGGCGGTCTGGATTCCAGCGTGTCAATTTGACAAGTGCCGCCGCCATCGTTTCCTTCAACGGCGCATCCCCTTGTCCTACACGATAACCACGCTTGTGAAGGCCTGTCCCACTCGAGTCAATCGTCAGTGTCACTTTATCCTTCAAAATCGACACTTCTAATTTGAACAAAGGACCTGATTCATCCAAGAAACCGATTCGTTTATAAGCGATTTTCAATCGTTCAACAATCGCTTTTTTAACGATTGCCTGGCAATCCGGCACACTGTATAACGTCGATTTTACTGATTTCCCCGCAACCGGAAACGCTGCATCTACTGGTAAAAAACGTTCCCATGGAATCGCTTTTGTCTGTTCGAACAAATCATCAAACGTTGTTGCATGGAACTCGCCCGCTACAATGCGCACACGGTCCGCTACGCGCAGCCACATATTCGTTTTCGCAATCGCTAATGCATCACCCTGGAAATAAATCTTGCCATTTTCCGAAGTAGTTTGAAAACCTAGTGCCTTCACTTCGTCTGCAACAATGGATTCTAACCCCATTGCAGACGTCGCCACTAACTTAAATTCACTCATACCTAACCAACTCCAATTCTATTCCTTCAATTATTTCACTATCAGCTTCATTATTATCGTCTACGTTTAATGAGATTCTATTCGCTTCAATCCATCATCTAAAATCAAAAAGAAAAGCTCCCCATATTATATAGGAGAGCATTCGATGTAACAATAATACCATAGGAAATTCGATAAGCCATGTTTTGTTTCCCGTGTACTCAAACAGCTTGCGCCTCGTACTTAGGGTGGTAATCATCTATCTACAGACATTCGTCTGTCCCTTCGTCAGTTCATTTCCTTCGGAAGAGTGCCCCTACCATAATTTGGGTTTCTCACTCGTGGGGTTTACCGCGTTCCATCTGACCCGTTTCCGAATCAGCTACGTCACTGTGGCACTGTTCAGGGAACCTCATCCATATTAGATAAACAGCCGAAACTGTAAAAACTAACTTAGGATTTATTCCCGCCGTCAACACGCGATGCGTGAAGCCACGGCTTATTTTTTCGCCGAGCACGAACACTACGGTCATCTCAGAACCGTGTGAGCATGGACTTTCCTCTACAACTTAGGCGTTGCAGCGATTACCTAAATTACACTATGATAATGTTAGTATACAGTACTTTTTGTACATTTACAACATAGTTGTCAGCCATTTTTTATTCTTGATCAAAAAGCTTACTACCAAACACTTGCTTCTCTAGATTGGAGATACGTTTCAATATATCGAAATTCGTTGTGCCAGCACTTCCTGCCGCCGGACGCTTTTGCGCTTCTGCTAGTTCTTCTTTCATACGCGCATTTTCGGTACGCAATTCTGTAATCGTCTTTTTAAAAGCTTCATAATCGTGAATGACATCGTCAAGGAAAAGATCGACTTCCTCCTGTTGGTAACCACGAAGGCCCGTCTTGAATTCCTTTTCAAGAATTGTTTTTGAATCGAGTTTAGTATCCATGAAAAATCGCCCTTCCGTCTCTGTTTACATATCATTTAGTATAACATGACTTGGTCTTCCTTGTCTTACTTATTCTTCAGCAATGTCAGTAACTGCCATCCAATGTCGTATCATGCGATTGCCCGGGAAATAGTTTTCTTTTAATTCTTATTTCCCGTTTCGCAAAATCATTTCCTACTCGTTTCTGGAACGCCGCCGTCAAGTCAGTAGCTACTTGCACTAGCCATATCGCTTCTTGTGTAATATCTAATGCTTTCTTCAACTCTTTTAGCTTATGCTCGTAAAGCTTCGCTAATTCCTCCAACGCAACGATTCGTTCACGACCTGTCAAACCCGCTGCCGCAATTGAAAATGAAGCAACAGCATCCACATATTGCTGCTCCCTTTTCAGGATGAAACCAAAGTGAAAATGCGTCGCAGGATGATCGACACCGTACGTGGCAATAGCACTTGCAAAAACTTGTTTACTACGCTCATGTGACTTCAAATCCGCAAACCACTTGCCAATATTCGTATGCGTAATCGCTGACTCAGGCGTTTCCGTCTTCAACAGTAAATCCGTAGAACGAATATAGAGGGCGACAAGTGACAGGATGTCCCACTCGTTATGGACGAGTACCTTCATCAGAAGTTCCGCACGACCATTTTTTACAGCATCCTGATAAATAATCGGCGCCATATGCCCTGGGATATCTCCGTCACGCATGAATCCAAGTTTCTCTTCTTCAATAGCTGGCAATCTAAATGTACCCATTTCATCTTTCCAAATGCGTCTAGAGCCATGTAACAAATCAATCTGTGTATGTTCAAGCAACGGCGGAATTTCTTTACGATTCATTGTCCAGCGCGTTTCAAGCTGCGGGACATCAAAACTTTTACCGTTATACGTCACAAGGGTCGTCGATGTTTCCCATAATTTCGATGCATACAGAAACGCAGCTTCATGATCGGGTCCTGGTAGCACATATTGTGTTAGTTTAAAAGAGCTCGCTGTCTCAACGATAAATCCGAGAAGAAAAATGAGCGTTCCCGCTCCCTTTAAGCCTGTCGTTTCTGTATCGAAAAAAACGAGTGGCTTTGAAAAATCCGGTGACAAAGGATGCGCTTCACCAGATTTCTTCCACTCTTCCAATGTCGACTTCAATCCTGAAAGAACAATATCACCATGCTGATAATCCTTGGCATATTCCACAATACGTTTATAGACGATACCATGTTTGTTCACTTCTTTTGTCAGTCCTGCATCGAGCCACGCTTGTTCATAAGGCGGAGCTTGCGCCACCACTTTGACAGCCTCAGGCACCACTTTGCTATCTGTTTTTTTCAACATTTTCTTCATCTGCATCAGCTTTTGTTCATAGGACATGGCGTTGCCCTCCTGCTAGCTCCTGCAACAAAGAACCTACATCTTCTTTCATGCCTATCCCAGCCTCTTGCGCCCCGATACAAACAGGACATCCCGACGCACAACGACATGACGATACATGATCGGCCGCTCGATGCAATAATTCATCCCAACGATCAAATATTTTCTCACTCAGTCCAATACCGCCCGGATAACTATCGTAGATAAAAAAGGTCGGCTTGCCAGAATGGATAGCTTTCACCTGTGGCACAACGTGAATATCTGTCTTATCGCAACGTACAAACAGTGGGATGAACGACTGAATCGCATACGCTGCACCTGTCATCGCATCAGTTAAACCAGCACCCGTCCACCCTTCCGGAATATCAAAGGTATACCAGGTAGAGGATGTATGTAACTCTTCTGCCGGCAAAGATATGGGACCAGAGCCGATATTATCATGAGAATCAAATCGAATTTTTTTAAAAATAGTCGGAATCGCGAGCACGGCAATATCACCGTAAGCCGCCTCACGTTGTCCAAATGACTGCACTTGATCTTCATTCATCACCTTTAATTCTACTGCTAGATTAGCGTCGGTGAAGTAATCTACATCCACTTCAGTGACGTACGCTTTCTTTTCATCCCAATCGAGAATCTCGACCTGGAATTGCGTGCCTTGATGAATATAGATGGCTTCTTCGTGAAGCAATGTCATTGCACTGAAACGGTCCATCTCGCCGATGACTCGTGTGGCTTTCGGATGGGTTTTATCGATAATAACGACGTTTTCCTGAGACGCAGAACGTAAGCTTACTTCACTGGCCGGGAAACGTTCTGTCATCCAATGCCATGTGTCCGTTGTCTTGACGAGGACCCCTTCACTTTCAAGAAAAGCGAGTAATTCCTGTACTTCAAACTCTCCATAAGTTTCCGTCGATGAAAAAGGCAATTCAAATGAAGCACATTTCAGATGATCCATTAAAATGAACATATTATCTGGATGAATGCGTGCATCTTCGGGTGATTGACCTAACAAATAATCAGGATGTTCAATAATATATTGATCGAGTGCGACGGACTGGGCAACATAAATAATCAACGCCTCTTCCTGTCGCCTACCTGCGCGTCCTGCTTGTTGAAAAGCACTTGCAATATTTCCCGGGTAACCGGTCATAATGCATGCCTGCAATTGCCCAATATCAATGCCGAGTTCCAATGCATTCGTACTGACAACTGTGCGAATCGTTCCTTCACGCAATCCTTTTTCAATTTTCCGTCGTTCAGAAGGTAAATAGCCTCCCCGATAGCCCATCACTGTTTCATCGAACAGTTTTTTCTTCGTCAGTTCCTTCATATAAGTCACAAGCATTTCGACTCTTACTCTACTTTTCGCAAAAATAATCGTCTGAATGCCTTCCCGATATAAAAGTGCTGCGACATCTCGCACTTCCAGCACCGCACTTCTCCGAATACCAAACGTTGGATGAACAACGGGTGGATTATAAAATATAAAATGCTTTTTCCCCGCAGGTGCCCCGTTATTGGCAATCAACTGCATGTCGGTATTCGTTAACGACTCCGAAAGCTCCTGCGGATTGGCAATCGTCGCCGATGTGCAAATGAACACGGGATCACTACCATAATAGTGACAGATTCGTTTCAACCTACGCAGCACATGCGCAACATGACTTCCGAAAACTCCTTTATACGTATGTAGTTCATCAATGATAATATATTTCAGGTTCTCAAATAACGATACCCATTTCGTATGATGCGGCAAAATACCCGAATGCAACATATCCGGGTTCGTCAATACGATATGACCAGACTTTCTTACTTTAGAACGCAGTCCTGGCGCTGTATCGCCATCATAGGTATAACTCAGAATCGTTTCCTCACTTGCTTCGATTAATTCATGAAGATCTGCCAGTTGATCCTGCGCCAGTGCTTTTGTTGGGAATAAATAAATTGCACGCGATGACTCATCCTCCAAAATACTTTGCATGACAGGGAGATGATAACAGAGTGATTTCCCAGAAGCTGTCGGTGTAACCGCCGTAAACGATTCCCCCGCGGAAGCCAATTCAAATGCTTCCCGTTGGTGGCTGTATAGTCGATGAATCCCTTTGGACGCAAGTGCTTTGATAATCGACGGATGAAGCTCACTTGGAAATTCAGCATAGACCGCCTCTTTCCCAGCAATCGTTTTATAATGAGCCACATTCGGCGAAAAATCTGGATCCTGCCGTAACTTTTCCAACACTTCGTGAATAGCTGGCTGTTTTATCATAATCTACCCTCGTTGTTCGCAACTTCAATCGCATCCAAAATCGTTTTAAACGTATATTCCGCAGAATTGATGGATAACACGAAACGTTTTTTTCCTGTCTTCTGATAAAAGGACTGGACAATAAACTGCTTCATCGAATCATTTAAGGAGTCAATTTGAACGGGATGGACATATTTCGGCTTCACTGTCTTGATGAATTCAGACACTTCCACTGTCCATTCATCCAACAATGTATGATATTGATCGGCATATGGTTTTACCTCTATGAAAAAATCAGGCTCTCGATCGAGCTCCCGCATTTGTGCGTGGCGTTCAAAACATTCCCTGCAAACTGCAAGTAATTTTTCAGTTTTTTGTTGTAAATTCAACTTGGACCACCCTTTCCGGATACTTCTTTATATTTTAGCAGAAATGAGCATGTTGCACCATCTCGATTAAGAACGTGTATTCCTCTTACAAATTCAAGTTATGTTCAAATAGTGACATCACTCTTGAAATTCCGAATCAATATGACAACTGTCACTAGTGTCCGTTTAATAGGTGGTGTACATTAGCGGTAATTAGATAGATTGAACTAAGGAATCCCTTCCGATTTTCTTAGGCAGGTATTCATATATCCGACATTAAAATACGCATCATAAGAGGAGTCGTTTAATCATGACGAAGAAGATTGCTTGGATTACAGATACGGCCGCACAATTAGACGAGTCTTTTATCCAAAAACACAATGTACATATTTTACCGTTAAGTGTCGTATTTGATGAGGGCGCTTTTAAAGAAGGCGTTGATTTGACACAAGACGCGTTTTATAAAAAATTAAACATAGCTAAAAATCCGCCTAAAACGTCCCAGCCTGCCATTGGCGAAATGGTGGCTCTCTATGAAAGTTTACAGCAACAAGGCTATGATTGCGCCATTGCGTTGCATGTTTCTAGTGGCATGTCGGGTACATTTGGCAGTTCCCAATCAGCTGCACAAATGGTTGACTTTAAAGTCTATCCTATCGATTCAAAAATTGGTTCCTATCCAATGATTAAGATGATTGAGGCTGGCAATGAACTGATTACACAAGGTCATGATGTAGAAGAAGTTGTGACAGTCATCAATAAGATGACAAAAAATACCGAGCTAGCTTTCATACCTGTTAATCTAAAACAACTACATAAAAGCGGGCGTGTCTCTGGCACCCAAGCATTTTTAAGCAACTTACTAAACATCAAAATCATCATCACATTCGAAGACGGTAAGCCCGTGATGAAAGAAAAGGTCCGGGCTTATAAACGGGCTAGAAAAAATATTACCGATTTATTGCGTAGCGACATGGCAAAAGGCAACATTCCTGAAATCGCAGTGATTCACTGCAATAACACGACTGATGCGAGTTCATGGAGAGACGAGTTAGTGCAAGAATTTCCAAACTTAAAAATCCAAGTGCTCCCTCTTAGTGTGTGCGTTGGCGTTCATGCTGGTGAAGGTACGACTGGTTTAAGCTGGGTGAGGTACTAAATTCATTTGAATAAAGAAGTGATTTGAAGATCCATTTCAAATCACTTTTTTTATATAAAATTCATTCTACTCTTTTATAGCAAGATATTGCTTTAACACTGCTTGTATAATTTCTGCAAAGAGCGCAGAAATTATACAAACCCACCCCTTCGCTGTTCAGTCTGCAACTTTCCCTCGCCTAATCCGTCCAATTAATATGGTATGATAGTGAAATGCGAGGTGGTAGTTATGACAATACGCTACCCGAACGGTAAGAAATATGTACCCGTTCAGAAGAGTAGCTTGCCGAAAAAAATCAATCTGTCATTCAGCAACCGCGGAAAATCATTGGAAGATGAATTGAATGATACGAATGAATTCTATTTAAGCCACGGCATGGCTGTCATCCATAAAAAGCCCGTGCCCATTCAAGTCGTCAACGTCAATTATCCTGCTAGAAGTGCTGCTGTCATTACTGAAGCGTATTTCAGGACACCGTCTACAACAGACTTTAACGGAGTTTGGCAAGGGAACTATATTGATTTTGAAGCAAAGGAAACCAAAAGCGCAACATCTTTCCCACTCCAAAACATTCATGAGCATCAGGTCAATCACATGAAAAGTGTGGCAGAACAAGCTGGAATTGTCTTTTTCATCGTTAAATTCACTGCACTTGACCGCTATTTTATCATCCCTTATGATAGTTTCGAGAAATATTGGGAAAGAATGAAGACAGGCGGAAGAAAATCGATGACTTTGGCAGAGTTTGAGGATGTAGCTACGGAAGTATTACCCGGCTACAATCCAAGACTCGATTATTTACAAGCCATATCTTCCATTATAGCTAGATCGCGTGAAGCGAATGAAAGGTAGGAAGCAACATGAGTGATAATATAAATTCAAGAGCAGGACGAAAAAAAATAGAAGCGCAACGTACTAAAAAGCAAGACAAGACACCAAAAGGTATAATGAATATTATTAAAAAAATATTTTTAGTACTTGTACTGATTGGATTAGCAGGATTAATTGGCGGCGCAGGACTGTTTGCCTTTTACGCAAGTTCTGCCCCCGATCTCGATGAAAATCTATTAAAAGACCCTTTATCATCTGAATTGCTTGATATTAACGGCGATGTCTTTATGAAATCTGGTGTGGAAAAGCGGGAATTCGTCGCTTACAAGGACATTCCTGAACCGGTCAAAGATGCTATTTTAGCAACTGAGGATGTTCGGTTCTATAAACACCACGGAATGGACTTCTGGCGACTTGGCGGTGCAATCATCGCCAACTTTAGAAGTGGATTCGGTTCCCAGGGAGCGAGTACACTCACCCAGCAAGTCATTAAAAACTCTTTCCTAAAGGATGAAAAAACTTTAAAAAGGAAAGCGCAAGAAGCTTGGCTTGCCTTCCAACTTGAACGTAAGTATGAAAAAGAAGAAATCTTTGAAATGTACTTTAACAAAATCCTAATGGGTGGTAGCACTTATGGATTTGGAACAGCCTCTAAAGAAACGTATGGTAAAAGCTTGGATGAGCTTGAATTACATGAAATTGCTTTATTAGCTGGTACACCACAAAGTCCAAACGGCTACAATCCTTATAAAAATCCGGAACGGGCTGAAAAACGCCGTAATATCGTTTTGGGTCTCATGTATCAACATAAAAAAATAACAAAAGCGGAAATGGAAGCAGCGAAATTAATACCTGTAACGTCTACCCTGCTTTCTGAAGAAAAAAGACAGGTCAGCAAAACAAAATATCCTGCTTATGTCGACCTTGTCTTAGCTGAATTAGAAGAAAAAGGTATGACGCACTTACTTTCTGAAGGTGTAAAAATTCATACAGCATTAGACCCAAAAGCGCAACAATCTGTTGAAAACGCATTGAACACATCCGATTTATTTGAATCTGAGACAATGCAGGCCGGTATGACCGTTGTCGATTCTAAAACGAGTGCAATTGTGGCAATCGGCGGTGGGCGTAACTATTCAGGACTTGATTGGAACTTTGCCTCCGACCAGAAACGCCAACCAGGTTCTGTTATTAAGCCTATTCTGTCTTATGGCCCAGCGATAGAGAACTTTAGTTGGTCTACAGGGAATACGGTTGTTGACGAACCCTACAACTATAAAGGAACCAATACAGCAATACGGAATGTTGATGGAAAATACCTTGGGGCTATGACCATTCGAGAAGCATTATATAAATCACGGAATATCCCTGCGATAAAAGTATTCGAAGAAGTTGGTACTCAAAAAGCGGGCGCCTTCGCCAGAGATCTTGGACTTCCGTATGATAAATTAAATTCCTCCAACGCACTTGGCGGCGGTGAATATGATTTTTCGACAGTCCAAATGGCGGGAGCCTATTCCGCATTCGCGAATGGTGGTATTTATACGAAACCACATGCTATTCAGAAAATCACTTTTAGAGATGGTACAGCAGCACCTAACATAACACCAGAATCTGAAATCGTCATGAAAGATTCCACAGCCTATATGGTCACGGATATATTACGTGATGTATTGACGTCTGGAACAGGAACAAAAGCGAGTATTTCTGGCTTAGATATCGCTGGGAAAACAGGCACAACTAACTATCCATCTGAAATTATTCAGAAAAACGGATTAAAAAATACGGATGTGCCTGACTCATGGTTTGCCGGTTACACGACAAATTATACAATTGCTGTATGGGGCGGTTATGAAAAATATGCGACGCCAATTACAACATACGATAAAGGTAGATATGTCCCTCAAAATCTTTTCAAAATGGTTATGAGTGATATTTCCGCTGGGAAAGATACAGCGCGGTTCCAAAAACCGAACTCTGTCGAAGAAGCCACAATCGAATATGGTTCGAATCCCCTTGTTCTAGCTAGTAAGACAACACCAGATAGTTTGAAGCGCACAGAACTGTTTGTAAGAGGGACCGCACCAACGGAAATGGCTGAAGAGGAAATTCTTGAACTTGAGGCACCTACTAGTTTAACAGCTCAATACGATATTGATACCAACTCTATTGAATTAAACTGGGCTCATAACGCACCAGATACCGATTCGATTGATGGCGTGATTGAGTTCACAATCTTTGCGAATGTTGACGGTGGTGATATGCAAGAAATGACGACAACACAGGATGCATCATTCACATTTACTGGGGTTGAATCTGGTCGTACCTATGCATTCTCTGTGGTTGCTAAACTTGGTGAGCTGGAAAGCCCTCCGGCCACTACATCGCTTCAAATTGAAGAAGTAATCGAAGAAATTCCAGACTGGGATGAAGACGGTACCGATTTCGAAAATCCTGACGACGAATATTGGAATGACGAGAATAACAACGATTGGAATAATGGGAACAATAACGGAAATAATGGCGGTAACAACAATAATGGACATAATGATAACAACTGGAATAACGGAAATAACAATAATGAGAACAACGGCAATAACGGAGACGACACTAGTGGCACTCCTCCAGACAGTGGTTCAATAGATGAAGAAGGTTCTACAGGTACAGATGCCGCTCCAAGCGGTAGCGACGATGGAACCACTGATGACGGTACTCCCTAATACTTGACATATAGGAAAACCCCCAGATTTTGATGTCTGGGGGTTTTCCTATGTCTGAGCCTCAGATCATTTCTTCTGTATTGCGAGTCTTGCTACTTTCTTTTTCGTCTCTGTTATAAGAGCGTCTAATTGAACAAATGCATAGTGACTGGAAATCTTAGCTTTGACAAATTCGAAACGTTCCTCTCCGTTCAACGGAAGTAGAACAAAAATATTTTTCCCTTTACGATCATCAAAAGTCGTTCCTCCAAGTTCGAGCAATTCACTATAATTCGTAATAGCAGTCTTCATTAGCTCGACAGCTTGCCGATCTTTCTGCTCGTAAAGTGCTTCTATTTCATCGCGCACGAGTTGCCATTGTTCAAAATAAGGAAGGAATACCTCTTTGTCAAATCGATTATTATTACTTGGCATCAGCTTTCATCCTCTTCTTTCCTTCCCTGCATAATGGCAGGAGCGGGCAGACATTACATCCAGGGTTTTGCGCTTTACAATGGTATCTTCCAAAAAAAATAATTTGGTGGTGCGTATCTGTCCATTTGTCCATCGGTGTCCAGCGCATGATTTTTTCTTCAACGGCTAGTACAGAATCTTTCCATCTATTCATACCAAGTCGCTTTGCGACACGTTCTAGATGCGTATCAATGGCAATAGCAGGTATACCAAACGCATTCGACACAACAACGTTTGCAGTCTTTCGCCCGACACCTGGTAACGTCATCATCACATCCCGATTGGCAGGTACTTCCCCACCAAACTGATCAATGAGCATTTGACTAAGTGCTTGAATGTTTTTTGCCTTATTGCGGAATAACCCAATCGAACGAATATCCATCTGTAATTCCTCGACGTCAACCGCCAAATAATCTTCAGGTGTTTTATATTTTTTAAATAACTCCGCCGTCACTCGATTGACGAGAACATCCGTACATTGCGCTGACAGTAGCGTTGCAATCGTCAATTCAAAAGGATTATCATGGACCAGTTCACAATGTGCGTCTGGAAACATGATGCCAAATTGCTCAAGACACACTTCCCATTGTTTTTTTGTAAGCATGTACTCTCCCTCCTAATCTCGTTCTTCCAACCAATTATAGAAAGGGACACGTTTGACTGAAACTGTCTTTTGCTGCTGTTGTGCTGGACGAATACCGACAGTCCTGAACGACTTGGTTTGACGTTCAACATCAGACATGGTCCTCACATTTTTCTTTTTCCATTCGAAAAGAATCCGATCGATATAGCGAAGACTTATTTTTTGTGCAAGTACAGCTTCTTTCAATGCTGCACGGATAATGTCAACGCTATGCCCATCCTCATCAAGCCACATCGTAATGGATTCACATTCCATCGGTGATAGGAAACGTCCAAATTCTTGTTCAAATAGCGAAAAAATTTCCCCTTCAGCATTCTTCTGACTTTCTTTTTCAGCTTCATTTGCCGCAACGGCAACTTGCTCAAGCAATCGATTCCATAAAGGTTGCAAGGAGAATGTCTCATGCAATACGCCATTTTGATCTTTGTTTTGGGTAATTTGTAAAAAGCCATGTTGCATCAATCGTTGTAAAATCATCGATACTTCATTTTCATTCAAATGCATCCGACTTGCAAAATCCATCGGTGTTGGAAAGTGATTGCCCGCCGATGCGTAAGCAGTCATTTGCATAATCAACATCGCATCTACATCCTGAATACCTAGGCTTTTATAATACTGAAAAAAAAGCTGGGGAATAGTAACATTCCCCTGCTCAATCCAAATTCGGAGCCGTTCTTCGTGTTGCATTGTCCGAACTCCTTTCTTTTATATAAGGCGTTTAAGGGTATAATCTGTTCAATAGTCGTGGGAATGGAATCGTTTCACGTACATGTTCTACACCTGAAATCCAAGCGACTGTACGCTCTAAGCCAAGTCCAAAGCCAGAATGGGGAACAGCCCCGTATTTACACAAATCTAAGTACCAAGCGTACGCAGATTCATCTAGATTATGTTCTTTAATACGTTGTTTCATCAACTCATAGTCATGCACGCGCTCTGAACCGCCAATAATTTCGCCATAGCCTTCTGGTGCAATCATATCTGCACAAAGAACTACATCATCACGGTCTGGATGAGGCTGCATGTAAAACGGCTTAATGCCAATTGGGTAGTGTGTGATAAATACCGGCATATCAAAGCTTTCAGCAATCGCGGTTTCATGCGGTGCTCCAAAGTCATCTCCCCATGTAATGTCGTTAAAGCCATTATCATTAAGGAATTTGATAGCATCATCATACGAAATTCGGGGGAACGGTGCTTGAATTTTTTCAAGCTTGGACAAATCGCGGCCCAATCTTTCCAATTCAAGTGGACAATTTTGTAAGACAGATTGCACAACATGTGTGACATATTGCTCCTGTACTTCCAAGCTTTCCTCGAATTCAATGAATGCCATTTCTGGCTCTATCATCCAAAACTCAATCAAGTGACGACGTGTTTTTGACTTTTCTGCACGGAATGTTGGGCCGAATGAAAACACTTTTCCGAGTGCCATTGCCGCCGCTTCCATATAGAGCTGACCTGATTGGGACAGGAAGGCATCCTCATCAAAATACTTCGTTTGGAACAGTTCAGATGTCCCTTCTGGTGAAGAGCCTGTCAAAATTGGTGGATCGACTTTAACAAAACCATTCATATGGAAAAACTCATACGTTGCACGAATGACTTCGTCACGAATTTTCATAATGGCATGTTGCTTACGTGAACGGAGCCATATATGACGGTGATCCATTAAAAATTCTGTACCATGCTCCTTCGGTGTAATTGGGTAGTCCACTGCTTCATGGATGACTTCAATATCTTTCACTTGGAGTTCATAACCAAATGATGAACGCTCATCGACAGTAATTTCAGCAGTAATATACAGTGAGCTTTCTTGTGTAATCGATTTTGCTTTTGCAAAGATGTCTTCACCAACTACTTCTTTTACTACAACTCCTTGGACAAATCCTGAGCCATCACGTAATTGTAGGAACGCAATCTTTCCACTTGAACGTTTATTTGCAAGCCATCCACCAATACGTACTGTTTCACCTGCATGGTTTGGCATTTCATGTATCATAATTGTTTTCATAGGTACCTCCGAAAGTTAAACTTCTCTATTTTTTCTCACGGTGTCTAGCTCCAAGCGCCTTACGCTTTTCATTATTCTTTCCAGTTTGCTTCTACAAATGCATGAATACGTCGAATTGCTTCTTCTAGCAAATCAATTGATGTCGCATAGGATAGACGAATCGTGTCTGGGGAACCAAAACCAGATCCCGGAATCACGGCAACATTGGCTTTTTCCAGTAATGCCGCTGCAAAATCATCCACATTAGCAAACCCTGTTTTCGATACAGCTTCAGACACTTCCGGTAGCAGATAGAAGGCACCTTGTGGCTTAATCACATTAAATCCTGGAATCGCACATAGCTGCGGGTAAACTCGGTCTAACCGTGATTCAAAATCTTTACGCATCGTTTCAACAGTATCTTGTGGCCCCTTATACGCTTCGATTGCTCCATATTGGGATGTCGTTGTTGGGTTAGAAGTCGAATGACTTGCAAGATCCGTCATCGCCTTCACTATTTCTGCGTCTCCTGCAACATAGCCTATCCGCCACCCTGTCATCGAATGCGATTTAGACACACCATTAATGATAAGTGTTCGTTTTTTAGCATCATCCGACAATTGTGCGATTGAATGATGCTTTTCTTCACCATAGATCAATTTCTCATAAATCTCATCCGATACAATCCAAATATCCTTCTCTTGACAAACCTCAGCAATTTGCTGCAATTCCTCTTTCGAATAAATCATACCTGTTGGATTTCCTGGTGAATTAATAATAATAGCTTTTGTTTTGCTTGTAATCGCATCTCGAATCTGGTCGGCCGTCACTTTAAACTGCGCTGCTGGAGTCCCTTCGATATGTACAGGTACGCCACCCGCCAGCTTAACTTGTTCAGGGTAGCTGACCCAATAAGGTGTTGGAATAATGACTTCATCATCCGGATCAAGCATGACTTGGAACATCGTATATAAGACATGCTTTGCACCAATGCCAACCATGATTTCATTGCGCGCATAGCTTAAATTCTGGTCTTTTTGTAGTTTATCAATGATGGCATCCTTTAGTGCAAGAAGTCCACCAGCAGGCGTATACTTCGTTTTTCCTTCTTTCAGGGACCTATAAGCCGCTTCGATGATATTATCCGGTGTATTGTAATCTGGTTCTCCCGCACCGAGACCAATCACATCGATACCTGATTCTTTCATTTCTTTCGCTTTCGCCGTAATGGCAAGCGTAGTAGATGGTGAAAGTGTATTCACCCTAGATGCTAATCGTTTCGTCAACTGTATCGCTCCCTTATAGGTTTAAAATTCGTTTCCACCATTGCCCATTATCAAAAAACACATAGACATAATTCAATTTGTCATTGTCACTTGTAAAGGCGACTTCCCAGACGGGGCCTTCAGCTTCTAATCCAAGTGTGACATGTAGAACTTTTTTGATAGTCAGTTCTTGCTTGACGTTGGCAACAGCTTGTTCCGCCGAAATACCATCCGCCAGCTTCACTTCCTCAAAACCATCTTCCGATTGTTGATCAACAAAAACAGCTGTTTTCTCACCATCTCCATCCAATCCGAATACCGTGACCATCGGAACTGTTCCATTAAAGGATTCAGCTGAACTCACAGAAGCGAGTTGTCCAGAGCTCAGTACAGATTCGATGGCCGTCTTATTAGCCGTTGAAAGAGGCTTTCCGGCATTATACAAAACGGTAACCGTAATGACAGAAGTTAACGCCAATAGGAAGACAACAATGAATTTAATCCAATTTACCATACTGCTCCACGTCCTGTACGTCCAAAAGACGTTTTTTCTACTTGAAGTGCTCTATTGTTATACCTACTTAGTATAACAATTTTCGAGTTCATTCACCATATGTTCGAGCGACACTTTTTTTACAGGTACATCTGGTAAGGAGGCCAAAAAACGCTGGCCATAAGACTTCGTTTCAATACGTCGATCCAAAATAATGAAAAAACCTTTGTCGGCCGAAGAACGAATCAGTCGACCGAACCCTTGCCGTAATCGCATAACAGCTTCTGGCAAAGCAAATTCACTGAATGGGTTCACACCGACAGCCGTTAACTTAGCCGCTTTAGCCTTAAATACCGGCTCATCCGGGGATGTAAACGGCAGCCTGACAACAATGACAGCAGACAGTGCTTCTCCAGGTACATCCACGCCTTCCCAGAAGCTATTCGTACCAAATAGCACCGCATTATTAAACTGCCTGAAAGATTTCAATAAGCGAATGCGACTCCCCGAGCTGATGCCTTGTGCAAAAAGTGCATAATCTTCCAGCTGTTCACTTTCTGTTATCAAGTCATACGTTTTCCTCAACATATCCTGTGAGGTGAACAACACGAAAAGCCTGCCTCCGGTTGCGAGTACTGTCTGTACGACAGCATCTGCAACTGCTTCAATATACTCCGATTGGGCAACTTGCTGAATATCAGGCATATTGTCGACGATAAAAATTTCTGCTCCTTCGTAGAAATGCGCAGGTGCATCAAATATTAGCAGTGGAATCGAATCATCAATCCCAAGCTGTCTAGCGATGAACCGCTCATTATCTTGGACAGCTAACGTTCCCGATGTCCAAACAATCCCTGTCTTTTCCTCTTTCAATTTGTCGATAAATGCACGAATCATAGGCGAGCTATCTAATGAACGTCTAATGACAACAAGACTACCTGGAATACTCCGCCGATCTTTTTCCATCCATACGGTGTAATCTTCCGAAGTATTATCGAGAAAAATTTCTACCCACTCACCGGCCTTGATAGTCATCTCACGAACCCAGAAATTCCATTCCGCCACAATCGCTTGCTCTTTACGTGTTAAATTATCAGTTTGATCGGCCAAATCACGGGTAAATTGTTCAGCTTTGCGAATATAGTCAACCATTGCTTCTGCAACTTTTGAAAAATAATTACTCTCCTCTGTCAATTTGTCTAATGGGTAAACAACTCGATTGCCTTGTTGCTTTTTATCAACAAGTAGATTGAAAGTAGTCAGCACACCGACCGCACGATCAAATAAGGCTGTAAAATTGAGAAATGCTTCATCCAACTGCTCTTTCTTATAGTATCGGCCCGTCATCCCTATTCGCTTATTGAGAACATTAACTTGATGCAGTAATTGACCTGTCGCATCAGAACCCATTTGCCCCATAACATACTTCCAATTCGTATAGGAAAATACGGTTTCATTCAGACGGGAGGCTGTTTGTACGAACTGATGGGCTTCATCGACTACCAGTCCTGCTAGTGAATTGAAAATCATTTGGTCCCGGTTCAAATCAGACAGCAACATCGCATGATTGGTGATGATGATGTTCGACTGTCCACATGTCTCTAGCAATTTGTAGTGAAAATCAGCTGCTTGTTCATCGGGCGAAAGTACGTTAGAACGCTTTCGAATACGATCGACAAATAGCTGTCCCCCACCCGATACATTCAACTCCTCCAAATCACCTGTCACCGTTTCCGTTAGCCAAACGAGAATTTGCATAATGGAAAATGTTTCATCATACGACTCGTCGGTAATTCGTTGCAGTTCTTCAAATTTGCCTAACGAAATGTATTGCTCTCTTCCTTTTAAAACTGTTGCAGTAACCGTAGAACCGAGCATCGCACTAACCTTACTGAGCTCCTCATCCATAATCTTATCAGCCAAATGGTTAGTAAATGTACTAATCACGACAGGCTTCCCTGCCGTAATAGAATGGATGGCTGCCGGTAGCAAATAGGCAGCCGTTTTACCGATACCAGTTGGTACTTCCGCTAGCATTTCGGAGCGACTAGAAAGCGCATCCCATACAGTGTCCATAAAGCCAAACTGGGATTCCCTGCGCTCGAATGTCGGGAATGCCTTTTTCAATAAAACCATTTTCTGTTGCTCATCAACTGGATACGTCGGTATCTCAAAGTGATCAGCAATTGGAACAGGTATAGTACGGTATGGAATACCACGGAAAGATGAAAATTCCTGTTTTCTTCTGGATGTCCTCGC
The DNA here is from genome assembly GCF_038007285.1 of Sporosarcina sp. FSL K6-3457. Classification (GTDB taxonomy): domain Bacteria; phylum Bacillota; class Bacilli; order Bacillales_A; family Planococcaceae; genus Sporosarcina. The sequence continues at coordinate 2,952,349 of NZ_JBBOWX010000001.1, forward strand.
CTGCTTTAATGCCGCGTAAAAAAGTGCCGACAAATCCGATTTCAAACGGAATGATCGACGATGCAGCAAATTCAATGTGTCTTCTGGCAGTCCTTGCATTTTCTCCATGCTGGCTAGAAAAAGCTTAGCAGTGGCCGCCGCATCATCATCTGCACGGTGAGCCGCTGCCAGCGGTATGCCTAAATCTTCAGCAATATCCTGTAACCTATAGCTTGTGGCAGAGGGATACATAATTTTAGCCAGTTCAACGGTATCCATTTTTTTACCGACCCACTTACGAATACCACATCTGCTAAACTCACTTTGCAAAAATGATAAGTCAAAATCAGTATTATGGGCAATAAAAACCGTCCCTTCCAACAGACGAGCCACTTCCTCGGCAATATCTTCAAAATACGGTGCGTCTACTACGTCTTCGTCCGCAATGCCCGTTAATTGACGGATGAAAGCCGGTATTTTTTGTCCCGGATTAACAAAACGAACATACTTGTCGCCAATTTCCCCATTTGTAATAAACACAATTGCTAGCTGAATGATCCGGTCTCCTTTGACCGGTGAATGACCAGTCGTCTCCAGATCAACAACTGCATACGTTTTGTTGTCCACTCAATCATCAACTTCCTTAATCAAATACACCTGGGCCATCTGCCGTAGGCGTTAATGACGTTAACATGCTATCGTAAATTGTATCACATTCCGGTAGATGAAAACAAAAAAGCCCCTATGAAATCATCGTGTTCCGATTCCATAGGAGTTCTTTAGCTAAGGCGTTAATAGCTTGTCATCCCTTGTTTCTCTTTGATGACTTCTTTCACGCCATTTTTTTCATCCATAATGAGAACGGTTGGTTCATGTGTCAGCGCCTCTTCGTTTGTCATATAGACATAGGATAGGATAATGACGATATCGCCACGCTGGACAAGTCGTGCCGCTGCCCCATTGACACATATAACACCACTTCCGCGCTCTCCTGCAATAATATACGTTTCAAAACGTGAGCCGTTATTGTTGTTGACAACATGGACTTTCTCGTTCGGCAACATTCCCGCGGCGTCCAACAAATCACTGTCAATGGTAATGCTTCCGACATAACTTAAATCTGCTTCTGTGACAGTCGCGCGATGCAACTTACTATTCATCATCATTCTGAACATAACACTCATCCTTTTAGTGGAATAATTATATTATCAATCAATCTTGTTTTGCTAAACTTCACTGCACAAGCAACGATAACTTCATTTGTTTGGTCTATCTCCTTAGTCAATGCCGGATAAGCGAGTAGCGACACATAGTCAATGCTGCCCGTACTATTTGTGACAATCGCCTCTGCCACTTGTTGCTCAATCTCCCCAGCAGACAACCCTTCAGCAACTAATAACGCACCTTTTTGAAGGGCACGTTGAATAGCAGGAGCTTCCTGACGCTCCGCCTCTGTCAAATGAACATTGCGAGAGCTTTTCGCCAAGCCGTCCTGCTCTCGAACTGTTGGCACACGGACAATCTTCGTTCTAAGATTAAAATCACGCACAAACGTCTCAATAATCGCTAGCTGTTGCGCATCCTTCAATCCAAAATACGAACGATCTGGGTCAACAATGTTAAACAGCTTCAACACGACTTTCAGTACACCATCGAAATGACCTGGTCTAGACGCCCCGCAAAGCTCAGTTGCTTGAGAACCTGGTAAAATACGAATGCCGCCTTCTTGCGGATACATTTCCTCCGGTGTCGGCATGAAGAGAATGTCAACACCAGCATCATGGGCAAGCCCCGCGTCACGCTGCGCGTCGCGAGGATATGCCTCAAAATCTTCTCCCGGACCGAACTGGGCAGGATTGACAAAAATACTCATGACAACAATATCATTCTGTTGTCGCGCTTGTTCCACAAGCGATAAATGTCCTTCATGTAAAAAACCCATTGTTGGAACAAAACCAACCGTCTTCCCTTGTCGCTGATTACGACCAAGCAACGTCTGTAGCTCTTGAATCGTATGAATAATTGTTAGTTCTGCCACGTTACTTGCCACCTTTTTCACCGCCATATAAGGCTTCCAGTTCTTCTTCCTTCATCGTAAAACGATGATGCTCCGCCGGGAAGGACTGCTCTTTTACCTCGGCTACATACTTGGTAATTCCTTCACCAATAACTGTACCAACGTCCGCAAATGCCTTGACGAATTTTGGCACACGGTGACTGCCATATGTGACTGTATCGTGGAACACAAGTACTTGTCCATCTGTTCCAGCACCTGCCCCAATACCGATAACCGGGATAGACACTGCAGCAGAAACTTCATCTGCCAACTGGTACGGAATACATTCCAAGACAATCATACAAGCCCCCGCCGCTTCGCTTGCACGTGCATCATCTATCAGTTGCTGTGCAGCCGCAGCTGTCTTACCTTGCACTTTATAGCCACCTACAACTGCGGCTGATTGAGGAAGTAAGCCGAGGTGTCCAACAACTGGGATGCCTACACCCGTCAGCAGACGAATCGTCTCGATGACCTTGCCAGCACCTTCAACCTTCAACGCATGCGCACCCGTCTGTTGGAACATACGAACTGCCGCTGCAAGCGTACTGTCATCCGAGCCATGATAAGAGCCAAATGGCATATCCACAACAATAAACGTATCTGTTGCCCCTCTTTTTACTGCTTTTCCGTGATGGATCATATCATCCACTGTCACAGAAACCGTTGAATCATAACCAAGAACGACCATGCCGAGCGAATCGCCAACGAGTAAAACATCGACCCCCGCCTCTTCCGCAAGCTTAGCTGATGGATAATCATAAGCCGTGAGCATGACAATCTTTTCGCCCTCTTTTTTCATGTTGATAAAATCCAGTGTGCTTTTCATATTATTTTTGCTCCCTTCTTGGGAGAAAACCGATTAATCAAATACGCCTTGGCGTATTTGTGCCCGGATTTTGAATTGAGCTTGCTCAATTGACTCCTTTCAAAATCCGTGGCATCCGCCGGAGGCTTTAACTTTCAGCAGGTATCTGAATAGCCATTGAATTACGTATATATTTCGCAAAAACCCAACACCGATAGAAGTAGGAGTCTTTTGCTGAATAAAGTTAAAAAATCCTTCTATCCATTTTTGGACAGAAGGATTGTATCATCACGTAATGGTTTCCTCCGTCCCTGTCTTTGTCAAGATCAAGGCAGATCCTATTGAATTTTATGTTTGCTACATATCTTAACAGGTGCAGTTCACGAAATGATACCGCCCTTCGACACTACTATAACAAATTGGCAGATAGATGTATACAAATTATGGTCAACATTTTGTCACATTCTCCTGTCAAATTAACTCGACACCTCTATATCCGCAGAATAGATACCACGTATCGTGCCATCATCCAATCGTAGTTCCAATACACCTTCATCGGAAATACCAAGTGCTGTGCCTACCAATGTTTCATTCAACATCACAGCACGAATCCGTTTGCCTGTTGTATCGGAATACCCTTCCCACAACAGTTTAATGGGCCCAAAACCATGCTTTTCATACATATCCGTGTAGAGTTCAAGAAATCCAAGAATTTTTGCAATTGATTGTGCACGGTCCACGGGCTTGCCTATTAGGATTTGCAGCGAAGTGGCAATAGCCTGCAGTTCGTCCGGGAAGTCAGCTAGTTCTTGGTTAACATTCATACCAATCCCCAAAATAATCGCTTTTACTTGGTCAGGATCTGCCTGCAGTTCTGTCAAAATACCTGTCACTTTTTTACCATCGACTAAAATATCATTCGGCCATTTAATCGTTGGTTCAATGCCCGTTAGCTCCTCAATCGCACGTGTGACGGCAACTGCCGCAACTAGGGTCATCTGTGGAGCCTGCTGTGGCGTTAACGACGGACGTGAAATCACACTCATCCAAATCCCTTTGCCTGATTTGGAACTCCACGGGCGCGCCATACGCCCTCTTCCCGCTGTTTGTTCTTCCGAAATAATGACTGTCCCATTTGGTGCATCATTTTGCGCCTCTTCATGTGCAATAATCTGGGTTGACTCACAAGTTTCAAAATACCGAATGTGCCGTCCATAACTTTTTGTCGTTAAATGCTGTTCGACATTGGCAACATTCACTCGATCAGGTGAGGCAATAAGTGTATAGCCTTTTTTGCGGATGGTCCCAATCTCATAGCCTTCTTTTTCAAGCTCCTTGACATATTTCCAAATCGCCGTTCTAGATAGGCCGTACTCATCAGCGATTTCCTGTCCTGATACCGGTCCACCGTTTGCTTCAAACAATCTTTTCAGTAATTCATTCTTCACGCTTGAATTCATCGACAAACCATTCCTTTATATTGTTTGGATTATTTTCACAGTGTCCATGAAGAACGAGCCACGTGATTTTTTCCATCCATTCGCCCGTCCATTTGCCGCCACGTAACCCCGTCCACGCCATCAAATCTTTACCCGTTATCGCTATATCTGCAACGGATTGAATAGGTAGTGCCTGTTTCGCGGCAGTGATTTCATCCTTAGAAACAGTTTGAGTCGCATTCACTAGTATCACAACCCATTTTTCCACCAATAAAAGTACCTCTAGATCAAACCTATAATAATCATCTACCGTAAACAGACCGCTAGACCTTCTCATAGACGCTTGCTGCACAGCCGCTAAAAATGATTTCTCAACATTCGATAGCTTGTACGCATTCGCGACTTCCAAATATGAAAAATCACCCGCAAGCATCAAGCAAGCCCATCCTTCAATAGCCGTTTCAAAAGGCACCATTTGGTTAAGCTTGTCGATGTTTTCCGGAAATAAAGGCAAATGACTAGCCAATGCTGTCTGTTGGATAACCTGAAAGGCTTTCATAGGATTAACACCTTTCAACAGCTTGTCCATCTCCGCTTTTAATCGTTCCACCGAAATATGCTGAATCTGTGGTGCATGGCTACGAATCGCTTCAAACGTGTCCTCTTCAATTGTAAAATCGAGAACAGATGTAAAGCGCACCGCACGGAACATCCGAAGAGCATCTTCGTTAAAGCGATCCGCGGCATAACCGACAGCCCGAATCAGTTGATGCGCCATATCCCGCTGCCCACCAAACAAGTCAATCAGTTCACCATCTTTTGTCATGGCAAGTGCATTCATTGTGAAATCTCTACGCAGTAAATCCTCTCGTAAGGATGTCACAAACTCCACTTCATCCGGACGACGATGATCGCTATACGTCCCTTCTGTTCGATAAGTCGTTACTTCAATCGGTTCCCCGTCCATCAACACAAGAACCGTACCATGCGCTGTGCCAACGTCCACAGTCATCGGAAATAAGGCCTTGACTTCCTCAGGCTTTGCCGAAGTGGCAATATCGATATCCGTTGCCGGCTTTCCCAAGACAAAATCTCGGACTGCACCTCCAACAAATACAGCTTCATAGCCTGCCTGTTCAAGCAAACGAATGACTTCACGACTCGATTTTGTTGCAAAAAGGGTTGTCATTGATTTCCCGCCACTTCATAATAAAGTTTTTCGTATTGCGTCACGATAGTTGAGGAATGAAATTTATTGGCCACTGTCGCTAGCCCATTTTGCTGAAAAGTGGCATGTAATTGGTCATCTGTCAGCAATTGTAGTGCTTTGTCAGCAGCCATTGCCACATCTCCAAGCTCAACGAGAAAACCATTGACACCATCCTCAACAACCTCTGGAATTCCCCCAATAGCGGTCGCAACAGATGGCACACCGCAAGCAAATGCTTCCAGTAATACCAGACCAAACGCCTCTTTTTCAGACAATAAAAACATGACATCACTAATTGCCAGAAGCTCCGGCAAATCATCCCGCTTGCCCGTAAAAATGACAGCATCTTGGAGGCCTAATTCACGCACAAGCTCTTCCATAGCCGTCTTCTCCGGTCCTTCGCCGACAAGCAGCAATTTGGCATCTAACTCTTTTGCCACAAGCCGAAAACTTTCAATAATATCGGGAATACGCTTCACAGCCCTGAAATTAGATATATGGATAATAACTTTTTCATTCTGTCCAATGCCAAGCTCACTTTTCAACGCTCCAGGCTCGACTGGATGATATTTGTCTTCATCGATAAAATTGTAAATCGTCAATAAGTCTTTTTCTGGTTCAATCAATTCAAGTGTATCTTGTCTCAGTGATTCAGAAACAGTCGTTGTAATTGTTGATTTATGAATGCCATAGCGGACCGTATTACGCAGTCCAGGATCATGTCCAAGGATCGTCACATCCGTACCATGTAACGTTGTAATGACACCAATCGTTGAATTAGCCATATCTTTGCCGAGTGCAGCTGATACAGCATGTGGTACAGCATAATGTACATGTAGCAAATCTAACTTTTCCGTTTCAATCACTTGTGCAATACGATTCGCAAGCGCGATATCATAGGGTGGATATTTAAAAACTGCATAGCCGTCTATTTTCACTTCATGAAATTGGATGTTGGGATGTACGTCAAGAAAACGAAAAGGTTTACCCGACGTAATATAATGCATTTCATGGCCTCTATCCGCCATCATTTTTCCGAGTTCGGTTGCCACAACCCCAGACCCACCGAGTGAAGGGTAGCAGATTACACCTACTTTCAATTTTCCCAATTTCAACATTTCCTTTCGCTCTAGCATCCTTACTTATTTCGATTACTGTTTAATCAATAATATTTTCGAGTCCATAGATCAGATCTTTTCTTACCATGACATCACGTGCGGCCATTAGTATTCCTGGCATAAAGCTATTACGATCAAATGAGTCATGTCTAATAGTCAGCAGTTCACCTTCGCCACCAAGAAGCACTTGCTGATGTGCAAGCAGCCCTGGTAATCGGATACTATGAATTTTCATACCTTCCACATCAGCACCACGCGCACCCGCTTGATGCTCTTGCTCCTCTGGATGCCCTTGTATATGCGGTTCCCTAACAGCTGTTATCATTTCAGCCGTTTTCACAGCTGTTCCTGATGGTGCGTCAAGTTTCCGATCATGGTGCATTTCAAGTATTTCAACATCACCGAGGTAGCGTGCTGCCATAACAGAGAATTTCATCATCAGTACAGCACCTATTGAAAAATTCGGTGCGATGATTCCACCGACTTGTGCTGAAGCCGACAGTTCAGTTAAAATCGAAATTTGCTCCTTTGAAAGACCTGATGTTCCCACGACAGGATGGATTCCTAAAGCTATTGCTTCTTTAACGTTGTTAAATACAGCATCTGGATCCGTCACATCAAGAAGGACATCTGGCTGTGTGTCAGCCGCCAAATCGGCAAGTGATGTGTAAAACCGGACTCCCTCAGGCTCTTCAGTAATTATCGAATTATGTAAATACAAACCTTCATATTTATAATCAAGTGCTGCCACAACTTCCATATCAGGTGCTGCTGTAATGGCTTGAAGCGCGGCGCTTCCCATTCTTCCTCGTACTCCTGCTATTGCAACTTTTATCATAATAGCTCCTCCTTTTTGGTCCAGCGATCAGCATCACGTTCTTTGAATTTATCAACCACAGTCGTCAATGCCTTTTCTAAGCTAATTCCTTGCGAATTAGCGAAACAGACAAGTACAAAAAATAAATCCCCCGTCTCTTCCTCAAGCGAACGGACTGCCTCACTTGACTTTTTCTTTTTCATGCCATAGACATGTTGTACTTCCCTCGACAATTCACCGAGCTCTTCAGTCATTCGAGCTAGCAACTCCATTGGTGGAAAATAGCCTTCTTTAAAACGATTTATGTACAAATCGACTTCTTGTTGTAGACCTTCCAACGACTTTGATGACTCCATTTCTATCAACTCCCCATCCTATCGTATAAATTAACGCCACTATTGTCAAAATATAAAATATGGCTGATAATAATCATAGCTCTAACTTAATTCAGATGAGTTTATTATCTCTCAAAAAATAATAAGATATATGCAAGGTGTGCAGATAATTTATTGTGGCTAAATCTGAATTAAGTTAGGCCTCCGGCGGATGTCATAGATTTTGTAAGGAATCAATTGTGCAAGCACAATTCAAAATCTAGACGCAAATACGCCAAGGCGTATTTAAATTATGAAAGGTGTGCAGTACATGCTTGACGGAATTCGAATTAAAAATATTATTTTCATCATTATCGGTGCTGCCGTCTTCAGTTTTGGACTCGTCCATTTTAATATTCAAAACGAACTAGCCGAAGGCGGTTTTACAGGAATTACACTTATTTTGTTATTTGCATTCAATTGGGACCCAGCTATTATGAACCTGGTGCTAAATATTCCCATGTTCATCATCGGCTGGAAGTTGCTTGGAAAACGGGTTTTCATTTACACGGTTATCGGAACCGTCGCAGTGTCTGTCTTTATTAAAATTTTCATGGTCTATCAGATTGATATCCACCTAAAAGATGATTTGTTCCTCGTTGCTTTGTTTGCCGGAGTTTTCATCGGGATTGGGCTCGGCATCATTTTCAGGTATGGGGGCACAACAGGTGGTGTTGACATTATCGCACGTCTTGCCCATAAATACATAGGCTGGAGCATGGGAAAAACTATGTTTATGTTCGATGCAGTTGTTATTCTCGTTTCCTGGGCGGTCTATTTGGATCATCGTTCCATGATGTATACGCTTGTGGCCCTATTTGTGGGTGCTCGTGTCATCGACTTTGTCCAAGAAGGTGCTTATGCAGCAAGGGGTGCATTTATCATTTCCGATTCGCAAGACGAAATTGCGGCAAAAATTGCTGCTGAAATGGAACGTGGGGTTACCGTTTTTAGAGGCTACGGTCATTATACGAAGGCTGATCGGGAAATCCTTTACTGCGTCGTCGGGAGAAATGAAATCATGCGCTTGAAAAATATCATTACTTCCATCGATCCACATGCATTCGTGTCACTCATCGATGCACACGATGTCATGGGAGAGGGCTTTACGTTAGACGAACAGAAACGACCGTTAGAGCGATAACTAAAAGAACAAAAACGAAGGGCGTCTGCTCAGGTATGACAGGAGACTAGACGTGAAATCTCTATAGCGTAACTTATCCACAATGCGAGTTTTTATAGCTCCCTAAACAATGAAAAAAATCCGTCTCTCAACATATGAGGACGGATTTTTTCAACTTAGTCTCTATTTGTAAATATCAACAATAGGCGAACTAGTTCCATTACAGCTACGGCAGCTGCTGCAACATATGTCATTGCCGCTGCATTAAGTACTTTCTTCGCATGCGGTTCTTCTTCATTACGAATAATATTCAACTCGATGATCTGATTCATCGCACGAGTAGATGCATTGAATTCTACCGGTAATGTAACCAGTTGGAAAACAACTCCTACAGCTAGCAATGCAATACCAATTCCGAGTAGTGAGTTCATACTTGAGAAGATAATCCCAATCATAATGAACACCCAAGACGCATTAGACGTAATGCTCGCAACAGGTGCTAAACGATGACGGAAACGAAGATATGAATAAGCTTCCTTATCCTGAATAGCATGCCCAACCTCGTGCGCCGCAACAGCTGTTCCCGCAACAGATGCTTCATGGTAGTTATGTGGTGACAATGCAACAATTTTTGTTACCGGGTTGTAATGATCACTCAAAAAACCTTGACTCTCCACGACTTGTACATTTTGTAAACCATTATGATCTAAAATGCGACGAGCTACTTCAGCTCCCGTCATACCCGATGTCGAACGAAGTTTAGAATACTTTTTATACGTGCTTTTTACTTTAAACTGGGCGTAAAGTGGCAGAATAATAATTGCCGCCAAGTAAATCCAAAACATAAACGATTTCCTCCCTTTTCTCTATCAATCATGCCCCAGCGTGATTGCCTCTGGATTTTTTTCGAGCAAGCCCGAAAAACTCACCTGAAAATCCGTGACATCCGCGGGCCCCGACAGGATGTCGGTCATGCAGCCGTTGCCACAGGACGTGGCGTACTTAGGTTGCCTTCCGTTTATCTGAATTTAGCAGGATTTTAGGCTGCTGCTGAATTCAGATAAATCTATTCTATAACGGGAGCGCAGCTACTGCAACTTTTTACTTTGGTAATATAGTAGTTGTTGCCACTCTTCTCCTCCACACCCAACAAGCAAGCAAGATACAAGCAATTGACAACCAGAACGTAAAATAACCGATTTGGTTCATGTATTTCATCAAATCTCCATAGATAGGCATTTGCCCAAAAACATAGTCGATGACATCATTGTGAAGCGTCCAGACAGCTGCTATCGCAATATGGACGAAGCCGAACCGATACAGAGAACTATATAGCACAGCTTGTACAGCCATCGCAAAATGAGACCCAACAAGCATCCAACCAACTGGGCTAAGTTCACCTGTCTCGATAAGCGTCAAAATATTCATAACCACCGCCCAAAGACCATACTTAACGAGCGTAATAAGCGCCAGTGCCTCCATCAGCTTGAAATTCCGTCCAATCAGCCAGCCGATAATCGCCAGCGTAAAAAACAAACTCGCTGTCGGACTATCCGGAACAAAAATCCAAAACTTCGGCTCAGTTATTTCCAACTGCCACATATACCAATCATAACCATACACCGTACCCAATAAATTGATAAATAATAAAATCCAAAGAAACGACTTATGTGAAAGTATGAGCCAAACCCTCTGCAATAAACTCATAGCACCTCTCCCTTTAAAAATCCGTGACATCCGCCGGAGGCTTTCACCTTTATTTAGCAAGTATTTTGAATACCCTCTGAATAAAGATGTAATCTTAATATGTATACAAAAAAGAGTCAGTTTCCTGACTCTTTTACGTTATATTACTTACTCGCTTTTCAGACCCTCGATGAACTCAGCAAGAACTTGGAGCTCTTCATCTGTCCCATCAAATAAGCCCGGAGCCATATCTCCTTGACCATCATGAACAATCGTCACGATTTGGTCAGCAGTCAAACCAGTATTTACTAATGGCTTACCGAGACCACCTTCGAACGAATTACCATGACAACTCACACATGAAGCACCTGCATAGATTTGATAACCTTCAGACTCCGTATCAAATACAACTTCTTCACGAATTGCACCTTGAATTTTTTGTTGTTCCCAGTCATGGTTCACAACAGATTCCCATGTCAAATAGAACATAGCAGCAAATGAAAGTAGCATAAATGCTGTTGGAAGTGGACGTTTGAATGGACGACGTTCTTTCGACGTATCCATAAATGGTACAAGCATCAATGCGCCAAATGCTAGTCCTGGCATAACAAGTGCACCAATAATATTATAAGGTCCAGAAGCAAATTCATACTTCAGTAACTGATACATGGAAAGGAAGTACCAGTCCGGAACAGGCATATACATTGTATCCGTTGGGTCCGCTTGACGTTCTAGCGGAGACGGATGGGCAACTGTTAATATTAAATATCCGATCAAGAAAACGGCACCAATCATCCATTCCTTCAAAAGGAAGTTTGGCCAAAAAGCTTCTGTTTTCCCCGGATATTCCGAGTAATCTTTCGGGACGTTCGGCATTTTGTTGGTAGCCTTAATGCGCGAATCTCCGACAAATTTCATCCCTTTTCCGCGTTGCATGGTGTCCCCTCCTTTACTATCTCTTTAAAATTCGTTCCCTCTTATAGAGGTCCAGAAATACCTTGTCTTCTGATCATGATAAAGTGTGCTGCAAGCAACCCAAGCAAAGCAGCTGGTAGGAAGAATACATGAATCGCGAAGAAACGCGTCAATGTTTGTGCACCTAGAATCGTTGAATCCCCTGCAAGCAGGATTTTAATCGATTCTCCAATGAATGGAACAGAAGCTGCAATTTCGATTCCTACTTTCGTAGCGAATACTGCTTTCATATCCCATGGCAATAGATAACCAGTGAAACCAAGTCCAAGCATAACCATAAAGATCAATACTCCGACAACCCAGTTCAGTTCACGTGGTTTCTTATAAGAACCTGTGAAGAAGACACGTAACGTATGTAGGAACATCATAACGATTACAAGTGATGCTCCCCAATGGTGCATCCCACGCACAATCTCACCGAATGCTACTTCATTTTGAAGGTAATAAACGGATTTCCATGCATTTTCAATGTCCGGTGTGTAATACATTGTAAGGAACATACCGGAAAGAATCTGGATAACCGTGACGAAAAACGTCAGTCCTCCGAAACAATAGATGAATGCAGAAAAGTGATGTGCAGGGTTTACGTGCTCAGGTACTTCGTGGTCAGCGATATCCCGCCATATCGGGGTGATATCCAACCGTTCGTCAACCCAATCATAAATTTTATTTAGCACTTCGGTCGTACCCCCTTACAATTTTAAACTAATGTGTTCGGTTTTGTTACTCCGAGATACACGAATCCGTCTACGACATTAACTTCATACTCGTCAAGAGGTCCTGTTGGCGGTGTTCCTGGCACGTTTTTACCATCTTTCGTATAGCGTCCGGCGTGACATGGACAGAAGAACAAATCAGGGTGCTTCTCGTCACCAGCCCAGTTCACCGTACAGCCAAGATGCTTACAAACAGGTGAAAGTGCAACAACTTTGTCGCCTTCTTTATAAACCCAAGCCGTGTTTGACACGTCGGATTTATACCAGCCATCTTTTCGATCCTTAATTGTGAAGTCGACACGAACTGGCATATCCGTAAGGTCGGCCACCTTTTGCGAAGTTGGTATGAAATCTCCTCCACTAGACTCCTGCAAGACAGGGTCAATCGCAAAACGAATCATCGGCATTAGCATTGCAGATGCCATAAATCCACCAGTCCCCATAAGTGTATAACTCATGAATTGGCGTCGTGACACTTTGTTGCTCATCAATTTCCCTCCTCTTACTTAAAGGTCAGTCCAACGGACATATTTTTGCTAATTGTAATACTAGGACATATCTATGATATATCAATACTAAAGGAAATTCAATCATGCTTTCTCTACAGATGTAAGATTGTGAACAAATATCGAATTTTATCTTCATTCAGCAAAAAACCTGTTGAATAAGGAGGAATACAGTTCAATCCTTCCCCATTGCATGACCTATATCCTGTTGGCCCCGAGCTCGATAAAAATCCGGACACAATTACGCCGAGGCATAATTGATTATTGGGACCACTTTTCCATGAATCTTGGCAACACCTGACGAAGCTGATCTTCAATGATTGTTTGCCTTAGCTGTGGGTCCATGCTTTCAAGCGGTATCGATGGTAACCAGATTACTTCGCCCCCGATTTTAATGCTTGTCCATGCAGCATCTGTTGTCAAGAAAAATACATGTTTAAAAGATGCTGTTGAAATGTCCTGTGACAGCAGTTCCGCCATCACTTGCAAGTCCATCGACTGTGTGTATGCGAATGGCGGCATCAACATCATACGGCCCTTAAACTGTGTTTCAATAAACGTTGTAAGATGCATGAGAAACTCTGAAGATGACGTACTATTTTTCATAGCCCCAAGCTCTGTGTCTACTTTGAGTAGTGGAACGATGAGCGTGTCAATATACTCTTTTTGTTGCAAATATGTATCCATATCTTTTGCGGTCCAGTTCATCTATTTTCGGCAAGGATACTCCCACTTCTATAAGTGGGGGAGGAATTGCCGTTCGCTCTTGGAACGAAAACAGTCTCCCCTTGCCTAGCTCCCTTCTCGTATATGATTAATTATAGCCTTTCCACTAAAAGGATTGTATACTTATTCCAATGAAAAGGGGGTGAAACTAAATGTCAACTATCACTGCGAAAATCCAAATCTATGTTCCAAAATCAAACACAGGAAGCCTTGAACTTACCATGAAAGCTTATTGTAGAGCGTGTAACTGGTTAAGCGAGAAAGTCTTTCGGACGAAAGAACTTAATCAGGTAAAACTGAACACTCTTTACTATAAGGAGATTCGTCAATTATTCGGACTCAAAAGCCAAATGGCACAATCAACGATGAAAACCGTAATTGCACGATATAAATCGGCAAAATCAAATGGACATGATTGGGCTCAAGTGAATTTCAAACTGCCCGAGTATGACCTTGTGTGGAATCGTGATTACTCTCTTAATGAGAATCTTTTCTCTGTCAATACAGTAGACGGAAGATTAAAGCTCAAGTTTGAAAAGAAAGCTATGAAACGATACTTCGATGGTACTTGGAAATTCGGCACAGCTAAGCTCGTGCATAAATTTAACAAGTGGTTCCTGCATATTCCGATGACAAAGGATTACGCTGAATTGAATTTAGCGGACATTAACCATATTGTTGGCGTTGACCTCGGCATTAACTTCTTAGCAACTACTTATGACAGTCACGGTAAAACGACTTTCTTTAGTGGCAAGGAAGTTAAACATAAACGAGTGCAATATAAAGCATTGCGTAAACAACTGCAACAAAAACAAACATCTTCAGCACGCGCGAGTATTAAATCAACAGGTTCAAGAGAAAACCGTTATGTGACTGATGTAAATCATCAGGTGACAAAGGCACTCGTTGAACGCTACCCAAAAGGGACTTGCTTCATTCTCGAAGACCTAACAGGTGTGCGCAATGCCACTGAAAAAGTGCGAATTAAGAATAGATATGTGCAAGTTTCGTGGGCGTTCTTTCAGTTCCGTCAGATGTTAGAATACAAAGCCCAGCTAAACGGACAACGAGTAATTGTCGTAGACCCAAAATACACCTCTCAGACATGCCCTAAATGCGGGCATCGGGAGAAAGATAATCGAAACAAGAAAATACACACCTTCTGTTGCAAAAACTGCCATTACACATCAAATGATGATCGTATTGGCGCCATGAACCTACACCGAAAAGGTATTGAAACGATCAGTGTCGGTACTACATCAGCATGACTGTTGTGGTAAGGGCGAAGTCAACCGTCCTGCGAATTGTAAGATTCGGATATTCCCTCAAGTTAAGGTAGGAGTACTAAGTACGTTCGCACTACCGGAGAGGAATAAGTGTAGACAACATCAACGAGGGTTGATGTTGGGGCTTACATTGGCCTGCACAAGCCCCCACTTCAAGCGTTAAGAACCGTTAGGTTTAGCTAAGTGGGGGTAGTTGACTACCACAATACCTCCCAATCAGTAAAGGACTCCATTAAGGAAGGATGGTACTTAATCCTTCCAAAAGGAGTCGTCAATCTTTTGATACCTTCATGTCATTCAACATGGCCGATAGTACTAAAAATCTTTCCTTATCATTAGCATCTAGAGCTTCATCGACCCTTTTCATCAAAGCATCCACGGTTGCAGAAGCTACGCTCTCTTCAAGTAATTGCTGCGCAATTTTCCGATCACTTTCACTCACTTGCAAATACGTAGGTAGAAAAGGATTCTCTTCACGGACACTTGCATAGTGCGGGCAAGCGTGGCTGTTCGGAAAATTAAGTTGGATATACATCTTATCGTCTGGATGCAGTCTCAGATCATGAAAAGATTTCTCGGCATCGGCAGTCATCAAATTCCCTTTGTAAAAACGGAATGGAATGCTCTCCGACCCTGTTGTTGACATCACCATCGCCCGAGGACAATAATGTGCTTCATCTGTAAAGTGGACGTTATGCAGAAGGTGTTCATGGCTAAGAAGGTAATTCAAAATCCACACACATTCACGGCGCTTCAATTTGTACTGCTTTAAGAACCATCGTACAAAATCCTTTTTAGCAGCAACAGGAATCATGGCCGTCATGTCACACCTCCTCGTCATTTTGTGCTTCCAGATAGGCTCTCCAATACTCATTTTCAGGAATAAGTTTGACCAATTCCTTCACAATCACAAGGGATTCTTCACGCTTCCCTTCTTCTACTAGAAACTTAGCGAAGCTTTCCAAAAACTCATGATCATCTTTCATTCCAACATATGCCTTACCATAGGATACGTATGCATCGTCATATTGTTCCTCACGCTCATAGGCATAGGCTAGAAATGCATTCAGTAAAGGAATACCATCCCACTCTTCTTTCGTATCTGAAAGGAGCTCAAACAATTTAGTGTCCTCTTCCCTTTCATTATGCAGCGAGGCTAATGTGATTAGTGCTTCCATGTATTCAGGATCGAGGGCTAACGCTTCGTGTAAGTGCATTTCAGCCTCTTCAGGTAAGCCTAACTTTAAAGCTGATTTCCCTGCTGCTAACTGCAGTTCTTTATCAAACTCATCTCTCCGAATCCCATTCTTAAACATGTCATACGCTTTACGGTCATCCCCCATCACTGACAGGGACTGTCCTGCTAACATATAGGCCGAAAAATAATCTGGATCCATGTCAATCAAGTTAGTAAGATGAGTCACAGCTCTTTCCGCATTACCGATTTGGAAATAAGCAAATGCTGTCCCGAAAAGTGTATCCGGGATGACATGATCTTCTAGCATCTCTTCATAATAAGGAATCGCTTCCTCATAAGCTGCCCCCGCACTATACGTTTCAGCGAGCCTAGACACAATACTAATACCGCCTATTTCGTCCGTTTCCTCATGCAAATCGAGGTATAAACGTACGGCCTCTCCGTACTTACCGGAATCGAGAAGCAGCTCTGCATACGCAAATCGGATAACCGGCTCATAAGGAACAAGCGCATGCGCTTCCTTAATCTTGGAAAGGGCTGCTTCTGCCATACCAGACATCTGATAATAATCGGCTAATGCGAGGAGTGCTTGCACATACTCCTCATCATCCGGGCCTATCTCTGTCAAAAGGAGAAGTGCTTCATCCTCCTCACCAAGTTCAAGCAACGTACCCGCCCGATCGATTTTAAGCTGCGCTTCGTCTGGTAAATGAATGAGCAATGTTTCATAAATACGATCGGCTTCGCTCATGAATCCATATTCCGCGAGTAACCCAGCCACCTCATATAGCATATCGAAATCGGTTGACTCGTTTAACTGATCGATGAGACGACCAAGTGCCTCCACATCGCCTTCTTGAATATGTCTCTCAACTTGCTGTAACTGTCCCATATTTTCACCTATTCCTTCACAATGTATACATTCATCTATTATCCTTGAATATCTACGGGAAAGGCAAGTTTTTCGAGATCATTGAAAAAAGTCGGATAGGAAATATTGATGCATGAAGGATCTTCAATACTAATTGGGCCCGATGCTACTAGTGCCGCAATTCCTGCCATCATGCCGATACGGTGATCACCATAAGAGGACAGTACGCCACCTGACAGCGCGGTCGGTCCATGAATAATCATGCCGTCTTCCGTCTCTTCGATTTGCGCACCTAACTTCTTCAGCTCCGTTGTGACTGCCGTAATTCTGTCGGTCTCCTTGACACGCAATTCGGCCGCATCCCTAATAACAGTCACACCTTGGGCTTGTGTGGCCAACAAAGCGATGATCGGCAATTCGTCAATCAGTCTTGGGATAAGCTCACCGCTAATTTCCGTAGCATGTAAGCCATTGTGCGAAATAGTAACCGTACCATACGGTTCACCAAGTCCATCCGACTGTTCAAGGATATCAATCTTGGCACCCATCGCCTCTAATACATCCAGTATGCCCGTCCTTGTTGGATTGAGACCCACATCCTTAAACGTCACAGAACTACCTTCGACCATTGCTGCCGCAGTCATGAAAAACGCCGCAGATGAAATATCACCTGGCACGCGGACAGCCGTGCCACTTAGGACACTGCCACCTTTAACTGATACCTTGTTACCTTCCTTACGAATCGCTACCCCAAATTGCTCAAGCATCCGTTCTGTATGATCACGTGACACTGTTTGCTCACTAACAGATGTCTCGCCATCAGCCGCTAATCCTGCAAAGAGAATTGACGATTTTATTTGCGCACTTGCGATAGGCATTTCGTAATCAATGGCAGTCAATGCGCCACCCTTAATTGTCAATGGCAACAGGTTACTGCTATCAGATTCGCCCTCAATTGATGCTCCCATCGACCTCAATGGTAATGCTACTCTATTCATCGGGCGTTTCGATAAGTATTCATCCCCCGTTAATACCGAAGTCACTCGCGAAGCTGCTAGTATACCAAGTATCAGACGTGCCGTCGTCCCGGAATTCCCCGCATACAGATTGTCAGCAGGTTGCTGCCATCCGTCCATCCCAGGGCTGTCCACCGTTACATCTGTACCATTTCTTTCAATGGATACACCCAGCTGTCTAAAAATCTCAATGGTCCGCAGGCAATCCTCACCATCAAGGAAGCCTGAAATGGACGTTGTTCCTTTAGCAATAGAACCAAGCATAACAGCACGATGCGAAATCGACTTATCACCGGGTACTGTAATTTCACCATTCAATACTGGTTTTTCAAACGCTACTTTTTTTATCTCCACCAAAAAATCCCCCTTAAACAATTTGCATGCTGTAATCCATTGCTTTCGAAAGTGCGGATTTTGCACGCTCACGGTCCTCTGCACTTTGGAAGCTAATAACGAGAATACCAAAAACATCCGTACGTGTTTCAACAATGCGGATGTTCGTCAAGCTAATTCGTTCATCGGCTAATATCTTTGTGATTTCCGAAATAATACCTGGATGGTCAGGAATATCGATATGTAAATCGAACGTTGTATAAAACGCGCCTTGCGATGTAATCGGCAAATCATCCCTGTATTTCTTTGCTTTCGCAAAATAATCATAGATTTCAGTTGGATCATTTGATGTGAGCATATCCCGAACATGGCCCATTTCTTCAAGCCAGCCATCCAGTTGCTTTAATAATTCCCCTCTATTCTGCGTCGTAATATCACGCCACATAATCGGATCTGCCGAAGCAATACGCGTTAAATCACGGAATCCACCTGCCGCCAATTTGTTGACGAATGGCTGCTCCTGTTGTTGCGCTGATAACCTTCCAACAAGGGAAGATGCGACCAAATGTGGAAAATGGCTAACAATGGCCGTCATCCGATCATGTTCTTCCGCATCCAACACTACTACTTTCCCTTTTGTCGGCTCAAGCAATTGGCGAAGACATTCAACCTTGTTGCTGTCCGTTCGTGAATCTGGCGTGAGGACATAATATGCGTTTTCAAACAAATGCCCTTTCGCTGCGGTCACCCCACTTTTATGGGACCCCGCCATTGGATGGCCGCCAATGAACGTAATGCCACGTTCAAGCAACGCTTTCGCGGCTTCCATAATCGGACCTTTTGTACTCCCCGTATCTGTCATGATGACATCCTCTTTTACTGTCCACCCAACTGCTTGTTGCATCATCATCACCGTCGTATTGACCGGCGTGGCAAAAATGATGACATCAGCCTGTTCACATGCATTTTCAATAGATGTAGCAATCTTATCGATAATTCCTCTGCGGAAAGCTTGATCTAACGTACTAAATGACCTATCATAGCCTGTTACCTGTAATTCAGGGTCTCGTTTTAGCGCAAGCCCAAGAGACCCCCCAATTAAGCCTAACCCAATAATTGTAACATTCAGCTTCATCCCACTGAACCTTCCACGACTAACAACGTATCAAATGCAGCGAAGAAATCACTGTTCTGCTGTTCTGTTCCAATCGTCACACGGACATAACCGGGTGTTCCTAGTGCATTACCACTTCTGATGATAAATCCTTGCTTCAATAATTGCTCCGCAGCTTGATCTGCATCTTCCGGTACTTCAATTAGCACGAAATTCGTTTCAGAATCAAAAATATGCAGTTTATTAGCTACAGCATATTGCGTAAATCGCTCTCGTTGCTCATGATTCACCTGACGGCATTGATTGATAAACGCTTGATCTGCCAATGCTTGTTCAGCGACAGCAAGTCCCGTCGAGTTATTATTGAACGGGCTTCGCACTTTATTGAGATTAGTGATGACCTCAGGCTGACCAATAGCATAGCCAACCCTAAATGATGCGAGTCCATAAGCTTTAGAAAATGTCCGGAGAATGATAATATTCGGAAACTTCTCAAGCCATGTAACCGAGTCAACGTGATTATCCGCAGTGATATATTCAAAATATGCCTCGTCCAGTACAACAAGAATATGGTCAGGTACTTGTTCGAGGAATGCCAGTAACTGATTGCTTGGAATCAGGTTACCTGTTGGGTTATTCGGATTACATACCCAAATGACAGATGTTTCGTCATCGATAGCACGGGCAAATCCCTCTAAATCATGCTGCCCGTCTTTCAATGGCACTTGCCTGATCTCAGCACCTTCGATTTTTGCATTATGCGCATATTGCGGGAAGGTTGTTGTTGCCATAATCGTATTCGTTCCCTTGCCCAGAAGCGCCCTTGCAATAATCATGATGATTTCATCAGAACCATTGCCAAATAACAATGCGTCCTCACTGACACCATGCTTAGCCGCAACCTTGCTGCGCAATAAACTTGCGTAACCATCCGGATAAATTTCATGCTGAATGGCATCCGTCGCGATAAATTCTTTGACAGATGGCGAGCAGCCATAGGGATTTTCATTTGACGCAAGCTTAACAACTTCTTTCAGTCCATAGAGGCGCGTCACCTCTTCAATCGATCTGCCTGGTTTATAAGGGGTCATCCCTTCAAGTGCTGGTTTCCAGTTCAACTTAATCCCTCCGGTACACAATTTATTTTTATCTATTTTATTTTTGTAAGTCAGGTCGTAATTTTACCGCTTCATTTTGATAAATATGTTGAATGAGTCGCTGCGGAATATCTGTATTCACATGCATAAGCGCTCTAATACAAAGCGGCATTGCCCCGGGCACGTCCATCTCATGTGTGCACATAACAGGTACATATGTCCAGCCTCCAATCGTGCGGACCGCTTTTGCTGGAAAAGTAGATGTCACATCCTTCGTCGTAGAAATAAGAACGGAAATGATATCATCCGGTGAAATTCTGTTAGCCTCTGCCATTTCAACAACAAGTGCTTCCGTTGCTGCCAAAACAGTCTTTTCGTCGTCTAGTTCGACAGTTGTTGCTCCTCGTAATCCTCTAACCATCATTGCGTCCCATTCCCTTCTACACGCCGCCTTAATTGCTCAAAGGCTTGCTCGCACTGCTCTTTTGATAGTTCTTTAACAAATGGATTGCCTACTGTGTCCAGCAATACAAAATTCAACCGTCCAAAAGAAGCCTTTTTATCTTTTTCCATATAGTTCATAAATACTTCAAATGAATGGTCATAAATTGGTTGGAATGTGTAGCCATGTTTATTAGCAAATGCAATGAATCGGCTTGTCAATTGTTCATCAACCGCTCCGTGTTCCTCACTCAAAAGAAGGCTGTACGCCATGCCAATCATCACAGATTCACCATGACTCAAGCCACCAAATCCACATGCAGCTTCCACTGCATGACCAAATGTATGACCAAAATTGAGATATTTCCTTGTGGAATGTTCAAATTCATCTTCTGCTACAATTTTTGCCTTTACCTCAATGCCTTTTAACAGTTCAGAGGATAACCAATCGATTGCTGGTTGCGAGAAAGTGGGGTTGGACAGTAATTCGTCCGCCCACTCCCCATCCGATATTAAGGCGTGCTTCAATAACTCTGCCATACCCGACCGAATTTCTTTCGCCGGTAGGGTTGTGAAAAGAGATGTATCAAAGAGAACGCCTGACGGTTGATGGAAAGAGCCAACCATATTTTTCCCTTCCGGCATATTAATCGCCGTTTTTCCACCCACCGCACTGTCATGAGACAAAATCGTTGTCGGACATTGAAGGAAACGAATACCCCGCATAAACGTCGCAGCGACAAATCCAGCTAAATCGCCGCAAGCACCGCCACCAAACGCAATGATTAGTGAATCGCGCGTAAACTTTTCATTCAACAAAAAGGACAAACAATCAACATAGACAGCCGGGCTTTTACAACTTTCCCCTGCTGGTACTGTTTTAACGACAATTTCACGATTGGTAAATGCTAATGCTTTTTGCAGGAGTGGTAAATGGATAGCCGCAACTTGTTCATCTGCTAGGATTGCGATTCGATCCGTACGCTCAAAAAGTTCTGCATAATCAGTGGCAAACAGCTGATACGTATGTTGACCGATATGAACATCGTAATCATGATTTTTAATATTGACCGTCAGTTTCCCCATGTTTAAAACTCCTTTACGTAGCGTCTGTATTCGGCAATCTCCTTTTTCAGCCCGTCCATCGTATCTGAGCGGAACTCCTCCATGATGGCTTTAGCCATCTCAGTTGCGATGACATGCTCTGCCACAACAGAAGCTGCTGGCACTGCACAAGGATCTGAACGCTCAATCGTCGCCACAAACGCCTCTTTTGTATCGATATCGACACTTTCTAGCGGCTTGTAAAGCGTAGGAATTGGCTTCATAACACCTCTGACAACAATCGGCATACCCGTTGTCATCCCCCCCTCAAGACCCCCCAAACGATTGGACTTGCGAGTATAGCCCTGCTCTTCACTCCAAGCGATTTCGTCATGCACCTGACTGCCAGGCATTTTCGCCATATCAAACCCTAGCCCAATTTCAACACCTTTAAATGCATTGATGCTCATCATCGCTCCAGCCAGCTTACCATCCATTTTACGATCAAATTGAACGTAGCTGCCGATACCTGGAGGACATCCTTCAATAACCACTTCTACAACGCCGCCCACTGTATCTCCACGGCCTTTTGCGTCATCGATGGCCTGAACCATCTGTTTGGATGCTTCAGGGTCTGCGCAATAGACAGGGTCATTCTCAATGATGTCACGTAACTCTTGCGTCCCTTTTCCTGCATATGTATCTGGATTTGTTGTAAACCCGCCAATGTCTGTTACATGGGCAACCGTTTCAATATCCAATTCACGCAGAAACTGCTTAGCTACTGCACCAATTGCTACACGCATCGTCGTCTCACGAGCAGATGATCGTTCAAGCACATTGCGTAAATCGCGATGGCCGTATTTCATGCCCCCGACAAGATCCGCATGCCCCGGTCTTGGTCTTGTAATCTGTCTCTTTACATCTTCCGGTTTAACGTCCTCTGGCAATGGTTCAACACCCATAATGGATGTCCAATGCTTCCAGTCATCATTGACTACTGTCAACGTCACTGGTGAACCAAGCGTCTTCCCATGACGAACACCTGACGAAATAATGACCTGATCTTTTTCGATTTGCATTCGTCTACCACGGCCATGTCCTCCTTGCCGTCTTGCCAGTTCTCCATTAATCATTTCAGCCGTCAATTCCATTTGGGCAGGTAGCCCTTCAATAATTGCCGTCAATTGTGGTCCATGTGATTCTCCTGCTGTAAAATACCTCATTTCATTTCCCCCTCCAATTATCTGTTTCATAGCACTTTACCAGAGTAAAGTCCGTTTGACTATATGTTTATATGAAAAATATCCGGAAAGTTCCCGGATATTAATCAATTACACCTGCTGATTCAAGTTATTCTTATATTTTCCTGTAAAAGAACGTGTCCTCAGACTCAAAACCATACTTCGACGGATTGAATATTTGTTCAGTACTACCAACAAATAAAATTCCGCCTGTTTTCAACGACTTTGAAAAATTCATGTAAATTTGATCTTTCGCTTCTTCAGTAAAATAAATCATGACATTGCGACAAACAATCAAATCAAAACCAGTATCATAGCGATCTTCCAACAAGTTTTGTTGTTTAAACGTAACCGTCTTCTTAATTTCATCTTTGACCTGATAAAAATGACCATCATTGTTAAAATATTGTTTCACGATTGGTGCTGGCACTTCCTTCAATGCTCTCTCAGGATAAAGACCAACCTTCGCTCGCTCAATGACACCTAAATCGAGATCAGTCGCTAAGATAGAAATATCACGCACTGGTACATGCGAGGATAGGACCATCGCAAGGGAATACGGTTCCTCACCTGTTGAACAAGCCGCACTCCAAATTTTCAGTTTTTTGTTCTGAGCAAGCAACTTCGGAAAAATCTTTTTTTCAAGCACATCCCATCGCTGGGCATTACGGTAAAATTCGGAGACGTTAATCGTCATCCTATCGAGAAATTCTTCAAGTAACTCGGTATCATTATGTATCGCATCGAAATAATCCTTAAAATTTCGATATCCTTTTTTCTCATAAAGAGATGTTAGTCTCCTCTTCATTTGGGCTTCTTTATAGAGTGATAAGTCGATCCCCGTCTTTTTTTTTATATTCCCGATAAATCCAGCATAATCCGGCAATGTAACCCCTCCCGTTCATATGTTCTTTTCATTATAGCTGATTACAGGCGATTACGGAATAACAAAAACAGCCGAGCACGAATGCAAGGCTGTTTTCCATCAATTACGCCTCGCGTAATTTAAAAATAAATTAGTTAATCCAGTTATTCAATGTTTTATCGTAAGAGACAAGCTCTTCTTCCTTGAAGAAAAGACCGATTTCACGAACTGCTGATTCTGGTGCATCAGAACCATGGATAATGTTTTTACCGACAGTAACTGCAAAATCACCACGGATTGTTCCTGGTGCAGATTCTTTCGGGTTCGTTGCGCCCGTCATTAGACGACCAACAGAAATTACGTTTTCACCTTCCCACACCATTGCAAATACAGGACCTGAAGTTATGAAATCAACAAGCTCTCCGAAAAATGGACGTTCTTTATGCTCAGCGTAATGTTGTGCAGCAAGTTCTGGTGTAATTTGCATAAGCTTCGCACCTACAAGTTTAAATCCTTTGCTTTCAAAACGGCCTACAATTTCACCGATTAGATTACGTTGTACGCCGTCAGGCTTAACCATTAAAAATGTTCTTTCCATGTATAAACACTCCTTCTCGTATGTATCCGGATTTCTCCTTGTCGATCGTACCATTTGATGTGAAATCTTTCAACAGTTAGCGTATCAGTATTTACGTTTCCCAATAAACTCAGCGATTTGCACAAATGCTCTTTTCGCATCACCTTTGGGCAAGGTATTTAATTCATTGAGTGCTTTCTGTAAATACAAATCACTCACTTGTTGCGCTTGTTCAATGGCACCTGTTCCCCGAATATAAGCTAGCATTTCATCTCGCTCACATTCCGTTAAAGTCCCGTCAAATGACCGCTCCATATACGGTCGAAATACTGGATCATCTTTTATGTATAAAATAGGCAATGTCAAATGGCCGTTCAGCAAATCACTACCCGCTGGTTTTCCAAGTTGTTTATCCGTTGATGTAATGTCTAAAATGTCATCCACAATTTGGAAGGCCATTCCCGCATAATAACCGAAGCGACGCATTTTTCCTACAACTACAGGATCTGCTTCCGAAACAAGAGCGCCTAATTCACAGCTGGATGATAGGAGCAATGCAGTCTTCCGTTTAATGCGACGCAAATAATCGCGGATTGTCTGATCCGTCTTTCGCTGATGATCAATCTGGATGATTTCACCCTTACAAATCTCAAGCATCGTTTCTGCCAGTAACACGTGAACTGCCGGCAGTTTGATTTCACCGAGAGATGTCAGTGCTCGTGAAAAGATAAAATCTCCCGTATACATCGCAATCCGGTTATCCCAACGTGCCTTAACCGTCTCAAAGCCCCTGCGCATATCTGAATCATCAATGACATCATCATGGACAAGTGAGGCCATATGGACAAGCTCAAGAGATACGGCGACCTTTGCCACGTCCTCCAAGGAATAGGTGCCGAACTTGGACGCAAGGATCACAAAAATAGGCCGTATTCTCTTTCCACCAGCACGAAGTAGATGTAGCGATGCCTGCTGAATGATTGGGGAAGATGAATTGACGGATCGTTCAAGTTCCTTTTCTATATAAGCGATATCCTTTCGAAAATCGGCATAAAGTGTCATTAACTTCAATTTCTCCAAAACGATTACCTTCCCCTGCGGTCTTTATTGTTTATATCCTACGTGGCCCGCCGCCGCACCACCGCTATACCCTTTATAAGAAACACCTGCAAAGCCTGCTTCCGTAAACAGCTGTGCAAGCTGCTTCTTACCAGGAAAATCATCCGCTGACTCTTGTAGCCATGAATATTCCTTATAACTCTTCGCAAATATTTTTCCAAATGCAGGCATAATGAATTTGAAATAAAAACGGAACAACTGCCTGTAAACCGGTATTTCAGTTTGAGACGTCTCCAAGCAAGCAATCATACCACCCGGCTTAAGGACACGATTCATTTCTTTCAATACCGTCAAATAATCCGGTACATTACGCAATCCAAAACCAATTGTTACATAGTCAAATGAATTATTTGGGAAAGGCAATTCCATTGCATTTCCCTGCACAAGCGTAATATTGGGGTGTTTCTCCGTTTTTGGTCGTCCAACCTCTAACATACCTTCACTAAAATCCAGTCCCGTTACATGACCTGCCGTTCCTGCTGCTTCGGCTAAAGCGATCGTCCAGTCTGCCGTCCCACAACAGACATCTAGCACATGCGCCCCCTCACGAACATTCATCCGTACCATAATATCATTACGCCATTTTTTATGTTGGTTAAAACTGATAACAGAATTCATCTTATCGTAATCGCCAGATATTTTTTCAAAGACTTTATGGACCTTTTGTTCTTTAAGTGTCGCCAAGAGTCATACCTCTTTTCTATGCAAATACTTCCTAAATCGTTTTACCAAGGAGCGGTAACGCTAGATTCTGAATTTCCTGCTGCAAAATAGGTGCTAAGAAATCGGCCGCCTGAAGAGCATCTCGCAGTTCATCGTGTAGCAGTGTTATTGCATGATCTACGTTTGCTGTATTTCCACCAAGTAGCCCACTCTCTAACCTAAGTAGCGGCAATGCTGCATTGGCCAGCGTAGCGTATTGTGAAAAACCGAATGTATGTAAGAAATCCGTTATACATCCCGCTTCAATGATCCCAACAGCCTCAATCAATTGGACCGATTCATCTGGTAGTCGTTGATGAAACGTTGTCTTCACTTCGTTAATATGTCCAATCGTTCTTGACAGTGATTGAATGAAACCCAATTCTGGAATGGACGCAAGAAGTCGATAATGAACCCCACTAAAATGATCACCTGATAATACTGTAAGCTGCTGTTGCTTTGATGTGGCATCCGACACATTGATAGCATCATGCGCCTCAAACGCTGCGTGGACAGCACCAACTGCGATAGCCGCTGTATTTAAACGTTCTGTCCACCGCTCTCCGTTCAACATCGGTAGAAGAAGGAAGAAAGCTTTAGCAGCATCAATCGGCATCTGCCCAACATCCCTTTCCACAATCGGCTCGTAAAGGGATTGCTCCAATTCACTTATATACTTTTCGATATACTGTTTAATTTTTTGTCTTTCCATCGTCGGATCTCCATTCAAAGACGTCTCCGGAAGAGTGTGCCATAGTCGAATTAGTCCTTCGCTTCGCTTGACACGACACCATATGCCGTATGAACGTCGGCTTTGCCTCGTATTTTCATCGCTGACGTATGTTCAGTGAACTGGGCAATCATCACTTCACCACGATCCAATTTTTCCGTATGGTGAAACTTGGTATCATTGCCTCTCGTCAGTCCGATAACGTTCACGCCATCCTCTTGCGCTTTAATAACAATGTAGTCAGGTTGTGTCATGTCTACCTCTCCTGTCTGTTATATACGGCCTTATCATATCATAAAAAAGGAACTGCCCGCAAAGACCTCAAGTCATTTTAATAAGTGATAAGATTTCAGCCCGCTTGACATCGTCCTGTTCATAGATCCCCCGCGCTACCGTCGTCACTGTTTTTGCACCCGGTTTTTTGATGCCCCGCATTGTCATACACATATGCTCTGCCTCGACAATGACATAGACACCAATCGGATTCAACATCTCCATCATTGCGTCAGCTACCGTGGATGTAATTCTTTCTTGCAATTGTGGTCTTCTAGCAGTTGTTTCGACCGCTCTTGCCAATTTGCTGAGGCCTGCAACTGCGCCACCACGTGGTATGTATGCAATATGTGCATGGCCGAAAAACGGCACAAGATGATGTTCACACATCGAATGAAAGGGTATATCTTTCACAAGCACAACTTCATCATGATTTTCATGGAAAACTGTTTTAAAATAATCCCTTGGATCTTTGTTTAACCCCTCAAATACTTCGGCATACATTTTCGCAACCCGTTTCGGAGTATCGATCAGACCTTCGCGTTCAGGATTTTCACCAATCGCTTCCAGGATCATTGTCACTGCCTTCTCTATCTTTCCATAATCGACATCATTCATCATACGAATCCTCCTAAATTGGAAATCAATTACGCCTCGGCGTAATTGTGTCCAGATTTTGAATCAAACGAGCTCGATTCAAAATCTGTGACATCCGCCTGAGGCTTTATCAGGGAGGAATCGAATTGCATTCCTCCCTGATAAAGCTATTCCAACAAAAATAGTAGCACACTCCCTCATCCCCGTACAGTTCGCATACTTCTTTAAGCGATGAATATTAAGGTGAAAGGAAAGAAGTCCGACCAAAGTACCTGATAATCAGATACGCCGGACGGACTTCTATGTAAACTTGAAGATTATTTCACCGCGTCTTTAAGCGCTTTACCCGCTTTAAAAGCAGGAACTTTGCTTGCTGCGATATCGATTTCTTCCCCAGATTGTGGGTTACGTCCTTTACGAGCTGCACGCTCACGAACTTCAAAGTTTCCGAAACCAATCAGTTGTACTTTCTCACCCTTTGCAAGAGTAGACTGGATCGTTTCGAATACAGCTTCAACAGCTTTTGTTGCATCTTTCTTCGTTAGACCTGCTGCCTCGGCCACAGAGTTAATCAATTCTGTTTTATTCACACCATTCACCTCCTCTCAAAGGAAATTCAAACAATTACGCTTCAGTGGAATGGAACTTCACATTCCACCCTGAGAAGCTTCAATACTGTAAAAAGAGTATCACAACAAAAACCATGACGCAACAATATTATCGCTGTTTTCCTATTATCACGCACTTTCTACGTAAAAAAGCAGAAAAAGATCCGTTTTTGACGGATCTTTTTCTAAATCAATTACGCCTCGGAGTAATTGTGTCCCAATTTTGAATTGCGCTTGCGCAATTAACTCCCTTCAAAATTTGTGACATCCGCCGGAGGCTTAACTTGAATCAGCATGGGGGCTTCTGCTGATTCAAGTTAAACGATAAATGTAATCATACCTTTGTTGCCATCGTTGACCATTTGTTCAATGGTTTCACGTAGACGTTTTCTTGCATTTTGTGGAACAGAAGCCGTTTTAAAGCGGATGCTTTCCTTCATAACTTCATGAAGTGGTGTACCAAAAAGCTGTGTTTCCCAGAGCGCTTCTCTGTCATGCAAATAAGCATTTTTTAATTCTTTTAGTAGATGATGACTATGAAATTCGGAGCCAATTAAAGGAGAAAACTCCGCTTCCATATCGACTCGAATAATATGAAGGGATGGCGCCGTCGCTTTCATACGAACACCAAAAAAATTATTTTGTTTAATCAATTCAGGTGCGGAAGGATTGAAATCTTCAATCGTCGGGAGCGCAACACCATACCCTTGTTTTCTGGCTGTATCAATTGCTTCGGCGTACATATTGTAAGATTTTTTTGCTTTTGCAGCTTCTTTCACAAATAATAACCAATCTTTTTTAGTCCCAATTTCCTGCCCTGTAATGCCCTCACAAATTTCACGGAAAGCCTGTTCATCCATATCAATTTTCACAATCGCTCTACCCTTACCTGCATCTACTTCGATAACTTCAGCATTTCTGACATACTTTTCGTCCTTCAATCGTTCCGCAAGCTCCTGCACTTTGCGGATTTTTGATACCTCAAGAAAGCCCTCATTAATAACTCTGTCGATGTTTGCATTTAACTCGTGCTCACTTCCAAGTACATCCATCCAGTCCGGCTTCTGTACATCGATATCGGTAATTGGAAACTCGTAAAGTGCTTCTTTTAAAATAAGTTGAATTTCCTGCGCATTCAGCTGGTCAGCACTAATTGCAATAACAGGTACTCCATACGTTTCATGCAACTCATGCTTCAATGCTACCGTTCTATCATTCGCCGGCATCTTGGAGTTTAAAACAATGACAAATGGTTTACCAATATCTTTCAATTTATTGATAATTTCAACCTCTGCCACTGCCGCTGCTGCCCGTGGAATATTGTTAACTGTTCCGTCCGTCGTTACAAGTATTCCAATCGTGGAGTGGTCCCGAATGACTTTGTCCGTTCCGATACGTGCCGCCTCTTCAAATGGGATTGGTTCATTATGCCATGGCGTATGAACGTATTTTGGACCATCCTCATCTTCATAACCCTTCACACCATCAATCACATAACCGACACAATCAGCAAGACGGATCTGGAATTTCAACTCCCCGTCCCCCACAGCAACCGATGTCCCTTGTGCAGGTACAAATTTCGGTTCTGAAGTCATAATAATGGGACCGGGTGAACTTTGTGGAAGTTCGTCCTGTGCTCGAATCCGATCTGACGCTTCCGTCATGTTCGGAATGACGACTTCTTCCATTACCCTTTTCACGAACGTCGATTTCCCTACACGAACAGGGCCGACAACACCAATGTAAATATCACCGTCTGTACGTCTAGCTAGACTTTCATACAATTCTTCTTTCAATCCATCGCCCTCCTTTTCTGCGCATATTAGTTTATGTATAAAAAAAACGTTTCATGCGCGTGGCATGAAACGTTTTTATAACTTTATTCAATAAGAGCTCAACACTCTGGCTGAATTAGATGGAATGAAGTTCAATTCCTTCCTAATCCGACATGTGTTTAATTTAGTTTCATTTCTTCATAAAGACAGGTTCGTTCTGATCATTCACAGTGTAAGGCAGTGAATAAGCCGGTAACACTAGGTAATTATCCACTAAAAGATGGCGGATATCTTCTCCTTCTTTCACATCCGGTTGTTGTTCTTGTAAAATCCGGTTCAAGTCAATTGAATAATCAATGTAAAAAATCCCATCACCACCAATGACAATCGGTAAAAAGGTATCCGAATAAGGACTTGGAACAGTTGGTTGTTCCTTAAAGCCCATCGCTTTATAATCAACCGCGTACACATTTTCACCGACAGATTCGTTAAATGGCACACGACCATTGATATTTTTACGCAAATTCAATTCACGAATCCGTTCTGCTGATCGCAAATCCACCAGTTTGACTGTTGGATTATCCTCGACATCCATCAAGACATACTGATAGACACCGCCTGTTTCATAGCTATTCGCAGGCAGTTTTTCCGTATAAGCCGGTACAATTTTAGTAAATTCAATAGGATATTTGATATAAATATCAGTTTCTAAATCTTTTGTTTTTATCGGTAATAACCCACCAGAACTCGTTTGAAATGCGTCTACCGCCTTTTGGATTATCTCTACTTGGTCTGCATACGGAGTCACTTGAGCTGCTTTTTCATCGTCCGGATACATACAACCTGAAAGAAGAATAATTGAGGAAAAAATGACAATCCCCATTTTTTTCACTGTCACTTTCATGCTGCTCCTCCTGTCGGGCCATTAAACACCAAGTAAACCATCGCTAAAAACGAGAAGATAAGTAAAGCGTAAGCGATGATGGCAAACAATAATTTAAGTACTTTATTTTGAAGCTTATGTCGGCTCGCATAAATAAGACCCATGGAAATTACCATGAATCCCATTGCATAAAAGGATAGCCACATTTTATCCATAGAGGACAAGGGAAGTCCCCCTTTCATAAAGATCCACTCACTGGAAGTTTACCAGGGAGGCATTGAACTTCATGCCTCCCTGGTAAATTAGCGGTGGTCAAATAAATCTTCGACTTCTTGCTTCTTCATCCGGTTCATCAGCCGGTCAACTGCTTCTTTCGGTGGAACATTTTCGAATACAATTGAATAGAGTGCTTCGGTAAGCGGCATAGAAACCGCATGCAGCTCTGCTAGCTGGTGAGCCGCCTTAGCCGTTCTGATGCCTTCTATGACCATCCCCATGCCCGAAACGACCTGTTCAAGACTATTCCCTTGCCCGAGCATATTGCCCGCCTTCCAGTTGCGTGAATGGACACTTGTACACGTCACAATTAGATCACCAAGACCCGTCAAACCAGAAAACGTCAGAGGATTTGCCCCCATCTTCATGCCTAGTCTTGATATTTCCGCTAAACCGCGCGTAATTAGCGCAGCTTTTGCGTTATCACCATAACCGAGCCCGTCAGAAATACCTGCAGCCAGTGCAATGACGTTTTTAAGGGCAGCTCCAATTTCCACACCTACAATATCCGGGTTCGTATAGACACGGAAGTAATTATTCATGAACATGTCCTGTACTCGTTCAGCTGCCGCTAAATCGACCGAAGCAGCTGTTACAGTTGTTGGGTGTCTAAGAACAACTTCCTCTGCGTGGCTAGGCCCAGAAAGCGCTACAATGGCTTGTACTTTGGCGGGCGACAATTCTTCCGCAATCATTTCCGATATCCGCTTCAATGAATCGGGTTCAATCCCTTTTGAAACATGGACGACGAGCTTTTGCCCAATCGGCATGGTATTCAGTTCGGAGCATATTTGGCGTATCCCTTTTGTCGGAACAGCGATGATTACGATATCACCATGCATCGCTGCTGCTTCCAAATCTGACGTTGCTGTTAAAGTCGTTGGTAACGAAATCCCTGGCAAATAAGCATGATTTGTATGCTCATCATTTATTTCAGCAGATTGGACAGGACGTCTTGCCCAGAGTAGACAGTCATGACCGTTTTCAGCCAGAACAAAGGCGATTGCCGTTCCCCAGCTACCAGCACCAATAACGGTTACTTTCTCCATTTGATACACCCTTTCACCTTAGCTTCTTGCACGTGTAATGAGTCGAATTGGCGTTCCTTCGAAGCCAAACGATTCCCGAAGACGGTTTTGTAAAAAACGTTCATAGGAGAAGTGCATGATTTCAGGTTCATTGACAAAGACAACAAATGTCGGTGGCTTAATGGCAACTTGTGTCGCATAGTAAATACGCAGTCGACGACCTTTTTCTGAAGGTGCTGGATTTCTTGCAACAGCGTCTTCTACCACTTCATTTAAGACACTTGACTGAATACGTAGCGCATGATTTTCACTGATCTGCTTGACTTGATCAAACAATGTTGTGACGCGCTGTCTTGTTTTTGCTGAAACAAACGCGATCGGTGCATAATCAAGAAATTGGAAGTTATCACGAATATCTGCAATATACTTATTCATCGTCTTGTCATCTTTTTCAACGGCATCCCATTTATTAACGACAAACATAACGCCTTTTCCTGCATCTTCTGCATAGCCGGCAATCCGTTTGTCCATCTCTCGAATGCCTTCTTCCCCATTGATGACAATGAGCACAACATCCGAACGATCTATCGCCTTTAATGCACGAAGCACAGCATACTTCTCTACATTTTCATAAACCTTTCCTTTTTTACGCATTCCAGCTGTATCAATAATCTTATATTTTTGTCCATCAAATTCATAAGACGTATCAATAGCATCTACTGTTGTGCCAGGAATATTACTAACGATTACGCGTTCTTCACCTAAAAACGCATTGACAAGCGATGATTTCCCGACATTCGGTCTCCCGATTAATGAAAAACGGATGACATCATCTTCAATCGCTTCATCACCCGGTTCTGGGAAGCTTTTTGCAACTGCATCCAGTAAATCACCAAGTCCAAGTCCGTGAGAGCCTGAAATTGGATATGGATCGCCAAATCCTAACGAATAGAAATCATAAATCATATCCCTCATATCAGGGTTATCAATCTTATTCACCGCAAGAACGACAGGTTTTTTTGTTTTGTACAAGATTTTAGCCACCTGCTCATCCGCATCAGTAACACCTTCACGGCCATTTACTAGAAAAATAATAACATCCGCTTCGTCAATTGCAATTTCTGCTTGCGAACGGATTTGCTCAAGAAAAGGCTCGTCCCCAATATCAATCCCGCCTGTATCGATGAGGTTAAAATCATGGCTCAGCCAATCTGCTGAGCTATAAATGCGGTCACGCGTAACACCCGCGACATCTTCTACAATCGAAATACGTTCTCCAACGATTCGGTTAAATATTGTCGATTTCCCGACGTTTGGTCTTCCGACAATCGCCACTGTTGGTTTAGTCATAATCATACATCCTTCCAGCTTATCTTCTGCATATTATACACACAAAAAGATGATGATGCTATAAAAGCATCATCATCCATACAACTACTTGTTCATAATGTTCACACGCCGCCTAAAAGTCACGGTTAGTTTGAAAATTTCTTCAACTGATCTCCGATAACATCGCTCAAGGAAAAGCCAGACGCTTCTTCAGGCATCTCGTAGTCTCCATAAGAATTGTTGCTGTCATCTTCTTTTTCAATAAGATCTTTAATACTCAAGGATAGACGTTTCTCTTCACGATTGACTTCCAATACCTTCACATCAACTTGTTGGCCTTCCTTCAATACTTCATGTGGTGTACCAATATGTTGATGTGAAATACGTGAGATATGGACAAGCCCCTCGACACCTGGAAGTACTTCAACAAATGCACCGTATGATACGAGACGTTTAACAGTCCCTTGGAGTACTGTTCCTTTTGGTGCCTTGTCTTCAATTCCCTCCCAAGGTCCAGGCAATGTGTCTTTAATGGATAGTGAAATCCGTTCAGAATCACGGTCAACTGATAGGATTTTCACATTTACTTTATCGCCTTCTTTAAGAATGTCAGACACTTTTTCGATGTGATCATGTGATAATTGAGAAATATGGACAAGTCCATCAATCCCACCGATATCAACGAATGCACCAAATGACGCCAGACGTTGAACAGTGCCTTCAAGTACTTGACCTTCCTTCAACCCTTCAAGTACGACATCCTTTTGCGATGCCTTCTCTTCCTGAATAACCGCACGATGGGAGAGAATGAGTCGATTTTTTTCTTTATCCATCTCAACGATTTTGAACGTCATCATACGTCCTTTATATTCTTCAAAGGATTCGACGAAATAATCTTCGACAAGTGATGCTGGGATGAAACCGCGTACCCCAAGGTCAACAACAAGTCCGCCTTTGACGACATCTCTTACTTCTGTTTCAATTGTTTCTTTATTCTTAAACTTTTCTTCAAGAGAATCCCATGAGTCTTCTGCATCGACTTTCCGTTTTGACAGGACGTACGTGTTATCTTCCACCTTCATGATGATCAATTCAAGTTCATCGCCTTCTGCAACTGCATCCGCAGCCTTTTCAATATGAAGGCTGGACAATTCACTAATTGGAATCACACCATCAAATGGCGCTCCCGCAATTTCAACCGTCACCGATTTGTCTTCAATCTTTGTTACTTTTCCAGTAACCCGAGCACCTTCATTGTAGTTATTCACCGTTTCCAAGTTCATCTCTTCAGTCATTATGTAGTCCTCCTCCATAAAGAATTCTACTTCTATATTATGCGAATCTATTCATAAAAACAAAAATTTACCCTTATTTCATTTCTTATGTTGTTCAATTAGTTTACGGATTTCATTCATGATAACTTCGGTTACTTCTTCTGATGAAGCCCGTCTTTCACGATAAGGTGTTATATCAATCGGTTTTCCGTACACGACTTTTAACCGTTTGAAGCGCTTATAAGGTCCAATAATCGCACAAGGCATCACAGCTGCTTCTCCCTTAAGCGCGAAGAAACCCGCACCTGCAAGGCCTGTGCCTAGCTCACCTGTCTTACTTCTCGTCCCTTCTGGGAACAAGCCGACAACATCACCAGACTTGAGAATTTTCAATGCCTTACGAAATGCTTCCCTATCGCTCATACCGCGTTTCACTGGGAATGCTTTGACACTCGGGAGTACATTTTTCAAAATCGGCACATTAAAAAGCTCTTCTTTCGCCATAAAGTGAACCGGCCTTGGACAACTAATTCCAACAATCGGCGGGTCAACATTGGCAATATGATTCGTACAAAGAAGGACTCCTCCCTCTTTCGGAAAGTTTTCCTTGCCAACTACCTTTACGCGGTAAAGTGGGTAAAAAACTACACTGCACAACCATTTTCCAAACGGGTATAAGTTCATAAATTCATCCTCTTTTCGGCGAGTTCGCTGATTTGATTCGCCACTTCTTCGATTGACATTGCTGTCGTATCGATTAACACTGCATCTGTTGCTTGTCTCAGTGGAGATACTTCTCTTTCACTATCCGCACGATCACGTTCGCTAATTTCTGCTTTCAAGTCATCAAGAGATGTTGTGATGCCCCGTTTGTCATTTTCAATATGACGGCGGGACGCTCGTTCTTCCACAGATGCTGTCATGAAAATTTTCAATTCTGCAGTCGGCAGGACCGCAGTCCCAATATCACGACCATCCATCACAACTCCAGTTCCTTCGGCAAGCTGCCGTTGTTTTTCAACCATTAGCTCACGGACTCCTTGATGGATAGCAACAGCTGATACATGCGCAGTGACTTGCTGTGATCTTATTTCCTCCGATACATCAATACCATCTACGATGACCGCTTGCCCTGCTGTAGATGGTAATAGAACAATCTCTGTCTCCTGCAGTAGATTTTTAAGTTCTTCGCCATTAGTAGTATCTATGTTTCGGCTCAATGCTTTATGCGCAAGTGCGCGGTACATCGCACCTGTGTCGATATACGTATATCCTAGTTTCTCGGCTGTCATTTTAGCAATTGTACTTTTCCCTGCAGCAGCAGGACCATCGATTGCGATTTTTATAACGATACTCATCTTATCTACCCCCGTAGTCATTTCGACAATATTGTAACATATGGAAAAAGGAAAAGTCCCATTCGCGCAGACTTTCCCCTTATAATTTCTATTGTCTATTTCTCATCTGTAACTGCCGCTCAAAACAAAATCGGATGATATATTGACTTTCAATTGATTCAATATCTTCAAATTGCAAGGAAGCAATTCTCCTACCACCTTTGACCCATATGCGTATAATTTTCGCATTTACTTTGACATATTTTATTTCTTTGTTCATAAAAGGCAGAACAATTGTCAAAGTAACGATATCTTCTGCACCAAACGGGACTTTCTCAGGAAGATTAAGTGCTACACCACCTGCACTCAAATCCTCAGCCACATAATTACTAAACTGTCCATCCTTCTCAACCGCAATATCGATAGCTGTCTCTACTCTAACAAATTCACGTCTTTGAATTTTGATAAGCTGCTCGTCACCCGGATATGATAATTTCAACATAGGAATCCCTTTGTTTAATCGTCCACTCACTTCAGTCCGAAAAGCATAAGACATTTTTTTATTGTTTATGAATGATACAAGTAATTGTGTTCCATCCAAGAAAAATGCAGTTTTCCCTGACTTGATATGTGTCGGATAATCAATCATTACAAACCCGTCGCCCATATCGATTACTTTACTTTTATATTTTTCACTATCTTTTGTAAAGTCTGTGTCGATGACAATGATTGTCCCAATCGAAAGTAGCATTCCAAAACACCTACCATCCATGTCTTAATGTTTAGCATCAAGTACTTTTCTAATGCTATTCCTATATCCATTATGTCATGAAGGGCAGGAAATTCCAATGGCTATTTTTATTGCAACTTCTCTGTTTTAATCACTTCAGACGTTTCAGTATCAATGATTACCGCATATGTTCCTGTTTGCCCATTTTCATCCATTGTCACCGTTAAGTAATGCGTTAGCCTTTGCTCCAGCCTGTCATTCTCCACATAGGCAAGCTCTTCTTTAGCAATTGTAACGCCCGAATGGAAAAACTTCTTCCAATCTTTTTTCGTAATCGGCTGCGAAGTTGTCTTCTCTTTCCGGATATATTCCGAAGCATCGAGCCCCACAATCCCACCGGTATCTTTCGCAACTTTCAAATGGATTGTATCGGAAAACACTTTTGCTTTATAGTCTGGTTCTACCCTCACATAAACAAAATGCCAGGCCGTATTATTTTCCCTCGACTCTTCATACACAAGATCCGTGTACCCCGTATCCATTAAAAAAGCTTCCGCCTTTTTCTGAATATCCTCAAACGGTAGACTTTCCTTGCCAAAAGGTCTTTCGGAAAGAAATGACAGGACATGACCTCCTTTCTCCGTTATGTCGATATAACCTATGGATTGATTTTCAGCAAAACGGATATGATAGAAAGGATAAGGTGAGCCTGGTTTACTCGATTCAACGCTAATAATATCGTTGGAAACGGACGGAAATAACCTTTTAAAGCGATCAACCGCCTCATCACTTGTCACTTTTGCATCTGCCATATCTCGCAACTCTTTTTTCTTCATCGAATCAGATTCACTTGCCGTCAACGGAAAATCACTTTCTGTATATTGTTTCACCGCTGTACCCATCCCCGCCCAATCGTGTCCTTTGTCGGCGGAGTCCAGTCTATTTTTCCAATCATCCATTGACAATCTTCCGCTTACCATACCGACTGTTGCGACTTCCCATTGATCCGCCAATTCACGCAGATTTTTTGAGGCTTGCGCCATGACTTTATGATACTCCTCATTGTCTTCTGAACGATTAGCCTCTTTGGCATAATTTCCAAGCCTTCCGAGATAGTTCAGCCACGAAGTGGAAAAGCTTTGATCCAAGGGTAACGATGACACTGATTTTTTAATATCAGAAGACAATCGCCAAATATCTTCACGAGCTTTCTCAGAGCCATCTGATTCATTGAACAATAACGTCTTCTTGACCGCTGTATCAAGCTCTTCTAGTTTTTCTGATGCATCCGTCATCTGAGTGGCGTATTGCCCACCAAGTGCAATGGAAAGCTGTTCGCTTTCAGCTGCTTTTCCAATTGAAAATATTGCTAGCGTAGCTACTGTATACACTAAAACAAATATCATTTTTTTCATAATTCAGCAAGAGGTCGTTAGAATCGATTATGATTCCTACCACCACCTTGCCCGCCCTCCTCTCATCGCCTATTTCTAACACGCCTTGTCAGTTACAAAAGATATGCAAGCCAATTTTCTTTATTTGGGGTCGTGACCAAATCCACTTACTCGTCGCTGTAATTGGATTGAAGTAGTAAATAGCATTTTCGGATGGATCCCAACCGTTAATCGCATCAAGGACCGCTTCTTTTGCACGATCATTTGGTTCTAGCCAGATCTGTCCATCTGCTACTGCCGTAAAAGCAAGCGGTTGAAAAATCACACCACCTACAGTGTCTGGAAAGTCAGGGTGCTCCACCCGATTCAAAATAACTGCGGCAACCGCAACCTGACCATCATAAGGTTCTCCCCTAGCCTCTCCGTATACCGCATTCGCCATTAGCTGGATATCCTTTTCCGAATATTTAGCAGGAGCTTGGACACTTTCCGTTTTACCTGTTCCTTTTGACACTTGAGACGCTAATGGCTTCCCACCGTAATGGGTGAACTTATTGCCTTTGTTTAAATTGTCTTTGACAAATTTCTCATCATACTTTGACACATCGACCAACTTCTTTTTGGTCTTCGATCCTGCAATTCCATCGATGGGGAGTCCATACTTCTCCTGAAAATTACGCAACGCCCAATACGTTCCATAGCCAAATTTGCCGTCAATCGTCCCCGTATAAAAACCAATGTACTGAAGTCGCGACTGTAGTTCAATAACGTCATCACCAAAAGCACCACGTGTCACTTCCTGCGAACTAAAGGCCGCTATTTGGCCGGGCGAGGTTACGTATACACATCCGAGAAGAAGGACAACTACCATCATGCGGATGAACCACTTTTTCACATTCATTCCTCCTTTTTATACAGCTTGCCCAAAGTCGCTCAGTTTATTTATCAAAAGAAACAAATAAAGCCGGTTATATTGAACTTCGGCAGAATGAAGTGAACATAAAAATGATCCAGCATAAGCTGGATCATTTTGTCATCGTTTTAGTTTTACGTCTAAATTGCTGCATTGCGAACATATGCGCATATTTAACTCGAGTTAAGCCGAACCACCATAGGAACAGCATAAATGGGATAATTAAGTACTGTGAGAGAGCATTTATCGCAAAAATTCCGTTATACATAAAGTGAAGGCAATAAGGCGCAAGGAGCGCTAAAAATAAATATTTATTAATATTGGATTCCACAGCAAATTTCGCACGGCCAAAATAGTAACCCATTACAACACCGAATAAGGCATGACTTGAAACCGGCAGCAGCGCACGCATGAAAGCAACGTCAGCTCCGAATGCTAATAGATAAATAATGTTTTCAACAGTAGCAAATCCAAGTGACACACTAGCACCATAGAGAATCCCATCATAAGCATCTTCGAATTCAACATGACGATAAATCGCAATAAGTAAAATAAGCCATTTAAAAAATTCCTCAAGACCACTCGTAAAAATAACATTCCGTATGAAATACTCAGAAAAAATATTTTCTTCCTCAAAAACATGCTGAATGAACATAATTGGAAAAGTCATGATAGCACCATATATGAATGTATGAAATAATGTACGTGACGGTTCTTTTGCAATTTGTTTTCTCAAATAAAAATAGCTGAAGAGCGCCAATCCCGGCGCAATTGCCACAGTGAGCAATATGAACATCGGCGAACCCCCATTCCATACCATTATACCATGAATTACCTTTCATAGGAGGTTACAATTTGAAGAAAAATATTTTACTGATTCATACAGGCGGAACTATTTCAATGCAGTTGAACACAGAAACCGGTGGTGTCATTTTAAGTGCAGCTAATCCACTCGCAATGGAAATTGACAATATTCAGCAGTTTGCCAACATTACCGAAATCGAAGCTTTCAATTTACCATCACCCCATATTACACCCGAGCATATGCTTGAATTGAAAATGATGATTGATAGGAAGAACGCAGCGAGTGATTTTGATGGCGTCGTCATCACCCATGGCACAGATACTCTTGAAGAAACCGCCTACTTCTTAGAACTCTCGACAAACTATACCATACCGATTGTACTGACAGGCGCTATGCGCTCTTCCAACGAAATCGGCGCGGACGGCGTCTATAATCTTATGTCTGCCGTCCGTGTCGCCGCTTCTGATAACGCAAACAACAAAGGTGTTCTCGTTGTGTTAAATGATGAAATTCATACGGCGACAAACGTGACAAAAACACATTCGAGTAGTGTGTCAACTTTCCAAAGTCCACAATATGGTCCCATAGGTATTGTGACAAAATCAGCTATTCATTTCCACCACGCACCTCTAGCTCGAATTTGTCTTCCCGTGGAATTGATTGATAAAAAAGTCGCCATGTTCAAAATCTATGCAGGCATGGAATCCGACATGCTTCTTTCAGTCGCTTCACTCGGCTATGACGGCGTTGTATTAGAAGGCCTCGGCCAAGGTAACGTGCCGCCTGCTTTACTTACTGGTATCACACACCTGCTGAATGAAAACATTCCAGTCATTATCGTCTCCCGTTGCTTCAATGGCATTGCACAAGACATTTACGCCTATGAAGGTGGCGGCAAGATGCTAAAGGATATGGGCGTCCGATTTGAGCATGGATTGAGTGGTCAGAAAGCACGACTGAAGCTTCTTCTTGAACTTTGTTTAGCTTGAATGTTGGTTGAATGGGAAACTAAGCTACCAATCATATCGCTTTACGTTCCTAACAACAACTAGAACAAAAGCGCAAGCGCCTGTTCAGCCCCGACAAGACCGAAGCGACTCGAGGGGCTAGGCGCTGGAGCCTAGACGAGAAATCACCCTATTCCGACTTATCCACAATACGAGAATTTTATAATTTCCTAAACTATGAAAAAAGGCTACCTCCAACCGATATCCGGTTAAAGGGTAGCCTTATCTTTATTTCACAGCAGCCTGCTTTGCCCCGATAGCGCGAGCAATCATACCCCCATGAAACTTACCATTTTCAATAAAGATTTCGTTCGCATTATTTCCCGCCGCTATAACACCTGCTATAAAAAGCCCCTCTACATTCGTTTCCATCGTTTCTTCATCAAAAGTAGGTCGACCACTTTCCTCATCAGTTGTAATACCAATATTTCTCAAGAAAGTATAATCCGGATGGTAGCCAATCATCGCAAAAACATAGTCATTTTCGATGACAAAGGTCTTTCCTTGTTGTTCAATCGTCACGCTGGACGCTGTTATCTCGACAACATGGGCACTAAAATGCATATCAATCTCCCCAGCACGAACAAGGCTATCGAATCCAGGTAAAATCCACGGCTTGACGCTCGGTGAATACTCGGAGCCACGGTAGACAACAGTTACCGATGCACCCGCACGCTCCAATTCAAGTGCCGCGTCGACAGACGAGTTTTTACCACCTATCACAACAACTTTTTTTCCGAAAAACGGATGAGCTTCTTTAAAATAATGGAAGACATTCGGCAGGTTCTCCCCTTCAGCATCAAGCCGATTTGGATTATCATAGTAACCAGTTGCGATGACAACATTTCCAGCGAAATAGTCACCTTTATCCGTCACAACATGAAAACCTTCACTTTTCCGCTGGACATCTTCCACTTTCTCATAACTATGAATCGCAATTTCTTTCAGTTCCGCAACCTTTCGGTAATATACCAGCGCATCGTTGCGCTGCGGCTTATCAATGGCGGTGATGAATGGAATATTCCCAATTGACAATTTCATACTTGAACTAAAAAATGTTTGATGTGTGGGATAATTGTAAATTGAGTTAACAATGTTTCCCTTTTCAATGACGAGAACGTCAAGTCCCATTTGCTTTAATTCAATCGCGGCAGACAGTCCACATGGACCGCCTCCGACAACGATTGCATCTTTTCGTATCATTTCCTTTTTACAACTCCTTTGGAACACTTTCCGTATAATTGATAACAATCACATGACATTCCGGCGCCGCGCCAAGGCGTAGGGGTAGCGTAGACGTGCCATAGCCATTGCTAATCAACTTAGCCCTACCTCCATCTAGGCGGAACACTCCTTTTTCCTGCAAGCCCCATTTACCCAATCGAATTTGCCCGCCGTGTGTATGACCCGCAAGCATCAGCCGTGGATGATATACCTGCTCCACTTTTCGAAACAACGATGGTGTATGTGTCACCATTATGACTTCCTTAAACTGCTGAATCGTGCGAAGTGTCGAATCGATATCAACATTGCGACTTGACGGATCATCCGTCCCACATACCCCCCAATCAGGATGTCCAGGAACAGCAGCACTTTCGTTATCCAGTATTTTACCGCCATAACGCATTAAAATGTCTCTCATTTCCTGCTCGCCCACTTCACGGTCATTATTACCCCATACATAAAACAATGGCCCTAGACGTGCAAGATGACCAACATTGTTAGCGATACGCGCTAATGGGACATCCCTTTCCGCAAGATCTCCCCCAATGACGACTATATCAATTTCATGATTGGCATGAATTTTCGCCAATAGTTTTTCGTCAATCTTGCGTCGATGAATATCCGAAATGAAAAAAACCGTTAACTGCTTATTAAAAGCATTTCCTGTTTCAGCATTCATTTCATGGTAGATGACATTTCTTTGCCTTGCATTCATAAACATAAATGCCAAAAATCCGCTCATCATCGAAAGAGCCATCCATACCATTTTATTGACCGTAATCAAGCCCTCCTTCCATACAAAAAAGGCAAAGCATTCTTTGCCTTTTTTGTATTTTCAACATCTTTAAAAACCAATTAAGGAATCTTGAGCGTCTGCCCGACCATAATATCATTTGATGTTAAACCATTTGCTCTTTTAATCTTTTCAACACCTTCACCCGAACCGTAGTAATTGACAGAAATCCGGTAAAGCGTTTCATTATTCGCCACTTTATGTGTTTTTTCAGTTGATTGTTGCTCCGGCTTCTCTTCAGGTTTCTTTTCCGGAGTCGGATTGACGTTCACCACCGGTTTCGAAACAGGCTTCTCTTCTTGTTTTATTTCCGTTTCCGGTTCTTTTTCTGGCTTTGTTTCGGGTTCAGGTGTCGATTCAACCTCATCTACACCTGAGCCATCCTCTTCTCCTTCTTCCTCGTCTCCACCCAAGACTAAATCCTTATTCGGATCGTCTTTTTTTTCTTCATAACGCACACTCGTATCTCCATCTTTTGCCGCCGGATTGCTACCTGGATTATAAAAGTCAGAAACAACATACACCAAGATAATGACTGGAATAAGCGTAAATAATCCTAGGATTACATTAATCATTAAATGACTAGATTTCTTTTTTGGCTTGCGGCCTTTTCGATGCAGCTCGGCACGCGATGGAAGATTGTCACCTTCCTGATCAATTTCCTGTCTATGCTCCTCAAACTCAGTTTTATAATCATCTTTTTTCATTGCTACATTCTCCTATCACATCTTGCTATTCCTTTATTATGACGAATTTTGTCGTAAAAATCAACGGACAACGGACCTGTTAACCAAGTAGCTTGATAAGTCTTTCCTCCCAATCTAACATCGGCTTATTTAAAACAACCTGATTTTGTCGATTTAGCCATAATCCATCAGCCGTCCCACAAGCAGAACAGCACGACTTCGGTTTCATTTCAAGAGACTCTCCAAAAAGCCCCACTACTTCTTCTCTGACACAACTTTTTGAATGAACTAAACGAAGCATCCCTTGTAGTTGTACCTCTTTTTCGTGAATTAATGCTTTCATCCGCTGAATAACTTCTTCGAGTGTCATCCGTTCTCTATAATAATCT
This sequence comes from Sporosarcina sp. FSL K6-3457, assembly GCF_038007285.1. GTDB lineage: Bacteria > Bacillota > Bacilli > Bacillales_A > Planococcaceae > Sporosarcina. The sequence goes on from NZ_JBBOWX010000001.1 coordinate 2,996,840, forward strand.
ATGACACGTTTGCCCGTTTCGCTAATTCGAGCCCTTTCTGCCGCTTCATCAGCCGAAATATTTTCCGCCATACAATTTTCATAGTGCCTAATTTCCCATTCTTGCGGAATATCATCTTGGATGATGAAGCGCATCCTTCCCTCATCATCCGGCGTAAAAAGCAACGACGCTGCCGATTGTTCACCATCACGCCCCGCACGACCTACCTCCTGAACATAACCGGCAATCGCTTGTGGGACATGCTCATGAATCACTTGGCGAATATCATCTTTATGTATACCCATCCCAAACGCATTTGTCGCACAAATCCAATTGATTTCCCCTGTGATGAATTGCTCTTGGATGAACGCACGGTCTTCCTGTTCCTTCCCCGCGTGATAAGAGGCAACAGATACACCTAGCTTCTGCAGTATGGTAGCTAGTTCATCTGCACGTTTTCGAGATGCGGCATAAATGATACCTGGTCCAATCGTCGCTAGTACCCGCTCTTTAATCCATTCGGTTTTCTGCATTTCGTTATCGACCTTGACTATGGAATAAGATATATTCGGACGATCTAACGACTGGCGATGGACTTCGGGAGATCGCAGCTGTAAATAGTGGACGATATCAGCCACCACTTTATCATCCGCTGTCGCCGTAAGTGCAAGAATATGCGGTCGGCTTTCTCCAAACAACTCACCAATTCGCAAATAATCCGGTCTAAAATCAAAACCCCATTGTGAAATACAATGCGCTTCGTCAACAACAATCAGTGACAAATGACTGTTGCGCAAAAGAGTGATTACATTTTTCTGTAATAGCATTTCAGGTGATATAAAAATAAATTTATAATACCCTAATTCAGCCATAATCCGCTTTTTTTCTGAAAATGACAGAAAAGAGTTTAGTGCAACAACACGTTTTTCACCATTTTTTTTCATAATGGCCACTTGGTCTTCCATTAACGCGACAAGTGGTGAAATGATTAACACCGTACCTTGCGCTACATAAGCTGGCAACTGATAACATAATGATTTCCCCATGCCTGTCGGCAAAATGGCGAGTGTGTCTTTCCCGGCAATCACATCACGAATGACCGCTTCCTGCCCCGGTCTAAATTGATCGTAACCGAATTTCTCTTTCAGTGTTTTGTAAATATCCATCAGTTTCCTCCCCCCGTCCGCGCACCTAATATAAGACGAAGTTGAAAATAAGACAGTGATTCAAATTCAGCCTTCAATAACCGAAGCCTACGTGTTTCCAGTTCATTCACTTTTTCGACGACTGCCTTAACATCTCGCTCTGCAACGAACTGAGTCAGTGGGAATTGAGGGTCATTAATGGATAGTTCGACAAAATGGTCTTCAATCGTACTCAACTTCAAATTCCGAGCCGCAGCAATGTCCTCAATGGACAGTCCCCGATCAAAAAGCTGTTTGGTCTTACTTGAAGAATCGGTCAAATAAGTCGTTACTTTAACGTTTTTAGCTATTTTTCGCAAAAAAGACAAATCAGAAGATTGTTCGATAACTGTCAGCAACCTATGTAAGCTCTCTATAAATAACAGTCGGACAGCAAACGAATTTAGTTTCAACTGATCCGCTAGCTGATCCCACGTCCACCCTGTCAGACCAAAACCACTTAGTCGATGCGTGACAATCACTTTTTGCTGATCATCCATACCACTGCGCTCCATACATAACCTAAGCTCCGCAGCAATATAGCTGGCATATGCCGGATCACTAATAGGTTGTTTATGCAACAGTCTTTTTACAAATGACTGGCTATCATAATCTTTTTGAATCGGCATAAATGCATGTTCTCCTACTTTAAAATGCGACACTGTCTGTACGACAAGCGATAGCCTCGCGAAAAAAAGCATTTCTCTACCCCTATAGTCCCAACCATTAAATGCGTAAATCGGTAAAGTCGCGACCAGTTGGCGACCACTTGTTGTTAGATGTACAAATGAGTCGTCTCCGGTTGAAATAAAACCAGAATCCCTTAATAATGTAGCGGCTTCATCATATTGCTCAACCGTTAATTTCGGTAAAATACCAAAAAAAGCTTTCAAATTATAATATTCAACATCCTGCAACGTCTGCCCCGAACGTTTGCCACGTAATAGATGAAGGCCAGCATAAATCGTTCGCTCGCCATCTAGCTTAGCGATGATGACTGCGAGTATTGAAGAAAGATTCATAACGAATTCCTCCGATTAATAAATTCTTTTTGTTGAAAACTGCTGTCAATATCATTAGAATGAAGTATGAAGTAAATAGTAAATTGTTTGTACGGAGAAAAGAGGAGAGAAAGACTATGCCTAAATATACAATCGTCGATCAAGATACGTGCATTGCATGTGGCGCTTGTGGAGCAGCAGCCCCAGATATTTACGATTATGATGATGAAGGAATTGCTTATGTTATCCTCGATGATAACACGGGTACAACGGAAGTTCCAGAAGAACTGATGGAAGATTTGGAAGATGCATTTGATGGTTGCCCGACCGATTCAATCAAAATCGCTGATGCGCCATTTGATGGCGATGCGTTAAAATACGAAGACTGATTTTAGCAGTTACATAAAGCAAGGCCGCCCCGAAAATATTCAGGGCGGCCTTGCTTTATGTCTAATTTGTGACGCTATTATCTAAATGAGAAGGAATGAGGCTCAATTCCTCCTCGAGAAAGCCCCTAGACGCAATCACGCCGAGGCTCGATTAATTTACGCCATTAATTGGGTTCGTTGCTTGGCAATCCATTTGTTCATGCTCTTGAACAGTAACAACGTGATGACCATGAGCATAACACCTTTGATAAGATTGAAAGGTAGAACTCCTAAAACGATAAATGTAGACAACTCACTGCCTGCCATCTCCGGGAAGTTCATGAAATACGTATACATCGGTAGGAATACGGCATAGTTCAAAACACTCATCCCCAATGCCATGGCAACTGTTCCTGCAAGGAGGCCAGCCGCTAATCCTTTAGATGTTTTAAATTTATTGTGGATGAAATAGATTGGCATAATGAATAGAACACCTGTTGCAAAATTCGCAATTTCTCCTACAGGTACACCCGTCGGACTGCCTGTCATAAACCAATGCATGACGTTTTTAATTAACTCGACCCCAATACCTGCAACCGGCCCCATTGTCATAATGGCTATTACCGCAGGCACTTCTCCGAAATCGATTTTCAAGAATCCTGGTAATGCGGGTAGCGGGAAATTGAACTGCATCAACACCGTACCAATGCTCCCTAAGATTGCAATGAGAATCATCTTGCGTAACTTCTTGTTATTCATGTGTTCCTCTCTCCTTTTGCGATTCACTTCAAAAGAGGAAAGGCCGTTCCGCCAATCATTGTCTACAAAAAATCCCCAAAGCTACTGAAAGCCTTAGGGAGTTAAAAGGTATCATTAAATAGAGGTGTCAAAAAGAAGATAATCTCCTTTTTACCCCACACTTAAATAAGCACCCTTTTTGTGGACAACACAAAAAGACGGCCGTACCTTCACCTTCTCCCATCCAGACTATACTGTCGGCTCTGGAATCACACCAGAATCAGCTGTTAAGCTCGCGGGCTAGAAGAGAAACTCTCCATTTCCGCCGGTCGGGAATTGCACCCTGCCCCGAAGATGAATCAATATTTTATTACTACCTTAGTATATACGGCAGAAAACGCTTTGTAAACTTAATTGTTTACAAAGCGTTTTTTAGGCTAGTGCATCATTCAAAGAAATACGTTGGATTGACACCAACTGGTTTTGGTAATACAGTTGTCAAATCGTAGCGTAAGAAAGTGTCTTGTACGACGTTTTCCAAACGTACTTGCTTATTGAAATTTTTCGCGGTTAACATGAATCCTTCTACCATTAAATTTACCACGCCTTGATCCATCAAGGACAAGTCGAGTGGTTCTGTAAAGCTAATAACTGCCACGCCCTCTTGCTCCTTAACACTGTACACAATATGTTGCGGAACAAGCGCTTCAACTCGGTCATTTTGTACGTCCTTCATCGCCAATAGTGCCTGCTCTACCGTCAGTACATCTACTGCTTCTGAGGGTATCAGATAGATTTGACCAGAAGGCGTGACCGTCTTGTAATAAGGCTGTGCATTTTCGCTTGCAATGAAATCCATAGTTGCGGAAAGCTCATGATTCGGCTGAATATTATCAAGTCCAAGTTCTTCCTCTGGGATACCGGTAGCATACCGATTGTATAGGGTAGCATAATCTGGTTCCCCCTCCGGAAAATCAACAGCAATTCGTTCCTCTGGAATCAACAGCGTCGTCGGGACAACTATATGAGCATCTACAACTAGCCCCATTTGTAACGGTTGAAATCCTTGTAAATCCTCTTGTAAGAGGACATGATTCTCCGGTAGCATCCTTGCCGTTGCTGCATTGAACGTTTCTGCGCCCGCACCGGCATCTGTGGCTGTAACACCTGCTTCTTCCTCGCTCTCCATCAACATTTCTGCTTGATCCATTTTCATCGAAGCGGACTCGGACGCTTTATCCAGCGCGCTATCATTCTGCCTTAGCATCGAGGGAATGATCATACTGAAAATCAACAGTGCCGCTACCGCCACTAAAGCCGGCATCCATTTTTTAATATTATTGCGACGGGGGAGATGCAATCGTTCGTCTTGTTGGAGTCGCATCAATATGTCCGACTTCAGGCGCTCGTCTCGTATATCCGGCATATTGCCCAGAAGGCTGTCGATCTTGCTGTCGTCCCATTTATTGTCGGCCATCTAGTTTCCCCCCTTCTGTAGGAAGAGCATTCAATTTCTTTTGTAGCGCTTTGATTGCCCGATGTTGTGTGGTCTTCACTTTACCTTCTGTCCAGCTAAGAATTTCGGCTGTTTCCGCTATCGACAAATCCTGGAAATAACGCATCGTGATGACCATTTTTTGATCACCTGTACAGGTGTTAAGCGCCTGCAATAGTTCTTTCATCTCTTCACTAAGTGTAACAAGTTCTTCAGGTAAAGCCCCTGTTGAAACGAGCTCACTCTTTTCCCAGTCAAATTTATCGAACAGATGCTTTTTACGGACAGCATTTTTTCTGAAATGGTCAATCGCGACATTTTTCGCAATAGAAAAAAGCCATGTTTTTTCAGAACTTTTCCCTTCAAAACCGCTATATGCTCGCAATACCCTCACGTACACTTCATGCACGAGATCCTCAGCATGATCACGATTTCTCGTCAAATAGATGAGAAACTTGAACACATCTTGGTGGTACTGCTCATAGAGCCGGTGGAAAACGGAGTCGTCCATGAAATACCCCCGTTCTAATAATTAGTCGTTGTTCAAGCTAAATAGTTACAAGTTCTTCAAAGGTAATATGCAGCTAAAAATTGTACCGCTATTTTCTCCTCTGCTAGCTGTAATCACTCCGCTATGCGAATCAATAATATTTTTAGCAATCGCCAGACCTAAGCCTGTTCCGCCCTTGCCTCTTGTTCTCGCCTTGTCTGCTTTATAAAAACGTTCAAAAATATAAGGTAAATCCTCTTCAGGAATACCAACACCTGTATCCGTAACCGTTATTTCAATCGTATCGACAACCTTTTTGACACGCAATGTTACATTGCCTCCGTCAGGTGTATGTCGGATTGCGTTGTCAATTAAATTCGTAAACACTTGTTCAATCCGATCTTCATCGACAGTTGAAATGATTTCTTCACCTTGTGGAAAATCAAATGACAATTCCACATTGGCATCACGCGCAACTTGCATGAATTTATTAACAATCCGATCAAGGAAAGGAATCATCGCTATATCATCTTTGTACAAGCGCATATGACCCGATTCCATCCTCGCAAGATCGAGTAAATCTGTCACAAGTCTACCCATTCGTTTCGATTCCTCATGAATAATCTGCACCATCTCATTGCGCTCTTCGTCATTAGTCGTCACACCGTCAATAATCGCCTCACTATAGCCTTGAAGCATTGAAATCGGCGTCCGTAGCTCATGTGACACATTCGCGATGAAATCGGAACGGAGCTTATCGAGCTTATGCTGATCCGTCATATCACGCAGCACCGCAACCGCTCCTCGAATATCGCTACCACTATATAGCGGGCTAATTGAAATGGCGTAAAACCGCCCCCCGAGCTCCAGCTCATCTTCTACTTCTTCGGCAAACGTGATAACATGATCAAGCATATGGAAAATTTCTGGAGGAATCGTATTTTTTTCATCTTGGACACCACTTTTAAAGTACCAATTTTGCAATAAGCGTTCCGCCTGTGGATTACTTAATAAAATCGTGTAATCTCGATTGAAGGTAATGACCGCATCTGTCATAGACGTTAAAATACTGGACAGCTGTTCCTTTTCCTGATTGATCAATTCAACATGATACTTAAGCTGTCTCCCCATCTGATTGAAGGCGGTTGCTAACTGACCAATTTCATCATTTTGCATAACAGGCAGCCGCGTATCAAAATTACCTTTCGATAATTCAAAAGCAGCTTGCCTCATTCCACGCAAAGGTGAAGTAATTCTTGTCGATAAGAAAAAGGCAAAAACAGTTGTTAAAATAAAGGCAATAAACGCCGACAAGAATACGATATTGGTTGTTTCCTTTGTAGCCCTATGGACAGCTTCTAAACTTTGATAAATGATAACGGAACCAACCACCTGCTGATTGAATTCAAATGGATAGGCCAGCACAAGATATTGCTCCATTACACCATCGTCTGCAATTGAAGGAAGAATCATTTCCTTCACAACTGGCGTATCTCCCCCTCTATTTGATATAAATATAGATTCGGAAAGAATCTTATCTTCGATTTTCTCCTTATTTATCCCTTGCTGGAAAGAGTACTTCGTTTCCCCTTTAGCATCTACAATCATAGCATCTGTTTCATCACCAAGGATATCTTCAATAATCAGTTGCATAGAAGACTCACTTTCATGATCCATAACAACTTTACCAATTGTCATTGCATCTCTTCGCAAGGAATCCTCTGCTTGTTGCGTATGAAAATTATCCAGAAATTCAAGAAGCAGCGCAGTGACAATAAACAGGACAAAGGAAACGAGAAGCAATATGGTTGCCCATAGCTTCCCGACGATTGAATTCCATATTCTATTCATTATGAGGAACCTCAAACTTATAACCAACGCCCCAAACGGTAACAATCATTTTAGCTGCCTTCTCAGAAACCCGGCTTAACTTTTCACGCAGCCGCTTGACATGCGTGTCAACTGTTCGGAGATCCCCGAAAAATTCATAATGCCATACTTCTTTCAATAGTTGTTCTCGATCAAATACTTTGTCCGGTGACTTCGCCAAAAAATAAAGCAGCTCATATTCTTTCGGTGTCAGATTCACTTCATTCCCATCAGCCATGACACGATGCGCGTCGTTATCTATCGTCAATTGTGGGAAAACGACGAGATCCTTCGATGAAGACGCAGAAGCAGCGCCATGAAACGTCACAGACCTCCTAAGAATCGCTTTAACCCGTAGAACCACTTCACGCGGACTGAATGGTTTCACTATGTAGTCATCGGCACCCGATTCGAATCCAGTTACACGATCAGCTTCCTCGCCTTTTGCTGTTAACATAATAACTGGTGTCATAATTTTCTTTTCTCTCAATTCCCGCAATACTTCCAAGCCATCTTTTTCCGGCATCATTAAGTCGAGTAAAATACCATCATAATGTGTGACAAGTGCTTTTTCTAGCGCTTCTGCGCCATCTACCGCTTCTTCGATTTCATAGCCTTCGCGCGTAAGATACATATTTAACAGACGGCGAATTCTCTCCTCGTCATCCACTACTAACAATGTTACTTTTTCTTCCATAACTAATTGCCCCTTTCAACATGCATCTATGTCCATTGTACAAGTCACTCAATAAAAAAGAAACAACAAAGCATAATCACAATCATCTAAAAAAGACTGCACGGCGTTTTGTAAACTACCGTGCAGTCTTATCCTAGATCAAGCGTATGAATGTAATCCAGCGATGATTAAGTTCACGGCTATCAAGTTAAACATGATAATGATGAAACCGATAACAGCCAACCACGCTGACTTTTCGCCTTCCCAACCGCGCGATAGACGCACGTGAAGGAATGCTGCGTAAAATAGCCATGTAATGAGCGCCCAAACTTCCTTTGGATCCCATCCCCAAAATCTCGACCACGCTTCATGTGCCCAGATCATTGCGAAGACAAGTGCTCCTAACGAAAAAATCGGAAAGCCAATAATAACCGCTCGATAACCAATTTCATCCATCAATTGAGAATTTGCTTTTTTAGCAAACGGTTGGAACAATGCCGCAATCGGCCGTCGGAAGATTAGTCTAAGAATTATATACAAAACAATCCCTATCGCAACTGACCAAACAAATGTCGTTAACGTCTTCGCATTAATAATAGCCGGCATTTCTACCCATGGCTTCATCGTATCTGGCGTTAATGATTCAGATTGATGCATACCGAATAACGGTGGATAGTTATAGATAATTTGGGCTGGCATCTCGTTTTTATCAATATATGAAAATTGTGCTTCATAACCAGTTAGTTTAAATGTTGTCGATGACAATACAAAACCAATCACGAGAATAAGCGTAAGCATAACTGCTTCTAACCAAAAACGCTGCTTTGATTTTTTAGTCAAATCAATATTTTTCAATAAAAAGATAAGCCCCGCAACCGCACTAATCGCAAGAATCGCTTCACCAAGAGCTGCTGTAATCACGTGTATCGTCAGCCAATAGCTTTGAAGTGCCGGAATGAGTGGCGTAATCTCCTTTGGAAACATGCTTGCATAGGCAATGATAATAATCGCTATCGGCAATGCAAACAATCCAAGCGAAGGTGTCCGATAAAGGAAAAACAACAATATGAATGCTCCGACAAGCATCATGCCAAACGCAGTCGTAAATTCAAACATATTACTAACAGGTGCATGGCCAGAAGCCATCCAACGTGTGATGAAATAGCCAAGATGGGCAATAAAACCGATGATTGTAATTGCTATCCCCATGTTTCCCCATCTATTATTTTTATAAGAAGCTTCCGATTTCGCTCCTTTTACCGCACCACCAAAAAAAGCTGTTGCGATAAGGTAGGCGATAAAGGAAACCAATAGTAAGTTAGCGCTTAACGCTGCAAGTCCCATTATGCTTGTTCTCCTTCCCTATCTTCAAAAATAGCATCTGTATCCTGCCTATCTACATAGGAAGGTAGTGCTGCAACATCTTTCACTTGATCAAGTTCCTGTTTCAGCTTGAACCAGTTTTTGTTCGTATGAGCTGCGACTAAAAGTTCATCGCCCTTTCCTTGTTGGATCCAAATTCTTCTATGATTCCAATAAGCACCCTGTGCAACACCAATCATAAAGATGATGCCACCGATAAGGATAATGTACAACGTCTTATCCTTGCGAATTGTCAGCCCTGAAATATCACGCGTTTCAGCACTGACAAACTTCACTTTATAATCATTTTGCTCTGTTTCAAGCGTCTGTTGGATAGCTACAAAACTTCTTTCACCATCCGGTTTGTCAAGCGTTTTCATTTCAAAGATAAAAGCAGGATTGTTCGGGATTGGCGATTTTGTATCTGGCTCGCCGTCCGTCATAATAAAGTCTGGATAGTAATCCATCAATCTGACTTGTGCGCCGTTTTCTAGTTCATAATTCTTTTCAGGTTCAGCTAAGTCGACCGTAAACTGTCCATACGTTTTATCCGTTTCTTTTTCCGTTAACTGGAACGTCATTGATTTTAATTCATCAAGACGGTAATCCATTTGGAATACGTTAAAGCCATCGAATTTAAGTGGTTTATTGACAATGATGGAATAGTCCTTCACAAATTCAAAATCACTCGATCCTACGAGTGCGTCGTCAGGTATTTTGTAAAGCGCAACGTCGGTTTGATAATTACTAGCAATCATCCCCACACGTTCCAATGCATCGCCGAATACTTCGTTGGCATCATCTTTCGAGTAATTTTCTAAGATGAATTCTTTACTCTCTAAATAATAACCCTCAGCACCTGGGATAGAACGTATTTCTCCTTCTCGGAGCCACATCGTTTCATCCACATAAAATCCAGGGATTCCACGTAGTAATATACCAAACAGGAAGATGATAATTCCCGCATGATTGACATAAGGGCCCCATCTTGCAAAACGCCCTTTTTCCGCTAATAATGCGCCATCTTCGACTTTAACATTGTAACGAAGTTCCTTCAGTTTTTCCTCAGCTTTAACTAATGCTACAGTTGAATCCTCGGAAGGTCCTTCGCCATAAACACGCTGTTTCCTCATGAAAGAAGGGTGACGCTTTGTACGCTGTTTTTTCAACGATTTATATAGCGGTACGACCCGGTCAACACTAGCAATAATGATAGAAGCGCCAAGCATTCCCGTCAGTGTGATGAACCACCAACTATTATACATATCATAGAAACCGAATCGATAGTAAATAGTGCCAAAAAAACCGTACAAGCGCTCATAATAAGCTAAGTATTCCGCTCCAGATGCCAAAGGTGATACAGGCACATACAATTTTTGCGGAAAAATCGTTCCGATTGCAGCCGTTGCAAGAACCGCTACAATAATCCCAATTCCAACCTTAACACTAGAAAAGAAATTCCAAATCTTATCGACGATGGACTTGTTATACGTTTGCGATCTCCTGGAAGAGCCTTCATAACGCATGTCAACTAGTTTACTTTTTTTAGCCTCTTCGGTTTGTGGTCTTCCACATTGTTCACAAAGTACTGTACCAAATGGATTCTCATGACCACATTGACATTTGATTTTACTCATTTCGCATATGCTCCTTACTTAGGGTTGAATGCTCTCCATATAGGAAATGATTTCAGCCTCCGTCATTTCGCTCGTGATGATCTTTTCGATTTTCCCCTCTTTGTCAATTAAAAATGTTGTGGGTAGCGGCACTATATTATAGGCCTCTTTGACACTTTTATCTTTATCAATCGCAATGGGGAATGTCAGACCATACTGATCTCGGAATGCTTCTACCTTCAACGATGATTCTGCAATATTGACGGCGAGTATTTGGACACCTTTATTTTCAAATGCAATATGTTGACTTTCCATATGAGGCATTTCCTTTTTACATGGACCACACCAAGTCCCCCAAAAATTTAAGAACACACCTTGTCCTTTGTAATCAGATAGACGGTGTTTGTTACCCTCCAAATCGACTAGTTCAAAATCAGGTGCTTTGTCACCAACAGCCAACACTTTCACTTTATCTTTCGAAGTGATTGTATAGCCGACTGCCGCTACAAGCAGTAACAGGACAATCGTTCTTATAATAAGACGTTTTTTCTTTTTATCTGCTTTTGCCAAACCCATTTCCTCCTAACAATCAATTACGTGTCGGCGTAATTGCGTCCGGATTTTTTTCGAGCGAGCTCGAAAAGCTTCCTTAAAAAATCCGTGACATCCGCCTGAGGCATTTATGTCATTCAACAGAATCCCCTAATGAACGAAATAAATAGCCTCTACCCTCCATTATAACAAATGGATTTTCATAGATGCCCACCATAAATGAAAGGATTGTGAACGTTTGGGCCTTCCTTGTAATGGATTGCAATCGGCGGAGGCCCCTTATCATGAGTTTAGTTGAATCGGTATTAGCCGATTTTACCTGTTTCCGCAAGAACCCGAAGTTGTTTCACTTCATGCTTTGTGAGTTCACGTGCTTCTCCTGCATTTAAACCATGCGTCGTCAAATTACCGAAGGATTCTCTTCGTAGTTTTAACACCGGGCAGCCAATCGCATCAAACATACGACGCACTTGACGATTCCGACCTTCATGAATCGTAATTTCAATCAATGCAGTGCCAGCTTTCTTATCGACTGTCTGCATTTTCACATGAGCAGGAGCCGTCTTGCCATCGTCCAATTCAATACCTCGTTCTAGTTTGCGAAGCGATTCGCGATCTGGAATCCCTTTGACCTTCGCAACATACTTTTTCTTAATGCCGAACTTTGGATGCGTCATTAAATAAGAAAAATCTCCATCATTGGTCATTAAAATGATACCCGATGTATCATAATCAAGTCTTCCTACTGGGAATACTCTTTCCTCTACAAGTGGAAACAGGTCAAGAACAGTCTTTCTCCCTTTGTCATCATGAACAGTCGAAATGACTGATCTCGGTTTATATAAAAGATAATAGACATAATTTTCTTTAACGAGCTGAATGCCTTCCACTTCCACCCGATCCGAATTCGAAACTTTCGTCCCAAGCTCCGTTACAACAACACCATTTACTTTTACTTTACCTTCTACAATGAGTGTTTCGGACTTTCTCCGTGATGCAACACCCGCTTGCGCCAATACTTTTTGTAATCTTTCCATCAAGACACCTCATTTTCATTCTGCAAAAATTATGTCACACTTTGCGTCAAATTAAAAGAAGACTGTCCTGTATGATGACAGTCTTCTTAAATATGTCACATTTTTATACGTTTTATCTTCTGTGGACTTGAATTTTTATCTTCGTTCAGCAGAAGACTCCTGCTGAACGAAGATAAAGCCTCCAAGGAAGGATGCAGTTCAATCCTTCCCCGATGTCACGGATTTTGAATTACGCCTCGGCGCAATTGATTATGCTTATTGCTTAATAATAATTTCACTCGCAATGAGCGGTTCATTATCAAAGGAAACCGTCCAAGATCCTGTACTCCTCTTACTTTTACCACGAGGTATACGTACGATATTTTGTAATTTAGCCTTTTCACCTTTTTTCAATAAAAGACGAATAGGCGCTTCCAGTTCAGCTTCAACTCCGGGAAGGATATCATATGTCCCTTTTTTCGCAACCGTTACTAATTTGTAAGAAGAAAATACTTTATTCGCCAAGTCTTTATGCGTGTTCCAATCATTTCCATCATTCAGCGTCACAACGATGATGTTTTTCCCATCTTTCTCAAAGTACGTCGCAAGCGTCCTGCCCGCCGCTTTTGTAAAACCTGTCTTACCAGCGATTGCGGTCGGCTCAGAATGGATGAGACGATGTTTGTTGCGCCAGCTATACGTCTGGTCCTCCCCTTCATACCTATGATTCTTAGTTGACGCAATTTGACGGAACTTGTCGTTGTCCATCGCGTAACGAAGCATAAGGGCTGTTTCATAGGCAGTGGACAGGTGACGATCATCATGCAGACCAGACGGATTTGTAAAGACTGTATTCTTTAAGCCATACAATAGCGCTTTTTCATTCATCAAGTCGACAAAGCCCTCCAGTGAGCCGCCTGCCTGTTCGGACAGCGCATGCGCCGCATCGTTACCCGACCGCAGCATGAGTCCATACAATAACGCATCTGCTTCAATCGTCATTCCTTGCTGTAAATAAATCGATGACCCTTCTGCTGAGGCAGCCTGTGGAGATATTGTAACTTCTCCAAACGAGCTTCCACTTTCGATGAATGTGAAAGCCGTCCAAATTTTCGTCAAGCTTGCAATGGGCAATCTGACGTTTTCATTGTAACCATCCAATAATCTACCGGTATCTGCATCAATAACTGCCCATGAGCTTCCCGCTGCCACCGCTTCTTTTGGTACAGCGCCAAGAAATAGTGAAAAAAATAGGACAACAATCATCGTCCTTTTCAACATACATTTCCTCCTCAAAAGTTGGATGAAGTACAATCCACCCTTAGGGATGGATACAGTTCAATCCATTCTTAATTATCATCCATTGCAAATGCTTCTTGGAATTTAGTCATAAACAAATCTGTATCTCCCGCCCCATTGTCCTCTTCCTGATGAAGAGGCGGTAATTCCTGAAGCGATTCCAGCCCAAAACGATCCAAAAACAAGTCCGTTGTACCGTACAGAATGGCCCGCCCACTTCCCTCCGAACGACCTTTTTCCATAATCAGTCCCCTAGCGATAAGTGTATTAATGGGTCCTTCTGATTTAACACCACGGAGATCATCGATTTCAACCCGCGTTACCGGCTGTCTGTAGGCAATAATCGCCAACACTTCAAGAGATGCTTGCGTCATGGACTTCGGTGACGGGTTTTCCAACAACCGTTTAATATCATCCGCAAATTCAGCTTTCGTCACAAGTCGATAAGCCCCACCAAACAGCTTTAATGTAATCCCGCTCTCATTACGCTGCTCATAGCTTAACTTCAGCCAGTCAATCGCTGAAGTTACTTCCGCTTCTTGCCATTCCGTTAAGACGGTTAATTGTTTCACCGTCAATCCTTCATCCCCTACTAGGAATAAAAAACTTTCAATCATTCCCGACAAACGATCTTTCCTATCCATTTCACTCATCCTCCCGTCGGAATGCCACTGTCAGCTCGTCAAAGTTTCCTTGCTGCACGACAATAATATCCCGCCGTTTCATCAATTCTAACAACGATAAAAATGTTACGACAAGAGCTGGCGTGTCTCCCTCATCGAACAGCGCATAGAAATCGCATTTCCCGCCGCCTCTTTCAAGTATCGCCATAATTGCATCCATTTTTTCACCGATAGATATTTCCATTTTCGTTATATTTGCTGTCATAGGCGCTTTCAGTCGATTCCTGTCGAGCATTTTTTGAAATGCACCTATCAAATCAAATACGTTTAAATTTTCTTCGATACCACTCGGGACAACCTCTCCGAATTCTGTTAAGTCTTCAGGTGATTTTGTGAAATGATCCGATCGCTCATCCGCAGATTCCTTCAGACTAATAGCTGCCTCCTTATACTTTCTATATTCAATCAGTCGTGCAACCAGTTCATCCCGCGGATCATCCTCCATTTCAAAATCTATTTCGTCATCGAACTCTTCCCCTTCATGGACAGGAAGTAACATTTTGCTCTTAATCTCTATCAAAGTTGCAGCGAGAACAAGGTATTCGCTCAGTTCATCCAACTGCAGTACACGCATGGCATGAAGGTGTTCTATGTACTGCGCTGTCAATTCCGCCATCGGAATATCGTAGATATCAATTTCAAGTCTGTTGATTAAATGCAATAATAGATCTAGAGGTCCTTCAAAGGCTTCTAGTTTTACTTTATACGACATCCCACGTGACACCTACCTAATGTTTTACTATTAACAAAAGCGCAAGCGCCTGTTCAAGGGCGACCCGAGCCCCTAGGCGCTGAAGCCGAGACGAGAGAAAGGACTGATTATATGCATCCCTATCATCATCCGTTATTTGTACAGTTTATGGTTTATTTTAATGATAATCAAGATTATTTTGAGTGTCACGAAGTGTTGGAGGAATATTGGAAGTCCATTCCGAATAGCGACAAAAATCACCCACTGACGTCCTATATTCTGCTAGCAACCGGCATGTATCATTGGCGTCGCGGCAATCTGGCCGGTGCGACTCGTACACTACGAAAGGCCGAGAAAAAACTCCCTGCTTTTCCTACCCATTATGTAGAAGAAATCGATTTTCAGCAACTACTTGCAAATGTGAGATATACAGTAAAACGAGTGGAAAAAGGATTACCTTTTGAATCCTTTCCATTCCTCATCACGTCACCAAATTTACAGGTAGCTGTTGAACTTGCTCAACAATCCATGACCCTGCTCCCTTTTGGCAGCGAAGCAGTCATTCATAAACATATGCTAAGAGACCGTAGCGATATTCAACGCATGCGTGACGAAAAGAAGAAGGGCAGACATTAATCTGCTCCTTCTCCTTTTAATCGGCATTTTTTTATAAATAAATCAGTTTCCTCGGTACTTTTACATTCCTTATTCGGGAAAAGCGCCTGCAATTTTGCTACCATTTCCTTGCCAACACCTTCTCCACGAAAAGATGGATTGACTGAAATATGGTATAACGTATAGTCTTCATCGCCTAATTCCACACCAATCAGACCAATTATGTCATCCTCTTTTTTTAATAAATAGAGCTGCCAGCTATCGTCTGTTTCGTATTGGTGAATCGTTTCCTGTAATTTTTTCGCATTTTTATCGCCAGGCATATAGGATAGTAGTCCCATTGCAATCTTTTCATACGTTTTCTTATAGCGTAAAAGCATCAATTGAATCCCTTCTTTTCTGAAAATCCTTTGTCAGTCGTCAAACGTAAAGCGATAGCCGTTTAACGCGGGTCAATAATCGGCATGACAAAGTACCAGTATACCGCTCCCCACACAATAGCCGCAACTATGATAAATAAGAAAAGGAGAATGTTACGTTTCCTCAAATCTTCTCCTCCCGCCTAACTGCTTGTAACGGGATGTCCAGTCTGACAACATCTTCATAAGTCTCCCGACGAACAACCAGTTGATGTTCTCCATTTTCACAGAAAACAATGGCGGGCTTTGGCAGTCGGTTGTAATTGCTCGCCATCGAGTAGCCATACGCACCAGTGCAAAAAACAGCGATGACATCTCCTTCAGATGGGTCTGCAAGATAGGCTTCCTCAATCAATTTATCACCTGATTCACAACATTTTCCTGCAATTGTTACTTTTTTGTCGTGAGGAGCGTTCATTCTGTTGGCTGAAGCTGCCGTATACTTTGCCCCGTACAGAGCTGGTCGAATATTATCTGACATGCCACCATCAACCGCTATGTACGTTCGAATACCCGGTACTTCTTTCATACTACCAGTCGTATAAAGGGACGTACCTGCATCTCCAACAAGTGATCTCCCCGGCTCAATCCAAATTTCTGGTACAGGATAGTTATGACTACGGGTCATCGACAAGACAACTGTCGCCATTTCCTCAATGTAAGCTGATGGCACAAGTGGTGTATCTTCTTCTGTATAACGGATACCAAATCCTCCGCCTAAATTCAACACCGCACATATGAAACCATGGCCATCACGCCATGAAATCATCTTGTCCATCAATGCTTCTGCTGCAAAACGGAAAGCATCCGTCTCAAATATTTGGGAACCGATATGACAATGCATGCCAAGCAAATTGATGTAAGGATGGTTATGCAATTGCAAGAACGCCTCATCCGTTTGACCATTCTTCAAGTCAAAGCCAAACTTCGAGTCTTCCTGACCCGTCGTAATATAATCATGCGTATGCGCTTCAACACCTGGCGTCACACGAATTAGCACATTCATGCTCTCCCCACGTGACTCTGCAATTTCCTTCACCAACGCAATTTCAGAAAAATTATCAATAACAATACACCCTATTTTTTCATCAAAAGCATATTGCAATTCAGTATAGCTTTTATTGTTGCCATGGAAATGAATTCGTTCCCTCGGAAAGTCTGCAGCGATTGCGGTGAATAGCTCTCCTCCAGAAACAACATCTAAAGAAAGTCCTTCTTGTTTAGCTACTTCATATATAGCAATAGACGAGAACGCTTTACTTGCATAAGCAACCTGTGCACGAATGCCAACATTGTTAAATGTTTCTTTGAAAGCCTGTGCCCGTTCACGGAACAGAGCGACATCATAAACGACAAGTGGTGTTCCATAAGTATGTGCAAGATCAATTGCATCGACGCCACCGATTGTTAAATGGCCTTGTTGATTGACTGATTGTGTTCCGTAAAAATGCATGTTGCCTTCCCCTCCCAAATCATATAACTAAAACTTTATCATAACAGGGTAGGAAGAGGCAATCACCTATCAGACACGATCTCTATTTGGCGAGTCGGTGATGAACGGCCTCGGTTCATCCGCAGTCATTGGAAATCTGATAAGAACGCGAAGCATTGCTTGTGGAAAAAATGGAACAGCCGGCCATAAATAAGGAACGCCCATCGGTTTTAATGAACATAAATAGTAAAAAAGAACTGCGATGGAGAGGAAAAATCCCGGTGCGCCAAGTAATGCCGTCGACAGCAATATACAAATTCTGAAAATCTTTGTTGTAATGCTTAATTCATAAGAGGGAATGGCAAAGGTGAAAATTGCACTCACCGCTACATACAAAACGACTTCTGGTGTAAATAAACCGACATCAATCGCTACCTGTCCAATGACGATTGCCGCAACGAGTCCCATCGCTGTCGACATCGGGGTCGGTGTATGGATGGCTGCCATACGGAGTACTTCAATGCCAATATCCGCACCGAGTAACTGTAACAGCAACGGAATTTCCCCTATATCTTTCGGTCCAATATAACTGAGGTAATCGGGTAAATACTGTTGTTTCGTTGCGATTAAATACCAAAATGGCAACAGGACAAGACTCATCGCCGCTCCAAAAAAACGCACTAAACGAACTGCCGTCCCCAAAAGCGGTGCTTGGCGATATTCTTCAGCATGCTGAAGATGATGAAATAATGTCGTTGGCACAAGAATGACAGAGGGTGACGTATCAACAATAATGGCAATATGCCCTTCCAATAAATGTGCCGCACAAATATCTGGTCGCTCTGTAAAACGGACAAATGGCATCGGATGAAAACCCTGTTTGAATAAAAACTCTTCCAATGATTTATCAGTCATCGTTAGCCCGTCATGACGTATTTCATCAAGCCTATCACGTATATAAGTGAGGTGTTCTTCACTTGCCGCCCCTTGCATATAGGTAATCGCGATGTCTGTTTTGCCATTGACTGTTACTTTATGCATTTCAAAGCGTAAATTTTCGGTGCGCAAACGCCTTCGGACAAGTGCCGTATTTTGAATCAGGTTTTCTGTAAACCCATCCCTTGGTCCCCTAACCACTTTTTCATTGTCTGGCTCTTCGGGTTGCCTTCCGGGATAGGATCTGATATCAATCGTAAATGCATAACCTTCAGGTGTAATAAAAGCTGCCTGACCGCTGAGAATCGCCGTTAGCAATTCATCAGTGTCTTTGACATCAGACACAGCATGATATGGGAAAAAGGAGAGGAACTGATCAGCCCCATCCCCCTCCTCCTCTTCTCTCCTTGACGTATTCCCTTGCATTTCCGTCAACAATGTTGTGATAGTATCTCCATCTACAAGCCCGTTAATATACAGCAACAGAGCAGGCATATCCCATAGATGCAATGATCTCGCCGTTGCATCAAACGTCTCACCTTTACCAAAACGGGCGTAGAACCACTCTTCCCCTTCATTCATTGACCGGAATAATTTCTTCATGGGTTCAATCCGTCCTCACTTTTTCAATTATGCCTCAGCATTAACGCCCATCCAAGATTTGAGTTGAGCTAAAATTTTCTTCTCAAGCCGTGATACTTGAACTTGCGATATGCCGATACGTTCTGCAATATCACTTTGTGTACAATCCAAGTAATAGCGCATATAAATGATGGTCTGATCTCGTTTATTTAATTTCGAAATAACATCACGCAGGGGAATATGATCGAATACCCTTTCCGATCGGTCATCTCGTAGCTGATCCATTAGCGTCAAACTATCTCCTTCACTTTCATACAATTGCTCATGAAGAGAAGCCGGATCACGCAAGGCGTCAGATGCCAGAATAATATCGTCAACCGACACCTCTAAAGCTGCCGCAACTTCTGAAATAGATGGCGATTTGCCATGTTTTTTAATATAATCATCCGTTGCATGACGAATTTTAAAGCTTAGTTCACGAATGGATCGGCTGACCTTCACCATGCCATCATCCCTTAGGAAGCGTTGAATTTCACCGACAATCATCGGAACCGCATAGGTCGAGAATTTGACCTCGTAGGAAAGATCGAACTTATCGATGGACTTCATCAAACCAATGCAACCAATTTGGAACAAATCTTCCGGGTCAGCGCCACGCGAGGCAAACCTTTGAACGATGGACCAGACGAGTCTTGTATTGCCCTCGACCATCATCCTTCTCGCTTCCTTATCGCCTTCCTGTGAAACCTTAATGAGCTCCCTCATCTTCTCCTGCGTCAACAAAGCGGGTTGTACTTCAACGGATGCGTCCATAAGTCACCTCATTCTGCTTACTTCCGTAACCGGAGAAAACGTTTTTTCGAACTTGACAACTGTTCCTTTTCCAATAACAGATTCAACAGATAGACTATCCGCAAAGCTTTCCATAATCGTAAATCCCATCCCCGAACGTTCCATGAATGGACGTGTCGTAAACATCGGTTCCATGGCCTGTTCCACGTCAAAAATCCCCATCCCTTCATCACGTACGGTCATCGTTACTTTGTTGTCTTGAATGATGGCATGAAGCGTGACAAGGCTTGTCCCATCCTGTTCATAGCCATGAATAATTGCATTCGTCACAGCTTCTGAAACAATTGTTTTAAATTCTGAGATTTCCTCGATTGTTGGATCAAGAGGTGTGATGAAACAAGTCATCGCCATCCTTGCCAGTGCTTCATTTTCTTCAATTGCGACGAATGATAACGTCATTTCATTGTTCATGTAAAACCCCTCCGATTTCCCCGATCGCTTTGTCGATCGTACAATGTCTTATATTCGATCCAAGACCAGAAAAGTTAAATATCTTTTCCATTGTCGAGGTAGGATTCAAGATGAGCGTCTCCCCATTTGAAGGAACTAAATCACGCATCCTTCCGAGTATGAGCCCGATTCCTGCGCTATCCATAAAGCCAAGCCCTTCTAAATTCCAAATGATTGCCCGAACTTGTCCCGTAAAAATAGATGTGGAGATGTTCGTTCTGATTTGATTCGCCTTATGATTATCCAATTCCCCGCGTAGTGTCACTATTAAGATGCCATTGTCTAGTATTTCGATGTCAGCCATGCTGAACCCCCTCCTTACTGCGGATTATTCCACATTGGAGAGAGGGAAACCTCTTAGCTGACAAAACTAGTCATAGATAGTGAAAGGTTCTTACTTTTCGACAATGCCCTTAACTACGGAAAGTATGTACAAGTTAAACGTGATTTACACATGCATATGAAATAAAGAATGCCATTGAATACGCGCTCCGGCGCTGGGGGGAGGAAGGATTGAACTACATCCTTCCCTGATGCCTCCCGCCACAAGCCGAGCAGCTTCGCCGCTAGTCTTATGGCTTCGGCTACCCCCGTTAAGGCGCCTTCGCTGGTGATTATAGGGGAAGTGGGTAATTTCATTTATACTGGGAAGACAGATAAAATATTTAAAGGAGTCCATACAAAAAAAGGTGATATTTCGTTCAAAATCGAACGAAATATCACCTTTTTTATTCATTACGCTCTACTCATTGAAGGTTCTAGATCGGTAAAGTTTCACCCTAACACTTGGCAATATCCCGATATACTATAAACTTGTTAAACTCAACCCATTAGTTAAACAAATAATTATTACCCAATAATCGGCAGTGGTTTTTTCGATAATAAATCATCAGCAAGCATCTTATGGTCGGTATATATATTCTCTGGTAGCTCTTCAAGCGAATAAAATTTATTTTCTATGGACTCATCGTTACTTTCAACTAATTCCTCACTGTATTGTTTACAAATAAATGAGACATGAACCAAGGATACTTGGTCTCCATTAGAAAACGTCTTGTCATATTGAGGACCAGAATAAATCCCAAATAACTCAAGGTCGTCCAATTTAAGTCCTGTTTCTTCGTAAACTTCTCTCCTGGCTGTATCCTGAACGTTTTCATCCAATTCCATAAATCCACCCGGAAATCCCCATTGACCATTATCAGACCGTTTTTGCATAAGCACTCGATTTTTCTTATCAAGCACAAATGCACTCGCAACAACCATAATTACCTTCTCATTACCTACCATGGACCTTACATGTTGTATGTAATCCATTTTAACATCCCCCGTTTTAGCAAGATACATCAAACCAGTATAGTCGCTTGTTCAATAATACTACTCCGTTAGTTTAGTAATATTGCTTTTGATTAATATCGCTTTTTTAAATTTGGATATTTATTATTATAAATCTTCCCCCAAATTTTTAATGCACTTGGATAGCAATCATTAATCGAAGGTACTCTACTTCTCGAAAACATTTTACGAAAAACCTCATGTATCACTTCAGCTAATTTTTCAACAGATGCAGTTGGTAATCGCGATACAATACGACTTATTTCTGGATCATATTCATCCTCAGATGTATAACGTAAAAGGTGTATCGGGTCCCAATCATCAATTACTTCTTTTACAATTTGGTAGTGGTTCATAATATTCCTCTTTTAAATTGTATTTTCAGTGATTTATTCTACACCTTTTTTTAATCAACTTGCCCAGTTAGTTGAAGAACTATTAATTTTAATAGTACCATAATAACCCACTTAAGGGGCGTAAAAAACAACTCGAAAAGGTGTTCGCTGTTACACATAATGGTTGATTAGTGTCTTACTCCTTTTTTTATTTTCATCCAAAATGAATGAAGACTCTGTATAATGATAATTGGATGCAAATCCCAATACTAATATACGAGGAGAAGATTTATGAATATTTTGAGCGGAACAATAGCTTTATCAACATCTTTTATTTTGTTCATCTATTTATATGGTTTGAAGGCTGATTACTCGGTTAAATACAGTCCTGGATTTTTCTTTTTCCCAATAATATTGTTAGCTATTGCAATAGGATGTTTTGGATATGAATATATCAAGTACTATAATAAAAAGTTAGTTAATTAAGATAATATGGCTATTGATAAGGCGAAACTGCAAAAGGTTATTCTCTTATTGTTTCGCTTTATGTGTCTTATGTATCGTAAAGCACAATCTCACTCCGCTTTCTCTTCGTTTATATATATAAAGAATATCTGAATCAATGTTCAAAAAATATTGTTATAACATTGACTCATATATGCCGAACTTATGATGCTACGTAACCTCTAGCGAAGTCAGCACCAATCGTTGTTAGAAGGCTTCTTTCCTTTAATAGACACCCAAATACCCGCTATCCAAAAAAGCTATCCCATCAACCGAAAAACTCCGGTCAACAGGATAGCCCCTCACAACTATTCAATTTAGCCTGTTATCATTTCACCAATAAGACGCGGACTTTCTACTGCTTGGTCACCAATGATAATATGTTGTTGAATCAATGCAATAGACCGCTCCACGTCCTCCGTATTCGCATGAATCACGGCAAGTGCTTCACCTTGCTGTACAGCATCACCAATCTTCTTACGAAGCACGATACCAACAGCTAAGTCGATTTCATCATCCTTCGTCGCCCTACCAGCACCTAGTAGCATGGCCGCCACACCGATATCATCTGCTTCCATCTTCGTGATATAACCTGACGCCAGTGCCGGTACTTCAATCTGGAATTTGGCAGTTGGCAATAACGATGGATCATGAATAATCGCCGCATTGCCTCCCTGTGCTTCAATCAGCTTGCCAAACAATTCAAGCGCCGAGCCATCCGCAATAACCGCCTTTAGCATATCACGGGCTTCATCGATTGAATCTGCTTTTCCTCCCGCCACAATCATCTTGCTGCCGAGGACGAGACAAAGCTCCGTCAAATCATCTGGTCCTTGCCCTTTTAGCGTATCAATCGCCTCTATCACTTCAAGTGCATTACCAATTGCAAAACCAAGTGGCTGACTCATATCTGAAATAACTGCCATCGTCTGTCTGCCAACTTGCTTACCAATCGCTACCATCGACTCAGCGAGTGCTTTAGCATCCGCCTCGGTTTTCATAAATGCACCATCACCTGTTTTAACATCGAGGACAATCGCATTTGCTCCTGCCGCAATCTTCTTGCTCATGATTGAACTAGCAATGAGCGGAATGCTATCAACGGTTGCTGTCACATCGCGCAAAGCATACAGTTTTTTATCCGCAGGTGTCAGGTTTCCGCTTTGCCCAATGACCGCCAGCTTCAAATCATTCACTTGCTTGACGAACTGTTCTTCTGTCAACTCGATATGAAAGCCCTCAATGGCCTCTAGCTTGTCGAGCGTCCCACCTGTATGTCCAAGTCCACGACCACTCATCTTCGCTACAGGAACGCCACACGCAGCGACAAGCGGCACTAGAATAAGTGTCGTTGTATCGCCCACTCCTCCAGTTGAATGCTTGTCGACTTTAATGCCCTCAATGGCCGATAAATCAATCTGGTCACCCGACTCAACCATCGCCATTGTCAAATAGCCTTGTTCCTCCGCAGTCATCCCCGTAAAGTAAACAGCCATTAGGAAAGCGCTGGCTTGATAATCTGGGATTGACCCATCTGTGTAACCACTAACAAAAAACGTGATTTCTTCCTTCGAAAGCACTTCACCATTGCGTTTCTTCTCAATGACATCAACCATTCTAAACATCTATATCACGCCTCTCTAGTTAATAAACTCAAGAAACTTTGACCAAACTCCGGCAACTTCACTTCAAAATTATCCGCAATCGTTGCACCAACATCCGAAAATGTCTCCCTTTGCGGTAAAGCTCCTCCACGCTTGAAAGTAGGCGAATAAACAAGTAACGGCACATATTCACGTGTATGATCTGTACCAGGATATGTCGGGTCATTGCCATGATCCGCTGTAATGATCAGTAAATCATCTTCATCCAAAGCTGCAATAATTTCTGGTAACCTTGCATCGAATTCCTGCAACGCATTGCCGTAGCCAATCGGATCTCTACGATGACCGAATAACGCATCAAAATCGACAAGATTCGTAAAGCTAAGTCCCTTGAAATCTTTTTGCATAACATTTAGCAATTTGTCGACTCCGTCCATATTACTCACTGTACGAACCGACTCCGTAATACCTTCGCCATTAAATATGTCCGCAATCTTCCCTACTGCAATCACTTCATACTGCGCATCTACCAGCTCATTCATCACAGTGCGACCAAATGGCTTCAATGCATAGTCATGGCGATTCGTTGTACGCGTGAAATTACCTGGCTCGCCAATAAACGGACGTGCAATGACACGACCAACTAAATACTTGGGATCCAATGTTAGTTCACGTGCAATTTCACAAATGCGGTATTGTTCCTCAATCGGAATAATGCCTTCATGTGCCGCGATTTGCAAAACCGGATCTGCCGATGTATAAACAATTAACGCACCCGTTTCCATATGCTCTGGACCGTATTCGTCGAGAACCGCCGTACCGCTCGCCGGTTGATTGCAAATTACTTTACGTCCTGTTCGCTGCTCCAATGCATCAACCAATTCTTGCGGAAAACCATTTGGATAGACTTTGAATGGCTTATCAATGTTCAACCCCATAATTTCCCAATGACCTGTCATCGTATCTTTACCGACAGATGCCTCTTCCATTTTACCGTAAAATGCTTGGGGCTCATCTGCTACTGTAACCCCTTTCACTTCACCGATATTCGCAAGGCCCATTTTGCCCATATTCGGCAATTGCAAACCTTCCATCGCTTCTCCAATATGTCCTAATGTATTAGCACCTACATCGCCAAATAAATGGGCATCTGGCGACTCTCCGATTCCAACAGAATCGAGAACGATTACGTGGACGCGTTTAAATTGTTGTTTTCCCATAATTGTTTCCTCCAATTAAATAGTCTGTTTTAAGCTCTTGGGTGAAATTTCACATACACTTCTTTTAACCTTGAACGGCTCACATGTGTATATATTTGTGTCGTTGAAATATCCGCATGTCCAAGCATTTCCTGTACAGCACGCAGATCTGCCCCATTTTCGATGAGGTGTGTAGCAAAGGAATGACGCAAAATATGCGGTGTCAGCTCTTTTTGTATCCCCGCTTGCAACGCATGTCCCTTCAATAGCTTCCAGCAGCCTTGCCTCGTCAACCTAGTCCCGCGCATATTGACAAACAGCGCTTCCGCATTTCTCTGCTTGGCAATAAACCGAGGACGCGCGACATCAATGTATGTTTGACAAGCTTCAATCGCTTTGCCACCTAGGGGAATAATCCGTTCCTTACCACCTTTGCCGAAAACGCGAACAAACCCCATGGACAAATGGATGTCGTCCATATCCAACCCAATCAGCTCACTCACCCGCATACCCGTCCCATACAATATTTCCAACAATGCATGATCCCTCATACCTTGGGGCTTAGAACGATCCGGAACAGCAATCAGCCGATCCACTTCATCCATTGACAACACACGCGGCAATTTTTGCTCGAGTTTTGGCAATTCCAAATGGACGGTCGGATCTTGGGTGGTCACTTTTTCTCGTAAAAGAAACTGGTGAAAAGAACGAATGGACGAGATATGCCTCGATACAGTTCTTGATGACTTGCCACTCTCTTTCAATCGATGCAAATGCTCTAGAATAGCAGCTCTATCAACATCATCTATCGTCTTAAAGCTCGCTCGTTCCAAATGATCCATATATTCATCAAGGTCACGCCGATAAGAAGTAATTGTATTTCCTGCCAGCTGACGCTCTACTTTTAAAAAATGCATATAATCCTCAAGTGCAAAACGGCTATCTTTCATTGTTGAACCAAACCCCTTCATATCCAACGACAAAAGGGATAGCAGCACGCCATCCCCTTGTTCAAACTTCACTTTCGTCTGTATCTGTGTCAGATGTACATCTTTTACAAATACCATGAAACGTTAGCCAATGATCCTTAATGGCGAATTGAAAACGGCTTTCAACGATTTTCTCGACATCACCGAGAAGATCCTCCTGAATTTCATCCACTGCTCCACATTCGATACAAATGAGATGGTGATGAAAATGGGCAGCACCTTCCTGCCGCAAGTCATATCTCGATACTCCATCACCAAAATTGATTTTATCGACTACTTTTAGGTCAGTTAGCAACTCAAGCGTTCTATAGACGGTTGCTAGCCCAATTTCCGGCGCTTTCTCTTTAACTAGCAAGAATACGTCTTCGGCACTTAGATGATCTTCCTCATGCTCAAGGAGGACCAAAACCGTCGCTTCACGCTGAGGCGTTAACTTATAACTTGCCCCATGTAATTGTTTCTTTATCCGATCGATTCGGCTTTCCATACGACGCCCCCCTCAAACTGCCTCCATTATACCAAATGGGCTTTCCTAATGACAACAGAAAGGAAACAGACAGAGTAGGAAGAATGCTTATTTTCTACTAGAGAATGAATCGAAAGACGATAATTTCAATAGCAAGTATGGCCACCGACATGCCTATGATTGTTGGCAACGCACGCGTATTGCGCCTTTTCCCTAGTGTCGTATTCATAAAGTAAGGGGGGCTTAAAACAGCGCAGTACATCAGAAATAAAAAACAACTAGTAAACTGAAATGGAAACCACCAAATCGAATACGCCATCATTTTCGCACCCGAACCAAGTAAATATGAAGAAGACAGGCCAAAAAAGACACATTTTATCGCACCAAAAAATAGGACAAGAAAACGTGTTTTACTGAACGACGCCAGCGCAAACGCAACGATGAAAAACAAAGCCGCTGTACCCACTGGTCGAATATAGCCCGCTTCATGTCCTTGCACGACACGGGCATCATAGAACGTAATCACCTTCTCTATCGCATTTGCAGGCATCTCACGAAACAACAATGCCCCTCCAATATAACCAACCGCAAGAATGATAAATAAGTGGATGAACGATAAGGAACGGACCATAGGCTGCACCTCCGCATAGTTTGTCCCGCTTTCACGGACAGTCCCTACCTCAGTAGGGTTCTGCCCCTAAAAGCCCGATTGGTTCAACATATGCTTGTCCGTTCAACTTAATTCAGCAGAAGTCTTCCAATTTTATAAATAGTAGGATAACATGAACTTTCTTCTGTCAATAAAGATTCAATCCCCAGCCGAATTAAGTTGAAGCCTCCGGCGGATGTCACAGATTTTTCAAGAGAACTTTTCGAGCTGGCTCGAAAAAAATCTGGACACAATTACACTAAGTCGTAATTGATATTTAGGTCACTTTGCTAGAAGATTTTTTACATAGAGTACAGCAAAGGCTGTTTTGGCATCAAATATTTTTCCCGTCACTACCATTTCCTCTGCTTCCTCAATCGTCACCTCCAGCAAGCCGATGAATTCATCCTCATCTCCTGCTGCTGGATTATCGATTGTATAAAGCCCCTGCGCCAAATATACATGAATCACCTCATCCGCAAAGCCCGGCGACGTCGCAAACGACTGAATATAGCTAAATTCCTTCGCACCATATCCCGTCTCCTCTTCCAGCTCACGAACGGCCGTTATTTCTGGCGCCTCTCCCGGATCAATTTTCCCTGCTGGTATTTCAATAAGCGAGCGCTCCAATGCTTTGCGATATTGCTCAACAAGTACTAATTTTCCTTCTGCTGTAATTGGAATAACCGCAACTGCCCCCGGATGTTTGATCAATTCTCGTTTTGCTCGATTGCCATCTGGCAGCTCTACCTCCTCCACACGCAGTGTAATAACTTTCCCTTCATACAATGTTTCACCTGATAGCGTTTTCTCTTCGTATTTATCCAAAATATCCAATCCCTTCTCCTAGAATTTCTAATGTTGTCATTGTATCATGATGGAAACAGGGGGTGCTTAATTATGAAAAAAAGAGAGTTAGGGAAAAGTGGGCTATACGTATCTGAGATTGGACTGGGGTGCATGTCACTACCAAATGATTTAAGCGAAGCCAAAAACATCATCGATGCCGCAATCCATGCCAGTATCAATTATTTTGATACTGCGGACTTATACGATGGCGGTCACAATGAAGAACTTGTAGGTCACGCACTAAAAGGTAGACGTGCTGACATAATCCTAGCCACAAAAGCTGGCAATAAAATGAACCCCGATGGCACAAGCTGGACATGGGACGCATCCAAAGCACATATAATGGAAGCTATTAAAAAAAACTTGCAACGCCTTGGAACAGATTATATCGATTTGTATCAGCTACACGGTGGCGTAATGGAAGACAATGTGGATGAAACCATCGATGCCTTTGATAGCTTGAAAAAAGATGGCCTCATTCGCCAATACGGCATCTCATCCATCCGCCCGACCGTCATTCAACGATTCCTCGACAACAGTTCCGCCATTTCCGTCATGATGCAATATAGTTTACTCGATCGCCGACCAGAAGAATGGTTTCCCATGATTCAACAGGCTGGCGCGTCTGTTGTCGCAAGGGGTACAATCGCCAAAGGCTTGTTGACAGCAGAAGGCTTGGCAAGAGCCGAACAAGCAAATGGCTTCGTCGACTACGATGCTGCCGAACTAACACGTACAGTCCAAGCACTAAGTGAACAATCTGCTGACCTACATGCCGCGGCCATCGCTCATGTTCTACATGATCAAACCGTGGCGTCTGCCCTCATAGGTGCACGCACAACAAAGCAATTGCTTGATTCTGTAGTGGCTTATGACAACCTGGTGACCGATGAGGAAATTGCTCAGGTGCAACGTATTGTACAGTTACACACGTACAGAGAGCACCGCCTATAATGAGCATACAAAAACGCACAGACATTATATCTGTGCGTTTTTGTATGCGTATTTCATTCTGGCTTCAGTGTGGAATGTCATTACTCCGATGAAAATTATTATTCACTATCTTTTTTGCTACTAGCATCATGATGAAACTAACTAAATAAACAAGGCTAGTCAGACCAAAAAAAGCAAATATACCAGGCGTCGCCGCTAAATAAGCACTAATTGGTAATGACCAAAGAAACGCAATAAGCATTCCAGTACTGTTAGGGTAAATAGCCGCGATGATTGCACAACAAGCTGGCAGCAATAGCATCGTAAATGTAATGATAGCTGTTCCAGCCGCAGCAGAGGAATAGGGATTAAAGAAAACCAACACCAACCAGAGGGAAATGCTTGATAATCCAGCCATTCCCCCTAAAAAACGCGAGAAGTTCTTCATATTAATCACCTGCTCTCTTTGCTATTTCCACACATATGCAACACATTCTTTTCGATACGTAAATAGATAAGGGTTACTATTAAGAACTCTAATTATACTATATATTCCACTTAAAGGCGGTTTACAAGTACACATTCTCTCCAAGGAACATCTGTCATTTCTAAAGTAGCATAAATGTTATCTAACGTATTAACATTCTGTAAGTAGAAACGGATATAATTGCATAGCACACAGACACCTGACACCACTTCCCTGTTATCTCTTAACAACAAAAGTGTTTGCCATATAATCATGTAAAGTCTGTTTTTTCTCATTAAATACCGCCAGTATATAGCCTACATACATAAAGGATGATATCATCGTAGCAAAATGACGGCCTACAGCTCTACCAAAAGATATCCTATTTCCATCCTGGCCAACTACTTTTATCCCTAGCAGTAGTTTCCCCACCATTCCCTGCATCTTGGTACTCGTCAGAATCCCAAAGTATAAAATGCTAATGATGAAAAATATAATTGTAATAATTACCGCGTATCTAAAGTAATTCGGAAGAAATTTGTCCAATAAGAAGTGGAAAAAAAATGATAGTTCTCATTTCCTTCTTCAAAACCTAAAATAGATATTCTTGTTATAGTCTTGTATAAAGGTGCATAGAACATAGCGAGCACCATAGGTAATCCTAATATAAAACCATCAATCGTGATAGCTACAAAACGCATCCAAAATCTTGCGTAATTTCTAGTTTCCAATTCATCCACACTTTCCTGTGCTTATTTCTACAGTGGTATATCGAAATTCGTAAACCTGTATCATCCAACCTCAGGTAATAAGTTAACTGGATTTGTCAAACTTACTAAAAGACGGCTCACTTGACGATCTATCAGAATCTATATCCTTAGAATGATAAAGGGAAGTTCTTGCAAGATTATTATGCTGACGACATTTGTGCGCCCCATTTATTTCGAACGAATGGTGAAGGTAGAATTCTATGGGTAAGAAGTCAAATTGACCAACTTGATTGGCCAATACGAGGTTACTAAACTCGTCATAGCCATGGGTCACTTGTCCGGCGGTTAACCCGTTGAGCATACCTTTTAATCGATGATTGACGTCCCATTGGTAGACTCTTCTTCGTGTTTGACGGTTTTGACTGCTTATTCGATGGTTTGTCGGCCTACCGGTTACATCATACTGCCATTGACTGATGACATTCCCGGGTAAGATTCGCTCAATTTCCTGACCGAGTTCATTGTACTGCATCGCTGCTGTCCACTGTTCTTGATCTGCACGAGAAGCTGGGATTTGCGCTACATTACCCATCTCATTACGAGCGACATCAATTTGTGCACCTAGGCTACTCGTAACCTGTAAACGACTACCTAATTCATCATAACTACTCGCAATCCATTGGTCATTCTGCCACTCCTTGATTACTTGTCCAGAGGGGTCTCGCTCCAACTTTACAGTCATATGCTCATTGGCAGTCTCTAGTAGCGAACCATTTTTGTCGTAGCCAAACGTTTCCCAGGTGTCATCGTAGTAGTCGGCGCGAATGACATTCCCTAGTGCGTCATGCTGATACGCCGTCCAACGATCAGCCGGACGATGAATTTTCTGAACCAAACCTGCCTGACTTCGTTCGCACGTCTTGGTCAGCCCATCAAAGCCGATTTCTTGGCTAATGTTCCCCTTCGGATCCCGTTCAAACGTATACGTTTCACCTTTTTCATTGATGACAGCGGTTAACTGCTCTTCTGTATCAAAGGTGAATTGGACGCTCTTCCCGCCTTGATCTCGAGAGATCAAGCTGCCGAGAATCGTGTAGGCAAAGGCCACTTCTGTATGGTTATCTTTCGCAAAAACCACATCGTCATAGGCATCATATCGCAAGCGGACATCGTTACCATCTGAAAGATTTGCCCGTACAAGGTGGTTCAAGTTGCCATAATTGTACTTTTCTGTGGCACCTAGCGGATTAATCGCTAGAAGTTATGATTATAAAAGAATTAAGGTCAATAAAATCCTTTCAAGGATTTATTGCCCTTTTTAAATCAAATTTCATATCATTTAAAACAGGTAAAGACGTGGTGCACCTATAGATGGTCTATACAAATTCCCTTAATCATGATAATTCTAATAGCGATTCAACTTTCAGTATAAAGCCTACAGAAAAAACCTTAAAGTTTTAAATAACGAAAATCAAAATCAATACCTTCGCCATCCAACAAATTTGCTTTATACTCTATCTCTCCCTCAGAACTATCAAAAGCAACTTCTACATACAATTTTTGGATATCGATTATCTCATTTAATAAATAGTCATTGAAATCTTTATATACTTTAGCCTTTTTAATTGGATCATGAGAAAACAAATATACCTCTCTCGTGTCCCTTTTAAAGCAAATTGGATCACCGCTAGGACTTTCAGAAAATACTATATATTCATATGTTTCTTCCCGTTGAAAATTCAATGATACAAACTCCCAAATAGAATTAGTTAATACTTCCCATTCATCAATTTTCTTAAGATTGTACATAAAATCAGAACTTTCAATTCCACCGAAATTTAAGAAATAGTCTTTTGTTTGCGCAGGAATTATCCAATCTAGATATCGCTCTACCTTCTGAAAAAAGTTTTCATCTTCTAATGAAATCACTTCTACATCATGATCCTCGAGAAAGGATGACAAGTTTTCAATCCAATTGTCTTCCCCAATATGTCTAATTGGTAATATTGGTTCTCTATTTATTTTTTCCGACATGATGTTCCGCCTCCCCATTCATTTCTTCCGCCTATATCGTCCGGATGATATATTTTATGATATTTCTGATCCACTAATTGCAACCAGCCTTTCTGTCCATCAACTTGACTAGATGTCGCATGATGCCATGTTATTCCTTTTGGTGCAGTTCCTCTATAGGTACCCATCCTTGTAGAGGCAACATGTTTACTAACACCAGGATATTGTGCCTCCATAGCTGCTTTAAAAGCTGGATCATTTTGAAAAGCTTTGTGTAGTGATTCATTTGCTTTCGAAAAATGATAAGTATCAGTGTTTGTAAACTCGGAACTCTTCAAAAGATGACTATGAAAAACGTCATAAATCCCTAGCTCCCTAACACCTTCACCATTATACAACCCAAATGTATCAACATGTTTATTTGGGTTACCAACATACCCATATAAAGTAGGATTACCACCCGCAAGTCCAATCGGGTCTATTTGCGTATAATTCCCTTGTTCTGGATCGTAGTAACGGAATCGGTTATAATACAATCCTATTTCTATATCCTCATACTGCCCTTGATAACGGAATGGAATAAAATCTTTCTCACCTGTAAATTCTTTCACTCGTCCATAAATATCAAGCTCAGCTGACCAGACCTTTTTCCCCTCTTCATCATAAGCTTCGACAGGTGTTCCAAGATAGTCACTAATAATACTGTAATTACCTTCACCCGTAATTTTAGCTGAAGGGACGAACCCATCATTAAACACCCAGGTGACTACATTATCCGGTATTTCTAATTTATTCTGTGGTTCAACTGGATCGTTCTCTAAGAAATACTCATGTAGAATCGTATTTCCATCCCACACGAATCTTGTTGTTTTTTCATTAGAACTCTTCTCAATCCGTCTACCTAATGAATCATACTTGAAAGTAACTTCCGTCTGATCTGGTTTGATGACCTTTGACATCATCCCATTGCCGGTATATTCGTACTGCCACGTGTCCCCATTCTTTTCGACTTTCTGAACGAGATTTCCTTCTTCATCATACGAGAATTTGGCATCTTTCGTTTCGAGTAATCTGCTGCCGGCACCATAGACACGATCGGTCTTTTCTTTCGTTTCATATAAATTCCCAACGTCATCGACATTGCGGTGTAAGAAATCAAATGGGTTGCCTTCGTTAGACCAGACGAGGTTACTAAATTCGTCGTAGCCGTATGTTGTTTGTCCAGCGGTTAACTCGTTGACCATGGATTTTAGGCGGTGATTGACGTCCCAATTGTACACGCGTCTTCTTGTATGACGGTTTTGACTACTTATTCTATGGCTTGTTGGTCTGCCTGTGACATCATATTGCCATTGGCTGATGACATTCCCAGGTAAGATTCGCTCGATTTCCTGGCCGAGTTCGTTGTACAGCATTGCGGCGGTCCATTGTGATTGATCTGATTGTGACGCTGTGATTTCCTTATCTATTATGATTCACTTTCAATAGTATCGAAAAACGTGTTAGTTTAAACAATTTTGATTGTTTAAACTAACACGTTTGAATGAGTGACTGTCACCCGTCACTCCTATGGACATAAAGTGGGTATAGACCCCATCGTAAGTTATTATTATTCACCGGTTTGTATAGAAAAGTAGTTATTCAGCGAAAGAGCACATGCTCGGGTTGGAAAAATATACATCTTCATTTTCCCCATTTAAATGTTATTCGTTTATTACACTCTAGATTGTAAATAGTCAGGCACTAACTCTAAGTCAATAAATTGAACTGCGTTAAGATTATCCTCTTCACACAATGATTTAAATCTCTCTGAACAAAACAGGTATCTACCCAGTTTTAAATCGCTTAATTGAAATAAATCTAAATCAGTGTCTTTTAATACTAACTTTATATACTTTTCGACGAAACTTCCACCAACTTTTAATTTTGCGTTATTTGGAACTTCTCTTGTAAGATACTCGGATTTATCATAATCAACTAGCGAATGCCTTTTAATACACTTAATAAAATAAAACAAATCTTTTACTTTTGGTTTACCTTTTGTACTTACAACATGCAAATTTGCTATAACATAATCCTGTAACATATTTACTTGATCCATTGAAGCTAAAAATTTTCCTGAGACTACATGACCAAAGAATTTTTCGTAGTAGTCAAATTGAACTTTGCTTCTCGTAATTAACCATAGTTCTTTCGGGAAATCCATTTGTTCAATAAACGGTCGATTCCACTTATAGCTCATTCCATCATCATATTTCTCTTCAGTAAAACTTTCGTGTAAAACTCCATCTAAATAGATGGGAGAATTATCTTTATCATTGACTAACATAAAATATTTCATAAAATTACCCCAATCGTTTACAAGTTGGATATTTTCTTGATGGTACATAATCTTTACTAAAATGTCCTGTTTGCAGTTGATTTTTGAGTTGCATTTGCAATTTACGAACTTTCGTTCTAGCCTGTTTTTCATCTATTAGGCCATTATCAAATTCTTCAAATATATTGCCCGCTCTGTTCATCACATTACTATTATAAGCGCTATGAGAAGTATTATGGATAAAATCAAAAGAGCTACCTTTTAAAGTATCAGGATTACTAGGAATCATCATTCCATTAAAAGCTTCATCTCTTTTACCACCCATACCAATATCATTGAAAAAAGTTTGATACTCTTTCCAAACATTTGTCGGAATTACATGATGCGCCTGAGAACCTGCGAAACTTTTCCCATTAAAACCTTTTTTAATGTTACCAGAGAGGATTTGACTTGGAGCTCTCGCTAATCCGAACGGGTCTATCCAACTATTTGTATCGCTTACATATCCATATAAAGTTGGATTATTCCCCGCAAGTCCAATCGGATCTATTTGAGTATAGTTCCCTTGCTCTGAGTCATAGTAACGGAATCGGTTATAATACAAACCAATTTCTTCATCTTCATACTGCCCTTGATAACGGAATGGAATAAAGTCCTTCTCACCTGTAAACTCTTTCACTCGTCCATAAATATCAAACTCAGCTGACCAAACCCTATTCCCTTCATCATCATAAGCTTCTACAGGCGTTCCAAGATAGTCACTTATTATGCTATAGCTACCATCATTCGAAATTTTGGCAGAAGGGACGAACCCATCATTAAACACCCATGTGACTAGATTATCCGGTATTTCAGACTCGCTCTGTGACTCAACTAGATTTTCTAGTTCACTTGAATCACTCTCTAAGAAATACTCATGTAGAATCGTATTTCCATCCCACACGAATCTTGTTGTTTTTTCATTAGAACTCTTCGCTATCCGCCTACCCATCGGATCATACTTGAAAGTAACTTCCGCCTGATCCGGTCTGATGACCTTCGACATCATCCCATTGCCGTTATATTCGTACTTCCACGTATCCCCATTCTTTTCGACCTTCTGAACGAGATTTCCTTCTTCATCATAAGAAAATTTGGCATCTCTCGTTTCGAGTAGTCTGCTGCCTGCACCATAGATACGATCTGACTTTTCTTTTGTTTCATATAAATTGCCGACGTCATCGACATTACGGTGTAAGAAATCAAATGGGTTGCCTTCGTTTGACCAGACAAGATTGCTGAATTCGTCGTAGCCGTAAGTTGTTTGTCCAGCGGTTAACTCGTTGACCATGGATTTTAGGCGGTGATTGACGTCCCAATTGTACACGCGTCTTCTTGTATGACGATTTTGACTGCTTACTCGATGATTGGTTGGTCTACCTGTGACATCATACTGCCATTGACTGATGACATTCCCGGGTACGATTCTTTCGATTTCTTGACCAAGCTCATTGTACTGCATCGCTGCTATCCACTGGTCTTGATCAGCGCGAGAAGCTATGATTTGTGTGGCATTGCCCATCGCATTACGATCGACATCGATTTGTGCCCCCAGGCTACTCGTAACCTGTAAACGACTGCCTAATTCATCATAGCTACTCGCAATCCAATGGTCATTCTGCCACTCCTTGATCACTTGCCCAGATGGATCTCGCTCGAACTTTACAGTCACATGCTCATTTGCAGTTTCCAGTAACGAACCATTTTTGTCGTAGCCAAACGTTTCCCAAGTGTCATCGTAATAATCTGCTCGAACGACATTCCCTAGAGCATCATGTTGATACGCTGTCCAACGATCGCCAGGGCGATGAATTTTCTGAAGCAATCCTGCCTAATTCAATTTCCGGGTCACAAAAAAAAGGGCAATAAAACCCTTTTAAAAGGATTTATCGCCCTTTTTAAATTTAACTTCAAATCGTTTAAAACAGAGAAAGACTTGGTGTAAGAATTGATTCCCTAAAGTATTTCTCTTATCTTTGATACTTCTAAAGACACTTTAACTTTCGGTATATGTGTTATCAGTTTCTTAAAATCTGTTCTAGTCTACAATCTAATCCATATCTGCCACATTGAAGTTATACTTTTCATCTTCGCGAGGATCGTTAAAACCTTCAAAATGATCTACTTTTACAAAAGAAAACAAAAAACCATAGTTTGCATTAGGATAATCTAATTTTTCTTTAAGAGAATATCCAGTGATTTTAACTAAATACTTACCGCTCTCCAAATCATATCTGAAACCAAAAGATAAAGGGATACCATCTAATGTCTCCGACGAAATTACATCATCAATGAATTTTGTTTTGTCATATTCAAGTAATAATCCTAAACCCGTTATCCAGATAGATCCGTCGATATGAATATTGAAATCCTTATGGTCAAATTTCTTCACCCAATCATCATCAAAAAACTCTCCTTTATTCTCCACTTTTATTGAGTATTTTAACGTGTCAATAGGTACAAAAGGAACCCAGACTCCATCTTTTAATGAACTTAAATAACGCTCATGATTTTCTTGAAAATTTTTCAGCACCTTTTTAGTTCTTACTTTTTCTGTTTTTAGAAAATCTTGAAATATTTTATGGGAAAATAAACTAATTCCATAACTTGTAGCAGTTAAAACTTTTTCCATAAGCCTAAACCCCCTTTTTTTTATGTGCAAGGTATCGTTCCCTGTTTATGCAATTTCTTCAATTTATCTAACGCTTCTGAAGGTGTTAAATTCTCAAATAAAGGATCATTAGTGTACGGTATTTTCAAATAACCTTTAACCTCAATATCTTTGTACGCTTTAGCAGCTTTTTCAAAAAATTCATCTGACGTACCAGTAAATTTTGAACCATGAAAAGGTACTCCAGCTTCTATAAGTTTTCTATGCAATTTTTGGTGAAGTTCTGCCGTTCCAGCCCCCTTATTTGGATACCATGAAATCGATCTTTTTTCCTTTAACTCTTGAATGCCTAAGGTCTCAGCTATTGATCTCGGCATCAAATGATGCCCCATACCAGTACCTAATAAATCGGAATACAAACCAAATTTATCTATATTCTTATTCGGATCTCGAACATACCCATACAAAGTAGGGTTCCCACCCGCAAGTCCAATCGGATCTATTTGCGTATAATTCCCTTGCTCCGGGTCGTAGTAACGGAATCGGTTATAATACAATCCAATCTCCACATCTTCATACTGCCCTTGATACCTAAATGGAATGAAATCTTTTCCACCTGTAAAATCTTTCACTCGTCCATAAATATCAAGCTCTGCTAACCAAACCTTATTCCCTTCATCATCATAGGCCTCGACAGGCGTTCCAAGATAATCACTAATAATACTGTAATTACCTTCATTCGTGATTTTTGCTGAAGGGACGAACCCATCATTAAACACCCATGTAACTAGATTGGCTGGTACTTCAGAGTTGTTTTGTGGCATAACTAGATTTTCTGGTTCAACTGGATTGTTCTCTATGAAATACTCATGGAGAATCGTATTTCCATCCCATATAAAACTGGTCGTTTTTTCATTAGAACTTTTCTCTATCCGTCTACCCATCGGATCATACTTGAAAGTAACTTCTGTCTGATCTGGTTTGATGACTTTCAACATCATGCCATTGCCGTTATATTCGTACTTCCAGGTGTCCCCATTCTTTTCGACCTTCTGAACGAGATTTCCTTCTTCATCATACGAGAATTTGGCATCTTTCGTTTCAAGTAGTCTGCTACCTGCACCATAGACACGATCTGACTTTTCTTTCGTTTCATACAAATTCCCGACATCATCGACATTACGGTGTATGAAGTCGAATGGGTTGCCTTGATTAGACCAGACAAGATTGCTGAATTCGTCATAGCCATAAGTTGTTTGTCCAGCGGTTAACTCGTTGACCATGGATTTTAGGCGGTGATTGACGTCCCAATTGTACACGCGTCTTCTTGTATGACGATTTTGACTGCTTATTCGATGGTTTGTTGGTCTACCGGTTACATCATACTGCCATTGGCTGATGACATTCCCTGGTAAGATTCGCTCGATTTCTTGGCCCAGTTCGTTGTACTGCATTGCGGCGGTCCATTGTGATTGGTCTGATTGTGACGCTGTGATTTGCGACACATTGCCCATCGTATTTCGTTCCACATCAATGTTCGCACCGAGGCTACTCGTAACTTGTAAACGACTGCCAAGTTCATCATAGCTACTCGCAATCCACTGATCATTTTGCCATTCTTTGATGACTTGTCCAGATGGGTCTCGCTCTAGCTTTACGGTCATATGCTCATTGGCTGTCTCCAGTAATGATCCATTTTTGTCGTAGCCGAACGTTTCCCACGTGTCATCGTAATAATCAGCCCGAATGACATTTCCTATGCCGTCATGTTGATACGCCGTCCAACGGTCACCCGGACGATGAATTTTTTGCACCAATCCTGCCTGACTTCGCTCGTATGTTTTGGTCAGCCCATCAAAACCGATTTCTTGGCTGATGCTTCCCTTCGGATCCCGTTCAAACGTATACGTTTCGCCTTTTTCATTGATGACAGCCGTTAACTGCTCTTCAGTATCATAGGTGAATTTGACGTTCTTCCCACCTTGTTCTCGAGCGATCAAGCTGCCAAGAATCGTGTAGGCAAAGGACACTTGCGTATGGTTGTCTTTCGCCAAAACCACATCGTCATAAGCATCATACCGCAAGCGAACGTCGTTCCCATCTGAAAGGTTTGCGCGTACAAGGCGATTCAAGCTGTCATAACCGTACTTTTCTGTAGCCCCCAGCGGATTGGTCGTTGTTGTACAATTCCCACGACGGTCATACGCCCAGGTTGAACTCGTCCCGTCTGGCAATGTCACTTGACGTAAGTTCAAATCATCATCATAAGCTAATTTTACCATATGGCCTTGCGCATTCGTGACCGTTTCGATTAAATAATGCTCGTTATAGGAAAACTCCGTTTTTGTGCCATCTTCTAAGACATTTGCCTGTAAGGTTCCGTCTTCATTATACATCCACTGACGACTTCCGCCCTCTGCATTAACAGCCTGAATCAGCCTATCTTGCTCATCATACTGAGAGGAGATCGTACTGCCATCTGCAAGCGTAACCGTCACAGGATTTGCCCACTCATCGTAGCTAAACATCGTCATACGACCATCTTCATCGACTGCTTGTAGCAATTCAAAGTCGTCATTATAGTCTTCACTGACTTCACTGCCATCTGGATGCACAATTTTCGTACAGAGGTTATCTTCATTGAAATAGTAAATACTCGTATGCCCTAAACTATTGGTAATTTCGTTATAGCCCTCGTAATACGCAAGCTCACCCGCAAGTACATTTCCATCTCCCCATGTCTTTACCACGCGTGCACCTGTTGTGGGTCCATCATATCGCCAGAAGAAGGAATTTTTATTGCGGTCTGTTTTTTGCATCATTAAGTGGTTGGTATAGCTGATATGCGTACTTTGCCCTAACGCATCTTGGATTTCGACTAAATCTTGAATGTCGTTGTACACATAGC
Organism: Sporosarcina sp. FSL K6-3457; assembly: GCF_038007285.1. Lineage (GTDB taxonomy): Bacteria > Bacillota > Bacilli > Bacillales_A > Planococcaceae > Sporosarcina. Next base: position 3,037,075 of record NZ_JBBOWX010000001.1, read on the forward strand.
GAACCAACACTTCACGACTCATTCGGTGACACAGGGCCACTTCTGTCATTCTACCTGCCTCATTGGTCGTCACTTCAAGCACTCTACCCACACTGTCGGTTACTTTGGATAAAAATCCTTTTAAGTTATAGGCAAATTGAATGTGATGGTCTTGTTCATTTTTCACTTCTTTTAAACGGTATTTCGTTTCGGTTGTTTGTTCAAATACATAAGTGAGTCGTGTATCATGCTCAAACAAATGGTACGCCTCACCCGTATTGGTCAACGTCATTCTTTCCCGTTTATTAAAATACGGCAAGTTCGTCGGCAAAATCGGAAAGCCAACGGCACGGCCATCTGTCACGACGATACCAATCAGGTCTTCCTCTTCAAAAATCTCCAAGGCTAGATCATATGTAAAATGCATACCATGACCTGACAAGCCAACCCGGCTACTATCACTGTACCAAGCGCGTTCCCATGAAAGGGGAATTGGGCCAGGCAGTTCAAAATCGACGCCTTCATAAATCATACGTCCTGTGATTAAATCAACAGGTTCAAATCCTTTTTTACAAAACTTATCACTTAATCCTTTTGTACAGCCAAATTTCTTTAATACTTGATGGTTTAATTTCGTTAGTTCGGTTTTGGCCAGCGCTTTCATCCCGTCTACTGCCTTTGAAACAGCTAGCACTTCATCCATCGATTGGATGACTTTATCCGCTGCGGTTTTCACACTCTTTGAGCCTTTGTTGGCGAGCGCTGTAACTGTATCTAGCGTCTTGGATACTTTCGTATACGCTGCTTTCATCCCTTTGGCTACTTTGGCTGCATCCGCTGCCTTATCCGCGGCTTTTGCAGTTTTTGCGGTTTTACTGGCGACTTTTGCCGCTTTATTGGCCATATAGTCTGCTTTTGCTGCATCCCCAACACCGGGAATAGCACCGACTAAGTTCATGGAAGTTCATGGCTGCCCCCATGTAATCGCCTCGTGCTAAGCTAAGTCCCGCGTTTGCAACATCCGCAATCGCTCCAAAACCAGGAATAAACCCGGCGACATCTAATGCTAAATTTACGCCATCTAAAATACTACTAAATCAATTTCATGACAAGAATAGTACAACACCCCTAAAACTAAAGCCACACCATAATTTTCCTATCTAAATATTTCAATGCGAAAAAAACACCTACAAATTAATTCGGTCTAAATCTTTACCCGAACATTCAAATGTAGGTGTTTTATTCCGCCTCACTCATTTTTTCTTTAGAGAGTACAGGTTAGCTACTTTTATTCAGGAATATGGATAAGACTGCACGTGCTAATTCGGGTTGATACACTCTCAATAGTCACGACAAGCGTGTTAGTTCAGTCAAGATTGTTTAAACTAACACGCTGGAGTGAGCGTCAGGCACCACATATTAAGCCGTTGAACTAATCATTGAAAATGTTGATATACAGTAGTCTAAAAATCCATAAACGCATCGTGATTCATATAATAATTTAGTCCCAGTATAAAATCATCAATTGAAGCTTGTTTTTTCTGGTGTAAGACATTCATTAACACATCTTCAAATTGTTGTCCGTCATAAAAAAACTCCAATGATTCTTTAATTACAAAATCTGGGTACACCTCCTCGTCGTCATCTGTAATAGTTGGATTGAGATCCAAATAACAAATTAGGTCTGTACTCGCAATTTCTTCATCTTCATTAGTATACAAACAAAAATTAGTATTTTTAAAACCGTTTTTTTCAACATCCTTTGAAATAACATATATTATCTGACTTAATTTATATGGCATTCTAAACTCTATATTCTTCATAAAAATCCTCCTCTAATTTTTTTTGCATTTCGGCATACCAGTTTCACCATCTAACTTCCCGTTTCTACCTGGCTTTCCTCCTCCCCAAATGTCACGACCTCCAGCTTTAGTTGGATGATATAATCCGTGATTTTTAGCGTGATCAGCGCGGTCTACAAGTGTAAGCCTTCTTACATCTTCATGATGATGCCATGTAAGATCTACTGGACTTGATCCCATATCAGGGTTTTTCAACCAATCATGGAATGCAGGATACCGACCTAGCATATCACGTTGGAAAACTAAATCACTATTGAGTTTATTAATAAATGCTTTATTTGCTCTATTAAACTGAACTTTATCACTTGAATATTGATGTTGAGGGTCTAACATAAAAGAATAAAATATATGATATTGACCATTATTAGGGCGATTAGCCAATCCTAATGGATCAATCATAGTATTCGGATCATTTGTATATCCATATAAAGTAGGGTTATTCCCCGCAAGTCCAATCGGATCTATTTGAGTGTAATTCCCTTGCTCTGGATCGTAGTATCGGAATCGGTTATAGTACAACCCGATTTCCACATCTTCATACTGCCCTTGATACCTAAATGGAATGAAATCTTGTTCACCTGTAAATTCTTCCACTCGTCCATAAATATCAAGCTTAGCCGACCAGACCTTTTTCCCCTCTTCATCATAAGCTTCGACAGGCGTTCCAAGATAGTCACTAATGATACTGAAGTTACCTTCACTCGTAATTTTAGCGGAAGGCACGAATCCATCATTAAACACCCAGGTGACTACATTATCCGGTATTTCTGATTTATTCTGTGGTTCAACTGGATCGTTCAATAAGGAATACTCATGCAGAATCGTATTTCCATCCCACACAAATCGCATGGTTCTTTCGTCAGTACGCTTCTCAACACGTCTACCCATCGGGTCATACTTGAAAGTAACTTCCGTCTGATCTGGTTTGATGACCTTCGACATCATCCCGTTGCCGGTATATTCGTACTTCCACGTATAACCATTCTTATCGACTTTCTGAACGAGATTTCCTTCTTCATCATACGAGAATTTGGCATCTTTCGTTTCAAGTAGTCTGCTGCCAGCACCATAAACACGGTCTGTCTTTTCTTTCGTTTCATACAAATTCCCGACATCAGCGATATTACGGTGAAGATAATCAAACGGATTCCCTTGATTGGACCAGACGAGGTTGCTGAATTCGTCATAGCCGTAAGTTGTTTGTCCGGCGGTTAACTCATTGACCATGGATTTTAGGCGGTGATTGACGTCCCAATTGTACACGCGTCTTCTTGTATGTCGATTTTGACTGCTTATTCGATGGTTTGTTGGTCTACCTGTGACATCATACTGCCATTGACTGATGACATTACCGGGTAAGATTCTTTCGATTTCTTGACCGAGTTCGTTGTACTGCATTGCGGCTGTCCACTGCTCTTGATCTGCGCGAGAAGCTGTGATTTGCGCTACATTACCCATCTCATTACGAGCGACATCAATTTGTGCACCTAGGCTACTCGTAACCTGTAAACGACTACCTAATTCATCATAACTACTCGCAATCCATTGGTCATTCTGCCACTCCTTGATCACTTGTCCAGATGGGTCTCGCTCTAGCTTGACAGTCATATGTTCATTGGCAGTCTCTAGTAACGATCCATTTTTATCATAGCCAAACGTTTCCCACGTGTCATCGTAGTAGTCGGCGCGAATGACATTGCCTATACTGTCATGCTGATACGCTGTCCAACGATCAGCCGGACGATGAATTTTCTGAAGCAATCCTGCCTGACTTCGTTCGTACGTTTTGGTCAGCTCATCAAAGCCAATTTCCTTAATGATATTCCCTTTCGTATCACATTCAAACTGGTACGACTCACCTTTTTCATTGATGACAGCGGTTAACTGCTCTTCAGTATCAAAGGTGAATTTGACGTTCTTCCCACCTTGTTCTCGTGCGATCAAGCTGCCAAGAATCGTATAGGCAAAGGAAACTTGCGTATGGTTGTCTTTCGCAAATACCACGTCGTCATAAGCATCATACCGCAAACGAACGTCGTTCCCATCTGAAAGGTTTGCGCGTACTAACCGATTCAAGCTATCATAATCGTACTTCTCTGTGGCTCCAAGCGGATTGGTCGTTGTTGTACCATTTCCACGACAGTCATAGGCCCATGTCGAACTCGTCCCGTCTGGTAAAGTCACTTGACGCTGTTATCTTCGTTAAAAAGAAATTAAAATAGCATAGAACAAAAGGCAATAAACCTTAATTAAAAGATTTATTGCCTTTTTAATATTAATTTATCCAGGATAAACTTCAAATAATCTTAAAATAAAATGTTCAATCCAATTCTGCCCGAGAAAATAGTTCCTTACTGGTAACTTCATCTTCACACATATTTTTAAATGAAATAGCAAACTTCTCTAATGCTTTTTTATCGGAGGAATATGCACAAAACATACCGGCTTCAGAATCAAAATTGACAATATCTTTTAGTTCAGGCATTTTTTCTTCAAGAAAAACAATCGCTAAAGAATTCCAATCGTATCCATTCCCCTCAAATCCCTCATCAGATCGCGTATCAAAAATCTCTTGCTTATATCCAGCAACATCTAAACAAAAGGACGCGGAGCTTTCATCATAATTCACCCAAAAAAACGGAGCTATTTTCTTTTTATCAATAATAAAATTCATCTTATCCCACCACCAAAAATAATTTTTCGCCCCTAGAAACGTCATACTAGCACCGAGTACATGTTGACTTACTTATATTATAAATTACATGACTACTCAGTTAAAGTGATGGAATCTACAGCATGCTTTAATGTCCATAACCACTCAATTCATTAAATAACTCTTCAGCGTTTTCTTTAATTCCAGTTCTATATTTTGCAGGGATTTTTTGGCCGCACTTAGTAAACCATGCATCAAACGTATTTTTCCATTCTGAAACCCTATCCCTCTTAATACTTAAGTTTGCATCTACTTTATACTTTCTAGAAAGCATCAATAAAATATCTATATGAACTAACATAACCTGATATGGCTTCTCAGTTTTCTTCAACCACTCATTGCTTTCTTCAATTTTCCTTATTGCCAAGTTAAAATAATGAGCATTTTCCAACTCTGCAGCTTCATTACCCTCTGGTGATGTACTAAATATTTTCATAATTCCCTCCAATTATTTTTTACAATTTATTTTTTTTAGGTTCATCGAACATTTTATCTTTTAAATCATTTAATGGATTTTCTGAAATCCATCTCTCTTTTACCCTTCCCCGGTTTTTATTTAATAGACCAGATTTCTTTAATTTTTCTAATATAGAATCGTCGATATTAAAGTTACCAATATTCTCTCTTAGCCTTTTTCGAATAAGAGCACCTTCAATAGATCTGGCCTGATCATGCGTTAGATTTTCGGCAATAATTTCCATATTTGAAAATACTTTACCTGAACCTGCGTGCTCTACCATTCTAACCAAAGCATCCCTGCTTGTTATTCCATAATAGATAACATTATCCTTTTTATTAAGCAATTGATAAACTAGCTCTCCACTTAATCCCCAAACATCCACAATTGTATTCGGATCTTTTACATACCCATACAAAGTCGGATTCCCACCCGCAAGCCCAATCGGGTCTATTTGCGTATAATTTCCTTGCTCTGGGTCATAGTAACGGAATCGGTTATAATACAATCCTATTTCAACATCTTCATACTGACCTTGATATCGGAATGGAATAAAGTCCTTCTCGCCTGTGAATTCTTTTACTCTACCGTAAATATCCAACCCAGCTGACCAGACTTTGGTTCCTTGTTCGTCATAAGCTTCGACGGGTGTTCCAAGATAGTCACTAATAATACTGTAGTTACCTTCACTCGTAATTTTAGCTGAAGGGACAAACCCATCATTAAATACCCACGTGACTAGATTATCCGGTATTTCAGACTCGCTCTGTGACTCAACTAGATTTTCTAGTTCACTTGAATCACTCTCTAAGAAATACTCATGTAGAATCGTGTTTCCATCCCACACGAATCTTGTTGTTTTTTCATTAGAACCCTTCTCAATCCGTCTACCCATCGGGTCATACTTGAAAGTAACTTCCGTCTGATCTGGTTTGATGACCTTCGACATCATCCCGTTGCCGGTATATTCGTACTTCCACGTATAACCATTCTTATCGACTTTCTGAACGAGATTTCCTTCTTCATCATACGAGAATTTGGCATCTTTCGTTTCAAGTAGTCTGCTGCCAGCACCATAAACACGGTCTGTCTTTTCTTTCGTTTCATACAAATTCCCGACATCAGCGATATTACGGTGAAGATAATCAAACGGATTCCCTTGATTGGACCAGACGAGGTTGCTGAATTCGTCATAGCCGTAAGTTGTTTGTCCGGCGGTTAACTCATTGACCATGGATTTTAGGCGGTGATTGACGTCCCAATTGTACACGCGTCTTCTTGTATGTCGATTTTGACTGCTTATTCGATGGTTTGTTGGTCTACCTGTGACATCATACTGCCATTGACTGATGACATTACCAGATAAGATTCTTTCGATTTTTTGACCGAGCTCATTGTACTACATCGCTGCTGTCCACTGTGATTGATCTGATTGTGAAGCTGTGATTTGCGACACATTGCCCATCATATTTCGTTCGACATCAATGTTCGCACCGAGGCTACTCGTAACCTGTAAACGACTGCCGAGTTCATCATAGGTACTCGCAATCCACTGATCATTTTGCCATTCTTTGATGACTTGCCCAGATGGATCTCGCTCTAGCTTGACAGTCATATGTTCATTGGTAGTTTCCAGTAACGATCCATTTTTATCATAGCCAAACGTTTCCCACGTGTCATCGTAATAATCAGCTCGAATGACATTGCCTATACTGTCATGTTGATACGCTGTCCAACGATCACCCGGACGATGAATTTTCTGCACCAAACCTGCCTGACTTCGCTCATACATTTTGGTCAACTTATCAAAGCTGGTTTCCTTGATGATGTTTCCTTTCGTATCACGTTCAAATTGGTATGCTTCGCCTTTTTCATTGATAACAGCGGTTAACTGCTCTTCTGCATCAAAGGTAAATGTGACATTCTTTCCACCACCTTGTTTACGGGAGGTTAAGCTGCCAAGAATCGTGTAGGCAAAGGAAACTTGCGTATGATTGTCTTTCGCCAATACAACATCGTCATAGGCATTGTACTGTAAGCAAACGTCGTTACCATTTTGATGAATCAAGTCGTAAAAGCCATAATCTGCAGAGAATAAGTTACTAAATACATCATAGCTAACTTAATCTGTGTTCTTGTCAGCTCATTCGTAACACTTCTTAACCGGTGATTCACTTCCCAATCATATAGAAAGACATATGTAAGAGCATTAAATACTCGCTTACATATGTCTTGATTAATTTTTATACTATATTTTCAATCTCTAAAAGAATACCTTTTGCATCTTCTATTAACTCTTCATCACACTCATGTTGAATGTATTCTTTAAGCACTTCTGCTGTTTCTGGAAATTCACACATACTCAAACTTGTTAATGAAGCTGTTTTAATTTCAACATCTTCTTCATAAAGTAAAGTCTTTAAAGCTGATACTAATTCTAAACAAGGATAATTAGCTGAAATCATTGCACACCAGTATCTTACACTGTAATGTTCACTTTTTAATGCTTCGATTAAATCAGCAATAACGTCTTCTTTTGAAAATTGTAAAATCACATCATCTACTAATTGATAAACACCAAAACCATCGATGTATCCGAATGAATTTAAAAATAATTCTATACATCTTTTATCAGGCACCTTTAAAAAATATTTTCTAACTTCATCATAGGAAGATATTAATTCTTCTGATAAATTTTCATCTGAAGGCATTGGTTGATGATCTTTTAAAAATTGCAATGCTAATTCTGTATCCATCTTCATCACCCTTTACATTTTATTGGTGGTTTCTTCAATTCTTCTTTATATAAAGCTTTATTTTGTTTAATCAGCTCTTTCAACTGTTGATTCACTAGTTTCCTATCATATCCTTCATCCAATAGTATCTTTCTTATATCAATTACATCAGCCGCTAAATGATTTCTTAACGCTCCTACACTTTTGTCAACTGGCTTTCTAAATGTGCGAGTTTTTTCATGTAAATCTTTACGCATATTTATCGTAATTCCTTTACCATGTGAAGTTGGGCTGAGAGCATTTTGTAAAGCATGATGTGGGGTATGTGTTTTATTTAGACCTGCTTTAACATTTGCACGATATGATGTATTATATGAACCTACAAATAAATCTTCACCAGCTTTTGGTAGTAGTCCAAATGGGTCAATCCAATTATTCGGGTCACCAACATAACCATAAAGCGTAGGATTCCCACCCGCAAGTCCAATCGGGTCTATTTGAGTATAATTCCCTTGTTCTGGATCGTAGTAACGGAATCGGTTATAATACAAACCAATTTCCATGTCTTCATATTGCCCCTGATAACGGAATGGAATGAAATCATGTTCACCTGTATATTCTTTCACTCGTCCATAACTATCAAGCTCAGCTGACCAAACTTGATTACCTTCTTCGTCATATGCTTCGACAGGCGTTCCTAGATAGTCACTAATAATACTGTAATTACCTTCACTCGTGATTTTTGCTGAAGGGACGAACCCATCATTAAACACCCAGGTGACTACATTATCCGGTATTTCTAATTTATTCTGTGGTTCAACTGGATCGTTCTCTAAGAAATACTCATGTAGAATCGTATTTCCATCCCACACGAATCTTGTTGTTTTTTCATTAGAACTCTTCTCAATCCGTCTACCTAATGAATCATACTTGAAAGTAACTTCCGTCTGATCTGGTTTGATGACCTTTGACATCATCCCATTGCCGTTATATTCGTATGTCCACGTATCCCCATTCTTTTCGACCTTCTGAACGAGATTTCCTTCTTCATCGTAAGAAAATGTTGCCTCGCTCGTTGCGAGTAACCTACTGCCGGCACCATAGACACGATCTGACTTTTCTTTCGTTTCATACAAATTCCCGACATCATCGACATTACGGTGTATGAAGTCGAATGGGTTGCCTTGATTTGACCAGATAAGATTGCTGAATTCGTCGTAGCCGTAAGTTGTTTGTCCGGCGGTTAACTCATTGACCATGGATTTTAGGCGGTGATTGACGTCCCAATTGTACACGCGTCTTCTTGTATGACGGTTTTGATTGCTTACTCGATGATTGGTCGGTCTACCTGTGACATCATACTGCCATTGACTGATGACGCCCCCGGGTAAGATTCGCTCGATTTCTTGGCCGAGTTCGTTGTACTGCATTGCGGCGGTCCATTGTGATTGATCTGATTGTGACGCTGTGATTTGCGCCACATTCCCCATCGTATTTCGTTCCACATCAATGTTGGCACCCAGGCTACTCGTAACTTGTAAACGACTGCCGAGTTCATCATAGCTACTCGCAATCCACTGGTCATTTTGCCATTCTTTGATGACTTGCCCAGATGGGTCTCGCTCTAGCTTGACAGTCATATGTTTATTGGCAGTCTCTAGTAACGATCCATTTTTATCATAGCCAAACGTTTCCCACGTGTCATCGTAGTAGTCAGCACGAATGACATTCCCTATACTGTCATGCTGATACGCTGTCCAACGATCACCCGGACGATGAATTTTCTGCACCAAACCTGCATGACTTCGTTCATACGTTTTGGTCAGCTCATCAAAGCCGATTTCCTTGATGATATTTCCTTTCGCATCACGTTCAAATTGGTACGCTTCGCCTTTTTCATTGACCACAGCCGTTAACTGCTCTTCTGTATCATAGGTGAACTCAACTTTCTTCCCACCTTGTTTTCGAGCCGTCAAGCTGCCAAGAATGGTGTAGGCAAAGGACACTTGCGTATGGTTGTCTTTCGCCAAAACCACATCGTCATAAGCATCATACTGCAATCGAACGTCGTTCCCATCTGACAGATTTGCGCGTACAAGTCGATTCAAGCGATCATAACCGAACTTTTCTGAGGCTCCTAGCGGATTCGTCGTGGTTGTGCAATTCCCCCGATGGTCATACGCCCAGGTTGAACTCGTCCCGTCTGGCAATGTCACTTGACGTAAGTTCAAATCATCATCATACGCTAATTTTACCATATGCCCTTGCGTATTCGTCACCGTTTCGATTAAATGATGCTCATTATAGGAAAACTCTGTTTTCGTACCATCTTCTAAAACATTCGCCTGTAATGTCCCATCCTCATTATACATCCACAGACGACTTCCACCCTCTGCATTAACAGCTTGAATCAGCCTATCCTGCTCATCATATTGTGAGGATACAGTACTGCCATCTGCAAGCGTAACCGTCACAGGATTTGCCCACTCATCGTAGCTAAACATCGTCACACGACCATCTTCATCAACTGCTTGGAGTAATTCAAAGTCGTCGTTATAGTCTTCACTGACTTCACTACCATCTGGATGTACAATTTTCGTACAAAGGTTATCTTCGTTAAAATAGTAAATACTCGTATGCCCTAAACTATTGGTAATTTCGTTATACTCCTCGTAATACGCAAGCTCACCAGCAAGGACATTCCCATCTCCCCATGTCTTGACCACGCGTGCACCCGTTGTGGGACCATCATATCGCCAGAAGAAGGAATTTTTATTGCGGTCTGTTTTTTGCATCATTAAGTGGTTGGTATAGCTGATATGCGTACTTTGCCCTAACGCATCTTGGATTTCGACTAAATCTTGAATGTCGTTGTACACATAGCGAACCAGCACTTCACGACTCATCTGGTGACACAAGGCGACTTCTGTCATTCTGCCTGCCTCATTGGTCGTCACCTCAAGCACTCTGCCGACACTGTCGGTTACTTGGGATAAGAAGCCTTTGAGATTATACGCAAATTGAATGTGATGGTCTTGTTCATTTTTCACTTCTTTTAAGCGATACTTCGTTTCGGTTGTTTGTTCAAATACATACATCAATCGTGTATCATGTTCAAACAAATGGTATTCCTCACCTGTATTGGTCAACGTCATTCTTTCTCGTTTATTAAAATACGGCAAGTTCACTGGCAATATTGGAAATCCTACCGCACGCCCATCCGTCACCACGATGCCAATCATGTCATCTTCTTCAAAAATCTCCAAAGCTAGATCATAGATGAAATGCATCCCATGACCTGTTAAGCCAACCCGGCTACTATCACTGTACCAAGCGCGTTCCCATGAAAGGGGAATTGGGCCAGGCAGTTCAAAATCGACGCCTTCATAAATCATACGTCCTGTGATTAAATCAACGGGTTCAAACCCTTTTTTACAAAACTTATCACTTAATCCTTTTGTACAATCAAATTTCTTTAATACTTGATGGTTTAATTTCGTTAGTTCGGTTTTGGCCAGCGCTTTCATCCCGTCTACTGCCTTTGAAACAGCTAGCACTTCATCCATCGATTGGATGACTTTATCCGCTGCGGTTTTCACACTCTTTGAGCCTTTGTTGGCGAGCGCTGTAACTGTATCTAGCGTCTTGGATACTTTCGTATACGCTGCTTTCATCCCTTTGGCTACTTTGGCTGCATCCGCTGCCTTATCCGCGGCTTTTGCAGTTTTTGCGGTTTTACTGGCGACTTTTGCCGCTTTATTGGCCATATAGCCTGCTTTTGCTGCATCCCCAACACCGGGAATAGCACCGACTAAGTTCATGGCTGCCCCCATGTAATCGCCTCGTGCTAAGCTAAGTCCCGCGTTTGCAACATCCGCAAAGGTACCGATAACAGGAATAAACCCAGCAACATCTAGTGCTAAACTAACGCCGTCCAAAATTTTGCTGAATAAGCCTTTCTTCTCTTTTTTCTGGGGTGCTTGTTGCGGGAAAATTACGTCAACTTTCCCCATAGCTGCGGTGGCTTCTGCATTTAACTTCGGGAGTTGACTTTGCTTCTCCGTCCCTTCTTGATCAATGAGCGTACTGATTAACTGAGTATCAGCCGCAAGGATAATATGACTGCTCTCTTGCGCTGAAATGGCAATCCACTCTTCTGCCTCCATGGACAACTCTTTCATCCCACTCATGTCGAGTGTTTCATCCGCCGCTATCATGATCGTACTGTCGCTCAGAAACGTCACACCTTCGCCATCATCCATCTGGACTTCCAATACCCCTTCTACTGAACTAAAGGTAATGTCGCCCACACCTAATGTCATATCTTTTCCAGCAGTAGTTGCCAATGACTTAACTGTAGAATCCGCCATTTTCTTCGTTGACTGCTGCTTCCCCTCTGATGAAACTGAATCGACACGCACCGAGCTAATGACGATAGCCTCTTCTTCGACCGCACTTAGAAAGTGCAATTGCGCACGTGCACCTATTTGAGGCATTAAATACATCACGCTATTGGCATCTGCAGAATAAGCAAACCAATGCGCTTTTGCTTTCTCTTGCTTTTTATCTATATCTAAATGCATTTTAACAGTGTTTTGCGTAACATCTATTATTTTCCCTGTAAATGCTGCACCAATGAGATCTTCATTGCGTACCAATCGCTGACGAATACTTTTCGCTGGTTGTGCAGTATAGTGAAACTTCAATACACCACCATCAAGATAGATTTCCCGCACCGTTATGATATAGGATTTCCCCTTAGATTGTACCAACGTGCCCAACTCATAGGCTTCCGTGCTTTCAAACGCACAAAAAGTATAATCGGCTTCGCTCACATCTGTACCATCATTTTCAGTAATCATCCGATAGTCATCTACATCCATACGTAAGGCAGAAGGCAGATCGTCGATTGTTATGCTTTTCCTCCCCTGAGGTGTACCTAGCCAAAATCGAGCGCCCTTCCCTTGTAAATCAGGAAAAACAACCGCCTGCAACCGGGAGGCCATTCTTTTGATGAATTCCCAATCGGTTTCCATATATTGAATCGAAATATGCTCAATGGCCTGCCCGTTAGAAGCACGGTCGATGTAATCTCCCTGAGGATAGGCACTTACGATGTTGTTCATTAACTCTACATACGTCATAGTCGTATCCTGAAAAGAACGTGAGCGCTTCACAATATCCATATTTGCGGTAAATGAGACCGCCTCAACTACAACATAGTGCACGCCTTGCACTGCCTGCAACTCCGCATTTTCAATTCTTCCTGAGAATAATACGTCTCTCTGTCGTCCGAATTTCACAACGACTTCATCTGTATGACTGACTTGCTGAATATAATTTTGCGCCCGCTCTTCCGCAATCATACCCGTAAAGTACAATCGCGCATGGTCATTGCCTCTTTGCTTGATGGTTAATTTATCTAAATGGATAAGTGGATAAGGCCATATGAGCTCAATATCCTCATACGTACTAACGATATGTACGTCTTTTTCTCCAAGCGTTTTCAATTACTTACCTCCTTTCATACAATCTCCTCTTTAAAAGCCTTGTATCGGTATGTCCAACTCCTCTTGCCCATCATGAACAATATCGATTTTGCCTCCACCCGCTGAACATTGCGTATGACAGCGATTTAGCAACGCTTGCTTCCCTTCGATATTGACATTTTCCATCCCTTCCAGCCAATCAATGGAGCATGCAGGCGTACACGGTTTTTTCAACTGTAAGCAGACGCCAAAGGTTGGGATATTTTCAGGGGTTCGATCTCCGACATTCATCACGGCCTTCCCCTTAATATAAACACCATGATCCTGCGGTAAGTTTAAATAATTCAGATGGCTTCCATGCTCACAGCTAATGATTGCTCCGTGTACCACATAACTAAATTGCTCCTGTTCCGCACTTTCCGTTTCTAAATTTTCCACAACCTGAGCCATTAAACATCTTCCTTTCATAATGTTTTAGAGTAATTTAGCAGACAGATTCTATCGTTTCTCTAGCTTTACTCGCTGCAATTGGATTCCAAGAAAGGGTCGTCGCAGCATACTTTCTGCCACCTCTAAATTGACGATAGTGAAGGATTCCTTTTTGCCGTCGACTTGAAAAATACAATCCAGCTCCACCTTCTTCGGGTCAATCACGAGCTCCATCAGTTGTCCGTCTGGATAATAAGTCGCCTCATGGGAAATGCAGTTCTTCCTCGCAATATCCATCAGCCAATGCACACGCTGTGTACCTTTCCCTACATCCGTAAACACAATGGCTGTAAAATCTAAGTTATCCTCATATTTTGCTAGCAGCTCTTTCAAATCATCAGACACGATTCTTCGAGGCTTCTCCAAATAATCCAGATAAATCGCATTCTCTTTCTCTACCACTTCTCCGAATACAGACGAACAGACAAAATCATCATCGAGGTCTGTCTTAAAAGGAATGATTGGTTTTGTAATGCTCTGATCTTGCCGAACAATAAAATACTCCATCTTTTCCTCCCATAATTATAAGTTCCCTCTAATCTCCAGCGAAGGCGCCCTAACGGGGTAGCCAACCGAACAACAAAGGGTTCGGTTTGTGTAATTTTTGCGTACTTTGCAAAAATTACACAGTTAATGATAAGGTGTGACTCTAAAATATCCCTTTACCTTCGCAAGAGGCATCCCCTAGCGCCGAGCGTTGTTACTAGGATTCTTTAGTTCAGCATATATAATAATTTTTGACAAAATCACACTATCGTAGTTAAAGAATCCACTGAATGCCTTCTATCTGCTCTGGGCTAAATAGACATTTCTCCTGATCGCGTTGAAAGAAGGTAGCCCCTTTCAAATTGGCACCTGTAAAATTGGCACCTGCAATTTGTGCAAATTCAAACCTTGCATTTTCCAAATTTGCATAACTGAAATCAGTTCCTAGATAACCCGCAATCACAGCATCAGATAGCACCAGCATTTGTCCCTGTGCATGCGTAAAATTAGCACCTGCTAAATTGGCATTTCGAAAATCAGCATCTTGAATGACTCCATAGGAAAAATCAACATTGGCTAACTCACAATCTACAAAACTAGTGCCCATGCAAATACTTTGTTTCAACGAAGCACCTGCTAAGTCACTGCCGTTGAAATTCGCATAGGAAAAGTCTAGTTGGTTAAAATGTTTCTGCTGTAATTGTAGGTTTGAGAAGTTTTCAAATGTATACGATTTGTCCGTCTCTTGTTTGTCTAACCATGCAAGAAGGCTTTTTTCCTCCCGTTCCCGTTCGTCAATGATGCCTACATCTTCACTAAACCCTTTATATTCCCCGACGCGAAATCGTAAGCACGCCGCTCGTTGAAAATCTAATTCAGGTACGCTGTCTTGTTGATAGCGAAAGAGATAGCGTACCAATTGAATGATATACTGATGAAACAGGATCACTGTCTGTTGAATGATTCCTCGAATGTCAGCTGCTTGGATGGTGAGATAAGGTTTTCTTTCTTTTTCAAGCGTTTTTTGTAAATCTATCATCGCCTCACTCAGCCATTCCGCTTCATACCGTGCCGTACATTCTCCCCAACCGTAATACCATGTTTCGCCATATGCTTCTAACAAATACGTACACTTGTTTTCTAGTAATGATGTTCGCAGCAATGAGAGATGAATAAAGGCAACTGGTCCTAACTTTTCTTGGGCTTGCTGATTTCTACTATTTGCAAACAGCTCTTCAAGTGAGTCAATGATTGGCTGTAGCAAACCTTCCTTCTCTTGGCGAAACTGTCGATCAATCTTCTCTTGTAACCGGCTGACATGAACTGACACGCATTCATCCATAAAATGCTGCAATGCTTCTTCTCGTTTCATGCACCCACATCCTCATTAATTTGCTCGTACTTCTGTTCCTTTAATCTCCATTTTGTCTTCCATCTTGATTGAATTGTCTTTACAAATCATCTCTATTTTCTCGTTCGCATTGATCATAATTTGTTTTGCATTAATGACGACTTTCTCTGTTGCTTGTATATTAATATTTTTATCACTTATTATGGATATTCCATTATCATCCATTAGTGTAATCATCAATCCTCCACCAGATATAACAATCCGATCCGGTGCAAGTAAAATTTGTTTACCATGCTTCGTTCGAAGTGTTTTTACATCTGGATCAGCCATCCGCCCTGGATCTTGGCGATTATCCTCTGGTGGTGTCGCACCTGATTGACCACCTTGGCTGGCTGGATTACTTGCTGCCAACATCGCACCTGATTGCGGAGGCGCTTTGGATACGGAACTAACTGCAATTCCTTCATTCTCACGATTGCTTGGGAAGTAAATTCTCACATTGTCAGATAGCTCCGGCATGAAATACCATCCCGTATTGTCTTCTGATGCATAAATCGTTGAGTAGGGAAACCAATAGGCCGTATCTTTTTCTTGCCCTTCATCGAAATCGACATAAATGCGAATTTTGTCTCCTGCAACATCAATTACTTTACCTTGAATAGAGGCACCAATAATGGCTTGATTATAGGTCGTGTGGACACTGAAACCGTTCTGAGGTGTTAACGTATAAATATGCTTGAGTAAACCATCTTTTAACGTTGAGAAGATTTTATATACATATAATTTTTTAGATTGGAAAGTAACTTCATTGCCTATTTTGAATGGCTGAATCGATTCTACTTCATAGTACATATAGTCACTATCGGTAATACCGTCGAGATGATTTTTACTTGAAACAAGGAAGTTGCCGATCGCCTTTTTAACTCGATAATTGATGGCCTTCATTTCCTTTATGCCCCCAGCTTGAAACGGTACACCAAAGTAAAACTTGGCAGTCGGGTGAACCGTGTCTGGCACCAAGCCTGTATGAAATCGTGACGCCATTCGTTTAAGAAATTCCCAATCTGTCTCTAAATATTGCATCGTGAAGCTACCAAGAGTAGCCCCCTCTGTCACATAATCCATAAAATCTGCACCTGGTTGATCGGCAATACAGGCATCTATTAATTCACCATATGACATACGCGCATTTTGATAGGTTTGGTTTTTCTTCTTAACATCTAGCACATACGTATGTGAAACCGCTGTAACCTCTAAATAATAGGTACCCATAACCGTTTTCACTTGTACTTCTACTGCCAACCCATTAAAAATAGGAATCGTTTTTCCATCGCTGCCAATCTGTAATACTTCAATAGCCGTTTCTGCATCTGTCATATATACATAAGAATCTTCGAGTTCTTCTGGTATCAAGCCCGTTAAATGCAATGTAGCATGCTCATTCATTTGTTGTGTGATTTCGATTTGACTGACACGAATATTATAGGGCATCACAATCATATCTTTATACGTTAAGGCCGTTTCCTTCCCTGTTTGAATGTCATACTTCCAATCCATCAGACAACACCTTCTTTATCATAATTTATTTTCGATTGAGACAGATTCTAGCATGCCGTAAGCAATGGGTTTCCAAATATTCATCTCTTTTTTTAAACAATTAATGGAGCCCATCGTCACATTCTCGCCTACCATAAACAAGAACATTAAATTATAAATCTTGTCATCTAATGCTGGCGTGATGAAATCAAAATAGCCTATTTGTACACCGTTAACTTCTTTTATGCCAATATCCAACATATCTGCGCTTGGCTGTAATTTATGAAGCATCGTCATCATGGTCTGTGTGAACTCTTCTAATTCCTCCGCTTTAATCTGCTGCTCCATGATTTTCATCGTGACGTTGATGGATGTACTCTCGCTTGTATAGATATACTCCGGTCTACGGCTGGATGGATATTTAATATCCATTAATTCAGGTTCCATCACTTCAAATGTTGCCGGAATACACATCCGAATTTTATTCTCATAAAGACTGATTTCCGTAAAGTCCATTTTGTCATCTTCAATCATTAACTGACCTTCTTTAATCGCTTTCGCAATGTCAGTATGTAACAATTGATTGTCAATGTTCTCCAGTCGCTTCTTCTGCCTTGCCTGTTTCGTCATCCCGATAATTTCTTCATCCATGAAACTCATTTTTTCACTCTCCTTTATTTCAATTCATTACGTTATTCGACAATCATTTGACGAGGTCTACGACTGCTCTGCTCCGATGTAGATCGATTCCATCCTTTACCTTCTTGCAATACACGACTTAAATAATGATGAATCTGTTCATTGGTATACTCGCGATACCCCTTACCTAGCCTATTAGCTAAATAATAGTAAATGACCTCTCGCTGAATTCGATCCTGATTTAAGCATTGCAAGGCAAAAGAAATATCATACGCATTGGAAGGCATGCTGCTAAGCAGTTCTTTGGCAAAGTATTGCAAGATGAGCGGATGAAAAGTTGTTGTTTGAAAACCAGCATATTGACAATAGATTGTATTGACCGTATTGTACTCCGTAGCAAAATCTTGAAAGTCTTCATACACAGAGCGTAGTCTTGCGCCTGGTTTTAGTTTAAAGCGCCCTAATTCAAGTTCGTTTTCCGCAACCTGTAGGACATCATCGAGAAGCACATCTGTCGAATAGGCTATAAAGTCAGACGACTGCTGCTCCTCATGAAACCTAATTTTCACAAGCGTTTCCCTACCTACAGCGTGATAAGGGAGTAGGTAGTCGGCATCCAGCATATACACGCGACCATTGTGTTTCACGATTCCTTTCGTAATCACAAGGTTCGTTTCCTCCACAACAATTTGAGCCCCTGCAATGATGCCATCTGAATAATCTTGGAAATAGATTTCCGTCATGTTGCGCGGATAATCCCTCAGATTCTCTAGCATTTCTCTCTTCAATACTCTCCCCTTTTGAAAATCAGGAACGATATGATAAAACAACGTCAGCCCACCTCCTTAAACACTTTTCTCTACACGCTGAACAATACATTCTATGTAATCTTCGGCTCCCCCAAGGAAGGATAATAGTTCAATCCTTCCCAAGCGCCGAAGCGTATTCAATGGGCACTCTCTAGCCCTACTTCAACCCATCAAAGAAATCCAACTCTGACAAATCGGTTTCAAAAGCAAAGAACTCCTTCGTTCCTAAATACAACTGCTCATTTCTTCTAGCTATCGGCACGACATGGAAGCCCCAATGATCTTCTCCAGCAAAAACAAAAAACTTCACTTCACCGTTAACGATTGAATCCGTTTCATTTTGTGGAATTTTCTCTTGATACTGTTTCGCAATATTCTCATACAATACCGGGGCATAGTTTTCTACGCGGCTTAAATAGATATACTTATAAGCCGTAGTATTCTCACTTCCCTGCAAGAAAAATTCAACCTCCGCTACACCCCAAGGGCGAGAAATTGACCCGTGAATCTGATTGAGCCTTTCCAAACTACTGATTAAAATCTTTTCTTGTCGATTATGCGTGAACGCACTCACTGCGTAAGGAACAATCGGAGCGTGATTCGTAATATTCGTTTCAATCATGCCTATCTTTTTAGCATTCAGATATCGAATCGCCCCTCTAAGACAAGCGAGCTTCAAGTCTGGAACTTGCCCGATATCTTCAGCTTTCTGCCTAAATTCAATACTTCGACCTGGCACAAATTCCTTCAAAGCTTCTTTAAAGACATCGATTTTACATGATTGACCCGTCAGCTTAATAATCGAATACTCCGCCAACTCTCCAGTCTGATAAAACTCCTCTAAAAATCCTCTGACAATATCATAGATATCAGCTTTGATTAAATGATTAATTTCCTTAATATTGAAAATGACATTTGGATAGTCATACACGTCTCTAAATTGATGATCCTCTACTAATGATAAGCACCAGCGTTCAACCGCGGTCACATTTAAGTCACTATCCTGCTGGTGGGCTCCAGCTCCAGCTTCAGCATTAAATCGATTTCTTAACATACCCGTCTTACGGAAAAACTCCTTCTTCATTTCTTCTGCCATTTCCCACAAAAAATAATAGTTATTTCTTACGCGTAAATACTCATCACGCGTTCTATTTTCATATTCTCTAAAGCGTGTAGGTATAATTTCCTCCGCTTCAACAAAAGCCGCTTCGAACTGTTCGTACACCGCTTCACGTCCAAATTCATCGACATGCCTAAAAATATCTTTACCAGGAATATCAATGAGCAAATCAATATCAAAAATACTCTTGCCCCGACTGTAATAGTCAGCAAAAACAATTTTCATAAATTGAAAAATTCGATACGTAATATTATTGCCGCCGAAATTGGTATCCCCATTTTCATAAGTCGTATGAATATCAATCTTATAAGAAATATGTCCATCCTCTATACGGAATTTACAAGAGGAAAGATCCGTCGTCCCTCCTCCACAATCAATAACAAGCGCTTTGTACTCCTCGCCATCCATGAAACTATCGTTTTCTATTTGGTTAGCAATTGTATTATAAAGCACAGCCATTCCTTCATCGAGCGCATAGTCGGACTCTATCTTATACTCCGGTAAAATATGATTGAACATCCCTATAAATTGAGTTTTCATCTTTACAGGACTAGAGATATGCAGGTGCTTGAAACGGCATTTAAACTGGTGCTCCGCAGTACGTATGATATAGAGGAGAAACTCCCTTAAAATTTGGGTTCTAGGCACTACTGCTGTATTTCCACGTCCATCTACTACCTCTTCGAGCTTCGCATAATTATTCACCCATCTTTTGATGCCTTGAAAATGACTAGCTATGCTTGTATAGCCAGACTTCTTCATGCCCTGTAACGCATCATAGCCAAAATGATAGCTTATCTTATTAGGATCGGAACAATCAGCCACGCTCATAATAGTAGGGACTATTTCTATCCACTCATCCTGGTGGACTCGATTCGGAAAAGTAACAAAGTTAATGTTATTTAACCGAATTCTTTGATTCAATAGGTCATGACTACACGGAGACGATACGTACTCACTATCCAAATAAACACCAGCCGTTGTATTCGTCGTCCCAAAGTCAATAGCCAAAATGGCATTCGTTGTTTCAAGCTGTTTTATTTCCAAGTCTGGAATCGGTATTTTATAGTAATGGAGATTGATCGGAGGGAGCGGTTTTTCTTGATAATAGGTTTTATAAATGTACTCTGAGTCCTGCTTTTTCAAAAATATAAAACTGTAGTTTTTGTTTTTCGTATCCCTGATTCCTATTTCTTTTTCGGCAGTAAAATAATAGCGATTCGGCTGCTGAAAATCTTTTACTAAATTGAAAATCCCACATAACTCAAGCTGATCGTTGACCAATAACACATTCGATTCTACGAGTCGTCCCCCAGCCTCAACGAAATACTTATCCAACTCATCAATTTTCATCCCCGCATAAATGCTCATCTTGGCTGGTGTTTTTATGTCACCATTATCTGAGAGCAAGGTATTTAAGTAATTTTGAATCGCTCCTTCTACTCGCTCAAAGCCGCCCTCTTTCTTTTCCTTGATGAGTAGACTTTCTTCGGCTCCCCGATACTTAATAATCGTTCGAATCAAACTTTCACGATCTAAAGGATTGATGAGGCTAGTGACAAGCTTCTCTTTGTGACAAATATTCCTTAGCTCAAATGTTGTCATGCCCATTAATGCTTCACGCGTATACTTCGCCAATTTTTTGTCGTGTATTTTTTTGTTCGAATGTAGTTTATATGAGTAAACAGTCATTTACTTTCTCCCCCTGTCTGCCATTGGTGCTCAGTAAAGTGCAATCTTATCCAGTTGCATTGTCTCCTCTACGTCAATAATGCCAAAGTGCTGTTGCCAGTAAATCTCTGTGTGAAATCGAATTGGAAGAAATATCTCTAAAATCAGGTCAACTTTTGATTGTGTAATGGCACATTTCTCTTGTCCAATATAAATAAGCAACTCATCTTTCACTTCACATTTGAGATAAATGATGCAGTCCTTAAACATTTTTTTCATCGTATCCTTCAGCAAGTAAATTTCTTCTCCTGTCTGATACAGTCTTAAAATATTCGCGGCGATCTGCTCTTTCTCCCTTTGCGTAAACCCAATCATCTTACTTTTCACGCTGTTGCCAAATGTAGCATCCTCAATATCCTTTAAGACAAATCGAACATAGTAATCGTGTTTGTTCATCCCTTGCACTCGATCAATGTCCGCCAAAAAGTGGAGAAGTAGATCAAAAAAAATAGTTTTAAATTCTTCTTCTCCCTGAGCTTCAGGAGGAAAAAGATCTTTAAAAATTTCGTAGTAGCGATAATATGGATTGACCTCGACTATCTGATCAATCGTCTGTGTATTAATCATTTCGTTGCTCAATTCCATGTATGGAGAATAAGTATCCGCAGGGATAAATTGAATCTCCTGTTTTCCTGAGCCTTCGTTTTCAGCCTTTATTAACAAGTCCCAAATATAATTCATAACCAGCTACCCTCACATCTATATTCTGAGAAGTATCTTTGAACTTCTGAAACGAGAAAACTCATTATGTCATTTGAGATAAAGGTAATCGCTTCACGCGGCCTAAATAGTAGAGTCATGACTTCCTTATTACTGTCATCACCAATATGATCGCTTATAAAAGGATTCATAGGATAGCATTCCCTCTCAGCTAGCCGTCTATCTCTTATTTCCACATCAACCAATTCGACAGATTGAGATACTTCAAAGGAATTGACCATGCGGATGATTTCTCCCTTCGTTTTCACGAGCACAGCCTGCTTATGCACATATTTGTTGCTAAAACGATTGACTCTTCGATTAGACACCAGCTCATAGTTCAAGCTACCGACCTGATTTCTATCAAACTTCGTTATTTTAAGTAACTTCCATATTCCTGACTTTTCCCGTGGACAGACAATTGTGATCTCATTGTCTGAACGTTTAATATAACGAATACTGTCCCCTTCCACGTCAACAAGATAGCCATGCGCAATACCTGTTTTACGAATCGACAGCACATGCTCATAGTTCACCTTGTCCACTGCGGGCATTGGGAATCCTATATTTTTAATGTCGATTTTTTTAATATTCCATAATAGAATCATATCGAATCGTTTTTTCTCTTCGAATTCCTCAAAGTCAATCGT
Organism: Sporosarcina sp. FSL K6-3457; assembly: GCF_038007285.1. Taxonomy (GTDB): domain Bacteria; phylum Bacillota; class Bacilli; order Bacillales_A; family Planococcaceae; genus Sporosarcina. The sequence goes on from NZ_JBBOWX010000001.1 coordinate 3,059,820, forward strand.
CACGTCAACAATTTCTTCCTCTGTATTAAATTGCGGACAATCTATAACTACCACATCAAAAAACTTATAAGCAAAGGGATTATTAACTGTTTTCCAAGCAAGCCCATTGGTTTGAAAAATATGATATAGTTTTTCCATCTCTTGAATATAGCTGTTGTTTTGCTGCAAGCTTACCTGGATATCATAATGGCCATCTGTTGTGAGGATACGTCCTGCGAAAGCCCTTTGATGAGTCAGCAAGGTCTTGATTTCAGAAAAGTCTGACTCCAAAAAGATTGTCAAGAGGGTAACCTCTTCCTTTTTCCTTAACGAATCGAGCGTTTCCTCGTTATTGAGTGTCTTTGCCTCCAAATCAGATGGAATCATCGGGTATAGAGATTCATGAATCGGATCAATGTCTTCTTTTGCGCACAAAGTGACATAGATATCATGGTTGTCCTCCCAGTCTTCTATTTCATTAAACACGCGGTCCTCTAATTTCCGATTCATCTCTTCTTGATACTCCACCAAATTCATAAAAACTCCGCTCACAATGTCCTTTAGCAATTGGCGCTGTTCAAGATCCTCTATCTTACGTAGTCTATCTGCTACAAACTCTTTCACTAGCGTAATCCCTCCTTACATTCCATCAACATCTGAAGGCTGGTTTTCCTCAATCAGTTCATTGTACAATTCACTAGGTGGTTCATTCGGTACAACCTGTGGAGCTGGAACTGGTGGAGGATTTAACTTTTCCTTAGCATTCATGATCTTACGTTCAACGCTCAAGACTTTTGCAAGTAAGTCTGTCTCCTGAAAAATTTCTTGTGCAAGCGTGTAGGATTCAATAGCCTTGGTAAAGTCTTGGCCGTCATAACTGCGGTCTCCACTTTTCTCCAAAACCTCTGCTTTCAATTCCTGTTGTGCCCTCTTTAATTCAGCTATTTTCTCTTTTGCCTCATCTATTTTCACCTTGATGTCCGATTCGCCACCATAGGATATATCGAGTGCTTGCTTTCTAGCTTTCTCATAGATGGTCAGTGCTCCACTATAATCCTCCGCCTCAAAACGGAAATCCCCTGCTTTGACAGCGTCCAGAATTTGAACAACCGCATCCATATTCGTAATCCGTAGTTCGACTTCCTCTGTACCAAAGTTTTGGATTTGTTTTCCTTCTTTTAAAGCCTTTTCATACATTGTGATGGCTTCCGTTAGATTTCCTTCCTGCGCTTCACTATCTCCGCCGATGATGAGCTGAGTTATTCTTAGTTTTTTAGCTAATAAGCTTCTATGTATTGGGTTTTTCACCTTTTTAGCAGCATTTCGCCCTTCACTAAATTCCTTTAGCGCGCCGTCATAGTTCCCATCATCGAAATACAGATTTCCAGTCTTCTCATGCTCAAGCATCTCAGCCGTAATTTCAGCTGCTTTTTTAGCTTCTTTTACTTTATAAAAAATCGTTCCGCCTCCAACTAATAGCAGTAGAAATAGCGAAATAATAATGAGTTTAATCGTTTTCATTGTTTTCTTTTTATTTTCTAAATAGACCTTATTCGCAAAAATAGCAACCATTGTATAGTTTTGAATGATTTTTTTTTGTCTACTTAAGAGAACCTCTTCCAGGACATCCGTATATTGTCCTGGTTCTGTTACGCCCTCTAAAGCATCGGCCATTTCAAGCTCACTAACTTCTTCCCATAGACCAGAGGTACAAAGTAGTAATGCATCTCCATCCATCAGCTTTATCTTCTTTGAAACAAAGGGTTGAAATGCATTTGGTTTTCCGAGATAGTTTAAAAGGTTGTTTCTCTCCTCGTGGTGGTCAATCCCCAAAGAATAGTCTGGTCCATTGAGCAATTCGCGCGCTAGACTTTGGTCATTGCTCTGATAAAACAATCGTCCATTTCTAAAATGATACAGTCTAGAATTCCCCGCAACAGCACAGATTATTTTAGAATAATCCGACACAACCATCACAATGCTTGCTTTCAATCTCACTCTGATGCTTTGTGCCTGCAATACCTCTTGCGCGTTATTTATGTATTTCTTAATTCTAGATCGAGACATAGACGGTTTTTCCATAAATTTTTCCAATATAGCTTTTACCGCTAACTCAGCACTATTGACTTCCCGATCAGAGTCTAATCCTTTCACAACGACCCAGCAGGCTACGTCATCAAGCTCCATATAAGCAAAGTAATCTTTATTTTGAATAAAAGAACCTGCCTCGGATAAAAAGCTTGTTTTGAACTCACTATTATCCTTCCTCATTCATATCCCCCTCATACCGCTTACTATCATGTTGAATCAAAGCTCTAAGTCCCCCGCTGTTCTTTCTAGTATCACAATGGTTGCGTTATCTTGATTCTTCAGACGTTTCTGTTCAACCGCTTCAATGATTTCCTGAGCTATATCATATGGAGCTATCTTCTGAGAAAGAATTCTTTCCATTTCTACTTCAGTTAAACTGTTATAAACACCATCACTATATAAACAAACCTTGTCACCCTTGTTCAGTTTGATAGCTTCTCTCCCAATTTCCATATTTTTATACCCTTCGTACCCTAGATAATTAATCAATCTTTTTTTCATAGGATTTTTTTGGACGTCTACCTCAGTAATTTCCCCTGAAAGATAGCGTTCCTCCAATATAGATTCAAAAGTATGCTTTTGGTTAACCGGGATGAATTCACCATTCCTAAAAATAGTAATTATGCTATCCCCTACTGCTCCCCAATGTAAATACCCTTGTTCATCAATGACGGCAGCAACTAATGTTGTTCCACCACTTGTGCCATTCAGCTGTTGAACAATCTGATTGTTACTTTGCAAGGCCACTTTCCTGAAAAAATCTTCTACATTATCGAGTCGTTCTAATTGTGAGTACTCACGTACAAATGTTGTCACAACAAGCGTGCTCGCTATTCTGCCATTTTTTAATCCGCTAATACCATCAGCTAAAACAGCTAGCGTGCCATTTTTAGTTGTAGCTGTAGAGAAGTAATCATCTTGCTCCTTGCGTCTTCCTATCGTCTGTCCATTACCGATTTCCACACTGAACTTCGTCCCTTGAAACGCCAGACTTTTCCTTATGAAAAGTAACAATAAAAGTACAATTAAAAATCCAAGTACAATTATGTATGGTATCAATCCTTGTTCTTCCATTCGCTCATCATTCCTCGCCCTGATTGTTTTCCCATTCAAAGTGAACACCACATAAAGGAATAAAGAGAAATTTGCTTCTGCCTAACTGAATCACATCGTATGCTGATAATTCAGTCGGCGTATAGACAGCCTCATTATTAAGATAGGCTAACCCAGACGCATCACCTGGCAGCATGAAGAAATTCCTTTTTTTATGATCATAGACAATGACAGCGTGGTTTCGTTTTGAAATAGTGTTATCCCCAATAATCCGAATATGCATTTCTTCTGCTCTTCCAATAAAGTTTTTTTCAGATAGAATTCTATAATCTCGGCCCATTTGCGGCCCCTCAATACATATTAACCAGCCTGTTACAGGGTCAATCCCTTCCACTTCTCCAAAGTAAGGCATTGTTTTGTCGTCCTCTTCAACCCCCATGGTTGGTTGGCTATTCGGCTTTGAAAATTGCTCAACCACAACATTACAATAGGGACAAACGCTCCCGTGTCTTCTTGAACTAAACATATGACCATTTGCACATCTAGTCAAACTCATTTTCGTCATTCCTCCATTTATGTATCAATTCAAGTATCTTCTTATTTCACTAGTAGTCGTGTGTTCGCTATGTATAAAATATCTCCTGTATTTATACGATAGTGACTCTCATGCCGTAACTTACTTTTAATACGTTTTTCTGCCTTTTTAATGCCAATACCATATAGGGAATCAATGTCCTCAATGTACCAGATACCCGAAACGCAATTGAGCACGGCGTGGTCGTTATTAATGAGTGATTCGTACTCCGTAGTAGATAAGTCGATATCAACTTCTCTCTCACTGGAGCTTTTACCAATCAGTAGAGAGGTTTCACCTTCTATTAACCATTCGTTCATTTTTTCACCTTGTTCATTCAAAAGATATAGCTTCGTAATTCCCGTACCAGCATCTTCATATTCAAAATTTTTAGACTCGTATTTCATCAATGCATAGCCTATCCCAACTATCGCCAAAAGGATTCCGACTATATATTTCACTACAATAATTTCTCCTACCAAAAAGATATAAACCATAATTAGAAGTGCTAATAGAATGATAAATATATCAATCACAAGAATACTCATCTTGTGATTGCTCTTGACCTCTTGTACATTTGTATCGAAAGAATTATTTGTTTCAATCATTGCTTCATCCCCTTAAATCTTGGCCAAAAATGGAGTAGCCAAAATTATTAAATATACATAATAAAAAATACTACGGCTCAGAGTATAAGATTCGTAGTTTTTCCATTTGAGAAGATTTAAATAACCGCTACTATTTATTTTTTAAAATACCTTTCAAATAACTCTGTCGTATCGATTGGGTTTTTCTTTTCAGAAGTCTGTTTTGCCGAGGACATTTCCTTTGTTTTTGGATTAAAACCAAAAAAATGCTCGAAGTTTTTTTCTAAATCACCAAAATCAAACTGCTGTTTATGCACCTCAGCTTGCTTATTCTTGGGAGTAGGGTCACTGTTTGAATCAGCTTGACTTTGACTAGTTCCTTTTAACCGAGCGTCGTATGTTTGTCTCGAAGCTGTGTCCTTCAACACACGATAAGCTTCCTGCACATCTTTAAAGATTTTTTCGGATTTCTTACTTCCATCATTTACATCTGGATGATGCTTTTTCGATAACTGTCTATACGCTGTTTTTATTTCTTGCTGCGTTGCATTTCTATCAATGCCTAATACCTTATAATAGTCTCTCATTTTTTCATCCCTATAATTTAACTTTATTTAAAATGATATAAGGGACTTTATAGTCCCTTATATCATTCAAACTAGAATAATCACTTACGCCAAAGCCTAAATCAATTGCGCCTCGGCGTAATTACGTTGGGATTTTGAATTGTGCACAGCACAATTAACTCCTCTCAAAATCTCTAACATCCGCCGGAGGCTTAACAAGGAGGTGTTTGGACACCCACTGAATTTGAATGCATATCTAGCATTCATCCCGCCACTAAGGAGAAATGGAGGACTTCTGCAGAATCAAGTTAAACGGAGTAGCCGCCTTCAATTTTAGCTAAATCTGTTTTATCCTTTTTCTGCTTGATGAATAGATAAAACTCACCAATTCCTTCGGTATCTCCAAATTTCTCTGTGTAATCGACAACGAATGCATTCGGGAAATTAATTTTTCTGACGACTTGATCAGCAGAGATTACTTCCAATGTTACCTTCCGATAACAGTCAGCCTTTTCAGCAGGTACTAGAGACCATAAGCTAAGTTTCATCGTGTCATCAGAATTATCTCCATCTGTTGCAGTAAGAATTTTTCCTTTAATCCGTAGAGTTGCCCCTACATCTGTTGATCTTGCATTGGAATCATCTGGTGTATCAGTTGCATACTCCACTGCAATAATACTTTCCAAGCCTAATTCGATTGTTTCTGGTCCTTCTACTTTTAATACAAATCCCATTGATATTACCCCCTATAAATTCGATGTTTTTTCCAGAAAACATTGCTGTATTCCAGATCTATGTCAATAGATTCATTTTAGAAACGAATCTAAAACATACTTAATTGGTATGCCTTTTTCTAGTAAAGAGACAGACTAAAAATCATCTTATGCTTTAACCGCACTTGTCCCTTTTGTGATCATAACCTCAAGATTCTTCACGTTACCATTGAAAACAAGATCAATCTGACACAAGCTACTCTTCTCATCAATCGTGTAGCCAATATCATCTCCATCTTGAATAACAGAATTGACAAATCCTTTGTCATTCAGCCATTTACTCTTTTGGCTGCTTGGGTTGTTACTAAAAAATCTAACAATATTATCATATTTAAAATCACCAGATTGAAAGCGTAGAATTCTCTCGATATACGTACTAACTTGTGTTTTGTAAATAGAATCGAATCCATCCTCTTCCATCGCTAAGCTTCTAGCTTTATAAACAGTGATGCGTTTAATATCTGTATTCTGTAGCTGAGCATTTTCAGATGAGAAAACAAATCCAAAATTGCGTCTATTTATGGCATCTTTAATATTATTCGTAAAGCCAGATATTTCTTTAGCCATCGTTGTAACAGCTCGCAGTGAATTATCCCCGGCCTCAATATCAAAGCGAACGCCTGGATGATCTTTTTTCACATCACGGAACGACTCTTTCAAGTAATCTGGACATTGGTAAGCAGCAACAATACCTGCTGCCACATAGCTAGCCCCTATATAGACTCCTTCAATCCACAACTTCAGGATATCTTCTTTTTCTTTCGAAAGTCGTGCACCATTTTCTGTACTTTGCATTCTAGTATCAATAATGACACCCGATTTATCTTTTGGGATAACAGTAAAGTTCGGAATACAAGGAATTGCAAACTCACTGTAGTCTTTTCTTAACAAGACCGAACATTTGTCGATAAAGCGGTCAATTCCTGCCGTAGCAATTCCGTTAAAAGTCGTTTCCTCTTCTGTCATGAAACTAAAAAATACTTGTATTTTATAGTCTTTCACGGCATCTAAAAGCATCGACAATGACTCCATTGTGTTTCCTTCTTGTTTTGCAACCTTGTCATTTCCCTTAAAGCGTGCTCTAGTCACCTTCAATTTATCGGTTGGCTCCAATTCTAAAGAAGGGACAATGCCATACCAGACCGTATCTGTAAAATCATTTTTGGAGTTTACAGTATTTAAGTAAGTATTTAGTCTAGGAATATTATTGCTCTTCACTAACATGTCCAGCTTTGTATTCGTAACGAGAAGGGATGGTGACATTCCTTTGTTTTTCGTTGCGTATTGATCGAAAAACATCTTGACGCCCAATAGTTTCTCTACTAACGGTTTAACTGTTTTGACAAACTCATCTTTTGCATCCTTATAGAACTCCAGGTATGTATTATAGTTCTGCACTTCTGTTGTAATATCAACATCGGTTTTCACAACTGGCAAAGGAGAAAAAGTTCTAACAACCAGATCCTTCACATAAGCAGAAGGAGATTCTGTAATTGACTCATAATCTTCTTCAAAAACAGTACTTAGTCCATTGCCGCTATTCTCATCAATGAGCATTATTTCAGTACTATCACTTTGGGGTGCCTCGATAATTTTCAATTCACCCGTTTCACCAATCGTAAGCGTACCAATCTGAAGTTTTTCAGATTCATTTGCTTCCTGATTATTTCCAAGTAGTAGTCTTGTCTTAATATCCTCAATGGCTAATGGCAGCATCGCCATTACGTTGTTGTAGTTTCTACTCGCCACTTCAAACATTAAGTTCAACTTATCTCCCGTATCCAGCTTCTTTGGATCGCCCTCATCCAGTTGATCATACTCACCATAGAGATAATGAATTTCTTTTCTTACCTGACGAATATCATCCATGACCTTCTTTGGCGATATCATATCGAGAAGATTTTCAAACTTGAAATCTACGTTCGTTATGCCTTGACTGCGTTTGGTGTCAATTAAAGTAAATAGCATTTTCAAAAAATCATTGTTTTGATCGATAGCAATTTCAGAAATACAATCATCTTGGATTCCTTCGGGCCTTTTGAGTGTATACATCACTTTTTGATTTGCAGCATTGTAGAAGGAATACACTGTTGGAGAAAACTTGTCTAAAAACTCATCGAAGTTTTTGACAAGAAGATGCTCATTGATTTCTTTAATCTTTTCATCGCTAAGGCTATCAATCCCCTTCACATCACCTACAAGTGTGATGATATCCAGTTTTTCTGGATTGATTTCCTCAAAGAGCATCGTTCTGTTCGTTTGATTAATAATATCCACTAGTACGGCTGTAAAACACCATAAGCTTTAAGTTTATAGCGCCTACAGCCACCCCTCCCTTATATGACTATTTTGAATAAACTTGAGAACTAGTAAAGAGGTAACATTGCTACTTTCTACATACTTCAATCAATAGATTAATTTACTTATATTTCCCTGTCAATCTATTCTAGGAAAAAAACGCTATTTCAGGAATTTAGTCGGATAAAAAACTAAATAAACAGTCATTTATAACCATATGTTTCTAGATCATACTCATTGTGTTATTTTTTGTATCTTCTAAACTATTGATAACATATTTATATAGTCGACTTTAGGAGTTGATTATTCCTATTCTCTTAATTTCCAAAGACAAAGTATAATTAGCTACAATTTCAATTCAAGCTTTTCATCAAGCTTTTCGTTTTCAATATAAATACTTCTAGTAAAATAGATATCGTGAAAAAACGTAGTGAAAAGCACCTTTTTTTAGGTTGTACTGCAAGCCCCCACATAATGATGCCAGACATGATAGGACTTACCTTTGGGTTATGTTTTCTTACACTTTTCATCCCGTCCTCTATTAAACGTTGCGACATATCTAATGGAGCTACGCCACTAAGTGAATAGTAAAAAATAGCTGCTAGGCTATAGATATCAGTGGGTATCCCCTGCTTTGAACTCGCAGAATGAAGCTCTAATGGTGAATAGCTAGTAGTAGTAACTATAGCGTGCCCTTCGTCCTTTTTATAATAGACGGCTGAACCGAAATCAAGTATTCGAGGGATTCCTTCTTCGTCTATCATAATATTGCTAGGCTTTATATCGCGATGAATAATACCATTTTTATGAATATATTTAACAGCACTTAGTAAAGGTATTAAGGTTTTCCGTAAAAAATCAGCACTATAAATTTCTTGATTTTCCCTAATGTATTGATCAAGAAGCTGTCCCTCACAGTACGCCATTATAATATAAGCCGATCCATTCGCTTCAAAGTAATCGTAGTATTGTACAATATTACCATTAACCAACTCTTTCATGATCTGGGCTTCGCCTGAAAAAAATTTCATCCAATCTGCATACTTCTTTTTAGTCGAGGGTAATCGGCTAATGATTGTTTGGTTATCCAAATCGCGTAAGGCGAGTTTTCTTGGAAAGTATTCTTTGATGACTAGCGTTTCATGTGTCTTTATATGTTCTCCCATATAAACAATCGACAATTCACTTATTGAAATAACCTTCTTGATCTTATATGTATTTTTCAATAGAATATTTTCTTGAAGACTAACCTCATTTTGAATAGTAACCATTAGATTTCCCCCTTCACATCTTTTTATATCCATAATACACTAGTTTTGTAATTTAAATAGCCATATTATCCAAATTTAATTTCCTTCCAATCATGACTCAAAGCTCTTATTAACTTAAACCAACTGCCACTACCACCTTCGCTAGTTCGAAACTCGTTCCCTTTAAACTATGTCCATACCTAAACGCACCTAAAAAAGTCGATTTATCCTACAGAGAATCCATCGACTTTTAAAAGTAAATTATTCATAAATAACTAATTCACACTTCAGTTATTTTCCCTTGTATTCATTTGGCTTTTCCAGAATATAAATTGTCAAATCCATCCCTTCTCCTCCGCCGTTGTGATCGCCTCAATTTTATTTTTTGCTTCTAATTTCTGAAGAATTTCAGACATATAGTTTCGAACTGTTCCGGCCGATAAAAACAACTGCGCTGACATCTCCTTCGACGTTTTGCCCTCTGCTGCCAGCTTCAAAATGTCCTGTTCGCGGACGGTCAGAGGGTTATCTTGATGGTATGTATTAATAATCAATTCAGGGGCAAATTCATGCTTCCCTTTCATCACACTCCGAATAGATTCTGCAAGATCGTCAATAGAGCCGTCCTTTAACAAATAGCCATGGACCCCCGCCTTCACTGCACGTTCGAAATAACCAGGACGAGCAAAAGTCGTCAGCATAATGACCTTGCAAGAAGAACCACACTGTTTTAATGCAGCAGCTACTTCCAAGCCACTTTTCACAGGCATTTCAATATCCATGAGACAAATATCCGGTTGCAATTGGTTAATGAGCTGTAGTGCCTCTTCTCCATTTTCTGCCTGTCCAATGACTTCCATGTCCTCTTCAAAATCGAGCAATGCACCAAGAGCCCCTCGTAGAATGCGCTGGTCTTCAGCGATGACAATGCGTATCATAAAGCAATCGCCTCCCCCTTCACAATGACTGGAACAGCTAACTCAACTATCGTTCCCCCCACTGATTCTATGGTCAATGTTCCCTCTATGAGTGCTAGGCGCTCCCGCATCCCAGATAACCCATTGCCCTCACCATCATTTTCTCCAACTCCTATCCCATCATCCTGAATAATAATGGTGAAATTCCCAGCCCGATACCCAAAGGTGACAAAACAATTTTGTGCTCCGCTATGTTTGACAATATTGGTCGCCGCTTCACGAAGGCACATCCCTATAATATTTTGCTGTAAAGGTGGTAGTTCCGATTTTAGGGTTTCCTCTCCTATATGTAATTGAATGCTTGCTGCCTTCAAAATTTGCTCCATATCCGCTAATTCCTCAGCAATTGTGATAGCTCTCATATCGGAGACGAGTTCCCTCACTTGTTGGAGTGCAGCACGTGCTGTCGTTTCGATTTCTTTTGCCTCAGTTTTCGCACGTTCAGGATATTTGTCAGCAATTCGTTGCACAAGCTGACTTTGTAGCGTGATTAATGACAGTGTATGCCCTAACGTATCATGCAAATCTCGAGCAATGCGAACCCTTTCCTCCCGTTTAATGAGATCCTTAATTTGTTCATTAGCTTGGTCCAATTGTTGTTCTAAATCCATTCGCTCATTCATCGAACGTATCCCATATGGCGCCCCTATCATCACAATAGCAAATAGCAAAAAGTAAAAATAATTATACATCACACCTTGCATAATGATTGTTGAAGTAATGGCAATTGCAAATAATAATAATGCGCGATTAAAACGTTTTTTATCGCTAATCCAGCCAATAAAATTTGCCGGGAAAAATCCCATAAATAAGTTATATGGATCATATCCGACACTTAAAATCATAACAATGGCTATTTGTATGGCTAACCAATAAGAAAAGCTCTTCTGGGAAATCAAACTATACAGCTGCCAATATGACACAAGAAAAAGCAGTAGCAGCACATAACCGATTACTGCTTTTAACCCTGTTTCATTTATTACATAATAAAGAGGCATAACTAAATAAACTAAATAAATATATGGTAAAACTCCATATCTCTCCGGGAAAACTCGAAACTTTTCCACACCTACACCGCTTCCTGTTTCCTTCGTATATACATTGATAATACCATGAATAAAATGAGATAACCTGCCAATATTGCAATGTTTTTCAGTTCTGGTGCGCCGCCTCTTATAATTTCCCATGCACCATTACCATAATTATATGCCGGAAGCCAAGCTCCGATTGCCTGAATCGTTTGAGGCAATACTTCCATCGGCATCCACATGCCACCTGTTATCGCCAACAGCATATAGAGAAGATTACTAACCCCACTAGCAGTTTCCACCCGCCTCATAGTCCCTATCAACACACCAATTCCGAGGAATGGTAGCGAACCAAGTAAAATCCAACAGCCACTCATAATCCATTGTGAGGCGGATAATGAAACCCCATTTAACACTACACCCGCTATAAAAATAACTGCAATGGAGAATGCATGGACGATAGATTGCCCAATCATTTTCGCCATCGAATACTGTAAGCCAGAAAGTGGAGTTACTTTCATAAATGTTGTCCAACCTTGTGAACGCTCTTGTACCAATCGGATACCAAGCGTCATAATGGCACTCCCCATCACACTAAAACTCGTCATCGACATCAAATAATGAGCACCCCAAAGTTCTTTATCGGCAATATCTGCGTTGACAACCTTAGTGAAAATATAGTAAAAAACAATTGGCATCAAAAGTGACCAAAAAATAAAATATGGATTACGGAACATACGATACATTTCCGCTTTACATTGGTTCAAGAAAATTGTCATTTACATCGCCTCCTGCTGTGCGACCGTCAACTGTTCGAATGCTTCTTCAAGCCGACCTTTTTCAATCGCTAGATCACGGACAACTAGTTGATCAGCATAGATTTTTGTAAGGATTGCATCTGTGTCATTCGTTATAATACACGTCCTATCTCCTTGAATATATACATCAGATACTTGCGATAATCGTAAAAATTCTTCTTTTGGAAATGGCTGTTCTGCAATGAAGGATACTGACTGTTTTAGCAAATTACCTTTAATAGCTTCTGGTGTACCATCCGCAACGACCCTCCCCTTGTTGAATAAAATAATGCGTTCGGCCACATCATCCGCTTCCTGTAAATAATGCGTAGAAAAAATAATGGTCTTTCCTTGCTTAGTAAGTTCTTTGACAGTCTCCCAAAATACTTTACGTGCTGAGATATCCATCCCAACAGTCGGTTCATCGAAAAACAATAAATCAGGATTTCCTGCCAATGCCAACGCAAATCCAACCCTGCGCTTTTGCCCGCCTGACAGCTTGTCAGTCCGCTTATTTAAATCCTCTTCATTCAGACCAGTGAAGCTAATGAGTTGCTTCATTGACAATGGATTCGGATAATAACTTCTAAATAACTGGAGTATCTCCTTGACTTTCAAACCATCCATTAAACTCACTTCCTGCAGCATGACCCCAATTTTTTCACGAACTCTTTTATCCCTTGCATCTGCGTTAAACAGCCTTGATTCACCCTTTGTAGGATGTAAAAGACCAAGCATCAGTAACATCGTCGTACTCTTCCCCGCTCCATTCGGCCCAAGAATCGCAACAATTTCCCCGCGCTTAATCGAAAAAGAAACATCATCTACCGCTTTGTTGTCTTTAAAAACCTTGGTCAGCTGTTGAATTTCTACTGCATAGTCCATGAAACCACCTCCGTATATAGTCATTTCATTGTATGTCGTTTATAAAATCACTATCAGTAGACTATGTCATGATTACAAGATGACAAATGTCATCATTTCATAACAAAGAGACGATAACCACAGTCGGTCATCGTCTCTTTGTTATAGTTCGAGTAACAAGCACTCAGTATTATTTCCCCATCAATTCTTGAATAAATTCAATAGGTACATACGTTTTCATTGGTTCAAGAAGAGCCGGAGCTACTTCAAAATGGCGTAGGGATTTGTTGAAGCCATATGCTGTTTCACCACGTGTAATTGTATAAGATTGCACACCTTTTGACAGGATTGCCCCTTTACCTGTTGTTTCTACTGTGTAGCCAAGTTCCTCAGCAAGCAGTCGAAGTGGAACCATTTTTGTTCCATCTACTTCATAGACATCATTACCCATCATTTCCTCGATAACAGAGTCAGCCACATTTTCCTCATTCGCATCTTTTTGATCCAACACAACTACTTTTGAAGGTGGTGTTTGTGCCGGAATGCTTCTTGTTGTAATTGTGTAGAATACGAGTAAATTTTGCTCGGCTACATCAGCAATGGTTACTTCTTTGCCTGATAAGCTTGATAACTCCGTTTCTTCACTCACATTTAATTTTAATGACAGGTTAGTATCCAACAACTCTTTGTCAAATGTGCCTACAGCGGCAAAGCCTATTTCTTCTGTTTCAACAATCACTACCTCCGGGCTATATTGCGGTGGATAAATTGCTGGAGCTGGTTTGTTTGCATAGATATGAGCCATTACGTTATCGCCTTTTTTCAACTCAGCCTTTTTGCCAGTATTATCAAAGACAAGTGTATCAGCTGTGACTACTAGGACATTGATATTTTCTTCATCCTTCATTGTATAGTAGGTCGTATTGTCACGTACATCTACACTATCAATTGTGCCTGCAATTTTAACGAAAACTGGTTGTACTTGTGGTACCTCACTTGTTACAACTGGACCTTCATTCGCAGATACTGTTGGTACAACGTATGCACTCCCTACCAATAGAGCTGTCATAGCAAATGGTACGATTTTTGTCATTTTCATAAAAAGCCTCTCCTTTTTCTATCGAACTCATACTAGTAGTCGTTTTTGATAGAAAAAGGTTACACTAATATTAGCAATCATCATGATTACTAGACCTATATGTACGGCTCCCCGGTAATTTCTTAATCGCATTCCACGCTTCAATTGCTTCTTCACGACTTTTCCCTTTATTGTTAGGATCCGCGAAAAAATCACGTGTGAACTGATTGTATTCAAATTGAGGAGCAATTTCCTTTTGGTAGGATGGGTCTTTCTGTCGTTGTTCTTCTTCATGCCAGGCATAGACAACATCCCGATATGTCTTACCAACATTATTTTTAAAGTAGTTTTGAATATAAGTAGAGAAGTGAAATTTAGGATGAATGGCCTCCTTGAAAAAAGCCCTTACCTGCTGACTGCAACGATGGTTTTCCGTAATCACTGTATCCAGACTTAATGTCGTCTGTGTTTGAGATTTCACCTTACCTGTAGTATTTCTTAATGGCTTTTTGATTTCGCCAGTTTGAAGAAATGTTGTGATTCGATCAGCTATCTCTATTTTCGAACCCGCCGCACTCATACCATTATCACGACAAAAAGTTTGCAACTCTTCCTTTAGCCAATAAAAATCACTAAACTGCTGAACGTTTAGTTCCTTTGAAAGAATAGGCCTCAACGCTAACACCTCCGAACTTTTTACTTAATCACCATTATAGAACGTACATTCCTTTCAGTCAATTTAATCCCTACTTTTTAGCCAAGATTGTATAATGAAACAACTCCCCCAATCCATTTTAGACTGGGGGAGTTGTTTCGTTATTTATTCAATAATTGCACCCATCGGCTCTAACACAAACTTTTCTATCGTATGACAAACGCCCTCTTCATTATTACTCAGTGAAGTATAATCAGCAATGTCCTTCAATGCTTGGACAGCATTGCCCATTGCAACGCCCAAGCCTGCCGTTTCAATCAGTTCAATATCATTGTGATTATCACCTATACCAATCGTTTCTGTACGGTCGATGCCAAGCTTGCTTGCTAAATGCAGCAAGGCACTCCCTTTATTCGCTTCTGGGTGTGTCACTTCAAGATAATTCACCGCAGATTTGGAGATATGTGCTCTCTCTCCAAATAATCCTTGCAGCTCGTCTTGTAAAGCATCCAGATCATCAGACTCTTCGATAAAGAGTGCTTTCGTAAAACCATTTTTCGCTAATTTACTGAAATCTGGTTCGACTTGATACGGAACCTTTGATTTTTTAGCATAAGCAATTAGCTTATCATTTTCTACCGTACCATAAAGAATATCATCTTGGTATACTTGCAAGTGAAGATTTTTCTCTTTCGCAATATCTACTAACTTTTGTGCAATATCAGCTGGAATCAGGCGTTCATAGATGACTTCATTACTCGCAATTTCCTTAATGATTGCCCCCTGGTAAGTAATAACTGGTACATTTATGCCCAGTTGCTGTGCAAATTGTTTCGCTGACGGGTACATACGCCCCGTCGCAATCGTGACAACAGTTCCTAATTCTACTGCTTTTTGAATCGCCTGAATCGTTCTAGGTGTAATCGTTAGTTCATCCGTGAGTAACGTGCCATCCAGGTCAATTGCTATTAATTTATACATAAAATTATATCCCCTTTACTTACATAGTATCTAGTTATCCTCGCATGTTATGGTGTGTACTGTCTAGTGAAAATACTTTTATCGACAAATTCGAGTTATAAAACTTCTTAATTGTACAAAAACTTCGCCCTTAATATGGTAAAATGAGAAACAACAACATATCTACTGGAAAAATAGTAATTTAGAAAGCTCTAACTACATCTAATAAAGGGAGGAGATGTAACCGGTGCAGATGCCTCCCTTTTGTTAAACCTGCTATATACATTTGATATGTGGTTACTATCGAATGAAGACGACCTCTTAGAAGACGCTGGTAGTCAAATAGAAATAGAATAAAGAGAACTTAGATTTGGAGAACCTAGCAGAGGTGATGGAAATTACAGTGTAAATATGCTATACTATAAAAAGTAAAGGAGTGTGGAAGACATGACCGTTAAGATGCCTGTAAAAGGGAACGACATAACTCAAGAAACGACTAGAAAAACTTCCCGACACAGTTTAAATGTGCCTCCAAGAAATCCAAATAAGCGACCAACAAACATCAATATGGAACGTTCTATCGGACGAATGAAAGCGGAAGACCGCGCTGTCATTCTAAGATCATTATAAGTGTAAAAGAGGGTGAGAAACATCACCTTCTTTTTTTTGGTTTAATTTATCAACATAAGCATATCCTATGCTTAACAGCAGAAAAGCCCAGTGATATACAATGATAGAAAAATCAATAACAAGTTCTCTCCCTTCATGAAACCCAAACAAACGTCCCTGCATTGCTAAAAACATAACATTCGCAGTCCAAAGGAAAATGAATACTGGCTACGACTACTTTCAAAAAAAATCTGACGCTAAATCATAATACAGCTCTCATTAGTTACTGTATAAGTTACAGCATGCACAAAGCGACTTCCCCTGTTCATTCGGAAAGTCGCTTTTTCCTATAACGTCACATGCTTCGGCTTTTTCCAAAACAGCGCAATAATTGTACCAATGATTAACACAATCGCCGCGAAATAGTACGGATAATTCAAGTTAACATCGAATAACACACCACCGATAATCGGGCCAAAAATATTACCAATACTTGTGAAAGTCGAGTTCATGCCACCGACAAAGCCTTGTTCATTACCCGCTATTTTCGATAAATACGATGTAATCGCCGGACGCATCAAATCAAATCCGATAAATAGGACAAATGTTGTCAATAAAATAGAGAAATAAGAACTGACATAAGTCATCAGTAAGACAAGTACAGCTGATATTCCTAAACTATAACGAATCAGATTGATTTCACCCATACGTCTCGATAAACGGTCAAACAGCAAAACTTGTGCAATCGCGCCGACAATTCCACTGCCCGTAATGACGATGGCAATATCTTTCGGCGTAAAACCAAATTTATGATCGACGAATAGGCTAAAAAGCGATTCAAACGCTGCCAAACCAAATGTTGATACAAATATTAAAATAAACGCGATGAAATACATAGGGATGAAAATGCGGCGAATCCCCGTCACTTGCCCCGGCGTTGGTACTTCTTCAGCCGCACGTTCAGGCTCTGTCAACAGTATAAATGACAAGATCGCTGCAAACACACCTAATACACCCGCAGAGTAAAAAGGGACACGCGTGCCAATCTCAGCTAAAAAACCGCCAATCCCCGGTCCAATTATGAAGCCCGTGCTAATCGCCGCAGACATATAGCCCAGTGCCTTTGACCTTGTAGTAGTCGTTGTAATATCTGCTATAAACGCTGTCACCGCCGGCATGATGAACGCCGCACTCACCCCGCCAAGCATACGCGAGACAAATAGCACTTCGACCGTTTTCCCAACACCAAATAAAAACTCTGAAAATCCAAAGATAAACAAACCAAGGACAATCATAATTTTCCGCCCATATTTATCTGCCCATCGACCTGCAAATGGTGAGAAGATAAGCTGGGTAATTGCAAATGCCGCCACCATATAGCCGACAACCGAACCAGAAATGCTCAGCTCGTTCATAATCGTTGGCAGCACAGGGATGACAAGTCCAATGCCAAGAAATGCAATAAATAAATTCATCAGTAAAATAGCCAAGACGCCTTTTTGATTGTTCATACAAATTTCTCCTCTAGCTGCTAGTGTTTGTCTATCATATTGTATATCCTTACATATTGAGCTTCACATTGTCTATTTATTGAAGCTATTTTTTTATTTGATTTAAAAAATCCTCCAATCTATTTACAGACTGGAGAATCCGTTTAATTACACTATGTTTTTCTTCCTCGAAGGAACCATATTAAATAAAATATTCAACGCAATCGCCGTTACACTTCCCGCGACGATGCCGTTGCTCGTTAAAATCTTGAGACCTGAAGGAAATTCTGCGAACAGCTCAGGTGCAACTGTTACACCTAGTCCGAGTCCAATTGAACAAGCAATAATCATGGAATTATCCTGAGAATCACCGATCACTTTACTTAACATTTTAATACCTTGGGAAACAACCATTCCAAACATGGCAAGCATCGCCCCGCCTAGAACAGCGACTGGAATAATGGTTGTCAGCGCAGCAATTTTAGGAACAAATCCCATTGTAATAAGCATGATACCCGTAATTAAAATGATTTTGCGTGATCTGACACCTGACATTTGCAGCAAGCCGACATTTTGCGAGAACGTTGTATAAGGAAAGGCATTGAAAATCCCACCGAGCAAGACGGCAATTCCTTCTGCACGATACCCTTTTTCAAGATCTTCCTTCTTAATATCTCGTTCACAAATATCGCCGAGTGCAAAGTACACACCTGTTGATTCGACCAATGAAACCATAGCGACTAAAATCATCGTCACGATGGCCGACCACTCGAACGTCGGTAGACCGAAGTAAAATGGCTCCACCATATGAATATATGATGCCTCCCAAACAGCTGTGAAATCTACCATCTCCATAAATGTCGCAGCGACCGTCCCTGCAACTAACCCTAGTAAAATGGAAATCGCACGCATGAAGCCCGTAGAAAATTTATAGACCAGAATGATAAATAGCAATGTTCCGAATGATAATGACACATTGGCCATCGAGCCGAAATCACTCGCTCCCTGTCCACCGCCCATATTATTAATCGCAACAGGAATCAATGTAATTCCAATAATCGTTACGACAGACCCCGTGACGACAGGAGGAAAAAAGCGCACAAGCATACCGAAAAATCGGCTAATGACAATAACGAACACTCCTGACACAATGATAGCCCCGTAAATCGCAGAAATTCCAAATTCGCCACCAATCGCAATCATCGGACCGACCGCTGTAAACGAACAGCCTAAAACGACCGGCAACCCAATGCCAAAGAAACGGTTATTCATAATTTGTAAAATCGTTGCAACTCCACACATTAAAATATCGATAGAGACAAGATACGTCAATTGAGTAGAGGTGAGGCCAAGTGCATCACCTACAATCAAGGGAACGAGGACTGCCCCCGCGTACATCGCTAACACATGCTGGAGACCTAATGCCGTGGCCTTAATGGGACTATTCACTGAAGATTATCCTCCTCAGCAAACGTCACTTGCCCGTTTTCAAGAGAAGCCACAATCGCCAATGACTCCACACGAATACCGCGTTTGCGTAGTAGATCTCCGCCCGGCTGGAAGCCCTTCTCGATAACAATGCCAACACCTGCCAGCTTTGAGCCTGCTTGCTCAACGATATCGAGTAAGCCCAGTGCTGCTTGTCCATTCGCAAGGAAATCGTCAATCAGTAAAACTGTATCTTCGCTTGTAATGAAATCCTTCGAAACAGAAATATCATTCGTTTCCTTCTTTGTAAATGAATGAACGCTTGCCGTATATAAATGGTCGATTAGAGTCAGTGACTTCCGTTTACGTGCAAAAACGACTGGAACGCCTAAAATTAGACCTGCCATCATAGATGGGGCAATACCAGACGATTCAATTGTTAAAATTTTAGTGATGCCTGCATCTTTGAATCGTGCTGCAAACTCCTCACCAATGGCTTGCATAAGTGGTGGGTCAATTTGATGATTCAAAAACGTATCCACTTTTAATACTTGATCCGATAATACTTTCCCATCTTGTACAATTTTGTCTTGTAGCAACTTCATGATATAATTCCTCCCTGTTGTTTTCACAGTCATTAGAGTAATGGTATAAAAAATAAGCCCTATGACCGTGCATCCATTCACACTACGAGTGGAGCAATGTCATTCGAGCTTATTTACCGAATGGGAAAGAACAGGAGTTAGACTCCCGTCAATCCGTTGCTGCCCATAGTCGATTTGTTTACGGCAAATCGGTAGAAACTCGCAGGCCATATCCCTGCTATTATATGAGTGAATATTATTAGAATGTGATTAGTATAGCATGTTTCAATGCTAGCAAAAATTAAAAAATGATTCCTTCAATTCAATAAATAAGCATGTGGGAATGAGTATGTTAGTATGAACAAGATAACTACATTTTGGAGGCCTTATTTTGACTACTCAACATACAACTAGAAAGTTAACATTCAAACGCAATACTTGGCTTCTACTAATAGGGGTTGTATTCATCGCAATGACCCTTCGCTCACCCTTAACAGTTGTAGGCCCTATTATTTCTTCTATCAGGGATAGCCTGGGAATTTCAAATGTCTTGGCAGGATTCTTAACAACGATTCCCTTGCTGGCTTTTGCCATTATTTCACCATTTGCACCGAAGCTAGCACGACGCTTCGGAATGGAGCTCACCCTATTCGGTTCACTTATTTTATTGACAGCTGGGATTATCATCCGCTCGCTAGGCACAATCCCCACTTTACTCATCGGAACGTTTCTACTTGGACTTGCCATCGCCTTTGGGAATGTACTATTGCCAAGTTTGATAAAACTGAGCTTTCCGTTACAAATCGGGCTGATGACGGGTATTTATTCGGTATCCATGAATCTATCAGCTTCTATTGCAGTCGGTGTCAGTGTGCCACTCGCTCAAACGACATTTGGTTGGCAAGGCGCATTAGGCATGTGGTCGATATTAGCATTCATCGCTTTGTTGGTTTGGCTACCGCAATTAAAAAATAAACGCTTAGCAGCTGCGCCCGAAGTAAGTGTGGCAAAGAAAACAATTCCTTTATGGCGCTCTCCTCTTGCCTGGAGTGTCACCTTGTTTATGGGCTTCCAATCTCTGCTCTTTTATACGACTTCGGCCTGGTTACCTGAAGTATTAAAAGCACAAGGCATTAGCGCAGATAACGCGGGCTGGCTTGTCTCTCTTTTACAATTTTCTCAGCTACCGATTACGTTCATTATTCCAATCATTGCCGGGAAAGTGAAAGATCAGCGCATGATTGTCGTAGGTGTTACCGCTTTGTATATCATTGGGTACGGTGGTGTGCTAGTAGGCATCACTTCTCTCACTGCATTATGGATGATTATGATTGGCTTGGCGGGCGGTGCGGCATTCGGGCTAGCGATGATGTTCTTCACATTGCGCACGCGAACACCACAAGAAGCCGCTAATTTGTCAGGCATGGCCCAGTCTTTTGGCTATGCACTCGCTGCTGTCGGACCTGTATTATTTGGCTTATTACATGACTTTACAGCTGGCTGGACAGTCCCTATGTTTATTCT
The DNA here is from genome assembly GCF_038007285.1 of Sporosarcina sp. FSL K6-3457. Classification (GTDB taxonomy): domain Bacteria; phylum Bacillota; class Bacilli; order Bacillales_A; family Planococcaceae; genus Sporosarcina. The sequence continues at coordinate 3,080,985 of NZ_JBBOWX010000001.1, forward strand.
CATCTTCGCTTCCGTGATTGTCTTGTTGTCGGGTATGTCTGCGGGAAAAAATGTATTTATTATTCCGGAGGAGAGGGAATAAAAGTACTTCTAGGCATACACAAAGGCATCTGGTTACGAAACAACTTAAAGTTGTTTCGAACTAGATGCCTTTTTCTATTGGATCCAGATAGTTAAATGCTGTCAACTCAATTTTTAGTGCTTTCCCTTTTTTCTATATCTATATAGTAGAATAACAGCTAAAAGAGTTATTACAGCAACCCCACCTATCCATATAGTCATAACTGAACTCGTATTCTGGTTATCAATAATACCGATATCGCTTTCACTACTAGGTTTCTCGGACGTTGATTTCAGAATATCCTCATAGAAAATCTGATTCTTAGTATTTCTATTTTGAACTTTCCCATCAGAAAACTGAATCATACCATTAGGTCCCCCTACAGGTATCAGAAACGTAGCAGAATCACTTTTTTCTGAAAATAATAGAAACTTCCCACCCTCATTTTGAAATTCATCAGCCCAGCCAACATCGAATCCATCAATACCGACAGTTATTTTGCTAGGTACCTCTCCCCTATACACATTTTCAACATTGAACGTGAATCCAGCAAAAATAAAATCACTAGGCACCGCTTTGCCCGTAAAGTCATATGTTCCACTGACTACAACTTCAGCGCGTTCACTAACTTCTTCGGGATCCATTTCAACCCAACTTGTAGCAGAAACATTTGTAACGACCATCATTGATAAAAAGATAGTTGCCGTGAACAACGCGCACAGTAATTTCCTCATTTTGGCACCTCCTTTAATAAATTAGACGGACATCAAATAAGAAGGTTACAAGTCGAGAAGGAATAGACAACAGGAAACAGGGCTATCCAGAAAGTCAGTTTCCACTAACTTTTTGGACAACCCTGGTTTCCACTCCTCAATAACCCTCTATTGGAAATTCATTGAACAACTGCGTAGTGTTACCATCATTTCGACACCTTTGGCTCATTAGACTGAACTAATTTTTATATTAGCTCAGCTTTTATTTATTTATTTATTATGGCTCAATAATTATTATTTATCTGTTCAAATTAATTAGTTACCCACCGCTCTTGATTTTCTGCAACGTATTTTCAACCGCTATTCATCTATTCCTCTTCCCAAAGCTGCATATACCTCTTTTGGGCGATGTTTAATACATAACTCAATCGATTATCTTCAACGGTTGCATAGCTTGTTCGTATTGCTTATGCCACTCTTGCCAGTCATCCACCCTGGAATGAATCGGCTTATTATCAAGCAATAACTCAATTACATTTAAACAAACATGCCACCCTGCCAAGTCTTTGATTGTTTGATCAGTAATCACACTAAAACTTTCTATAAAAATTAACAAACAACCCTCTTGCTCTGGCTGTAGCTCAAAACGAACGATGTCACCAAACCAATCAAATTCTAAAACCGAATGCACGGCGTACGCCAATATCTCAAGTTTTTCAAACTGGCCTTCTGACATATCAAACTGCATAAAGCCACCTTCACGAAGTTCTCCTACACGCAGCTCTTGAAACCACTTTTCCAATTTTGCATTATCCGTCAGCATCGCCCAAACTTCTTGCACGGAATGCTTAATATGACGTTCACTATAAGCAACGTAGCCTTGCTCATGCTGTTCAATAGTAGCAATCATGTTAGCCCTCCTATAATTGAACTTCCAAAACAATCGGACAATGATCACTGCCCATAATATGCGGATGAATAGTTGCATCTTTTAGTAAAGTTTCAAGTCGATTAGATACGATGAAATAATCAATCCGCCAGCCGATATTGCGCTCCCGTACTTTGTTCATATATGACCACCACGTGTAGGCATCCCCTTGAGTAGGATGGAAATGCCGGAACGTGTCGATAAAACCTTCTGCCAACAATGCCGTCATTTTACCCCGTTCTTCATCAGTAAAGCCTGAATTCCCAATATTCGATTTGACATTTCGAATATCAATCTCTTCATGAGCGACATTCAAATCACCACATAAGATGACCGGCTTATGCTGATCAAGCTTTTTCAAATATGCCCGCATATTCTCTTCCCACTCTAAGCGCAAAGGTAATCGCGCCAAGTCTCGTTGGGCGTTTGGTACGTAGACATTTACTAAGTAAAATTGCTCAAATTCTAATGTCAAAATCCGTCCTTCGTCTTCCGTGTCGGCATCACCTACGCCATATTTTACAGATAACGGTTGTTTTTTTGTAAACACAGCCGTCCCTGAATAGCCTTTTTTGATGGCATAATTCCAATACTGATAATAACCATCCAATTCCAAATCGATTTGCCCTTCCTGCAATTTTGTCTCCTGCACACAAAAAACATCCGCATTGACTTCATTAAAATAATCCAAAAAACCTTTACGTACGCAGGCTCGCAGGCCATTCACATTCCATGATATTAACTTCAATTTAGTTTGGCTCCTTCTCTTTCCACTAGCTACAGATTAACAAATAATTAGATGTCAGACAAATTATCTCGAAGAAAAAATAAAAATAGATTGTAAAAAGGGCTGCCTGTGATATATATTGGAACTTATGATTTTTTTAAGTACATTCAAAAATCGTAGCTTTAATTCAATGCATCATAAAAAATAGAAGAGGTGTAGAATGATGAAAACATATCTGTATCCTTTGTTGGTCATTATAGCCGCTAGTAGCTACGGTGTCGTTTCAACCATCATAAAATTGGCTATGAATAGTGGATTTTCAGCTGCTGAAGCCGTTACGAGTCAATTCTTTTTTGGTTTTTGTATCGCCGTTTGTCTTTTCATCCTGACAAACAGAACAAAATTAAGTTTTAAAGGCATTAAACCTCTTATCTTCGCCGGGGTTCTTACAGGCTTGACGAATATTGTCTACGGGCATTCTTTGAACTATTTACCAGCTTCTTTGGCTGTTGTTCTACTGTTTCAATTTACGTGGATAGGCGTAGTAATTTCTTGTCTATCAAAACGCCAATTTCCAAGCCGAATTGAATCAATTTCTTTACTCATATTGATTATTGGAACGATACCCGCCGCCGGTTTAATAGACGTTGATGTTTCCCAAATCCCTTTACAAGGATGGTTTTGGGGGCTGGCAGCAGCTCTTTGTTATTCCCTATTTTTATTTGCTAACGGTAGAGCGACTACCAATATGACGACTACGAATCGTTTAGTGCTAGTTTCTTTCTTTGCATTTATGATGTCTGTTGCTTTTCAATCTCCAGAAGTCATTTGGAATGGAACTTTATTTAACGAAGGGCTTTGGGTTTATGGTTTGCTATTAGGATTGTTTGGGATGATTATTCCCGTTTTTTTATTCACAATTGCAGTACCCAAAGTCGGATTGGGTATGTCCTCGATACTGAGTTCGATTGAATTACCAATTGCGGTAATGGTTTCAGTCATATTGTTAAGTGAAACTGTTTCTACACTACAAATTGTAGGTATCGTCATCATTATTCTTGGCATGAGCTTACCAATCCTGCTCAATCGAAACCGATTGTCAGCTAAAAAGAAAATCGCATAGCATTTCAATAAAAAAAGTAAAGAAATGCCTCATCCAGTAAATAAAATGGATGAGGTATTTTGTGTTTAGGATGGACTTTTGAGTTGAATAATATTTAAAATGCCAATTTAAAACATTGACAATTGAATATGAAAGCGTATACTAAACTTATGTTTGAATCGTAAACAAATATAATAAATTTTCTTACAACTAATGTAAACGCTTACCAGGAGGGGTTAACTTGAATTTCATTTTCTTACTAACAGGAGTTTTGTTTGTTTTCGGTATCGCCTTTTTAGTTAGCAATGATCGGAAAAGAATAAAATATAAACGTATTCTGATTATGCTAGCTGTACAAATACTATTGGTATACACCATGATGAATACAAATGTAGGGCTTATTGCGATTACCAAAGTGGGCTTGTTTTTTGAAAAGCTCCTAGCGATTGCCGATACAGGTGTTCAATTTGTATTTGGCGGCATGGTAAATGAAGGCGCCACAACATTTTTCTTTGTCGCATTATTACCTCTTGTTTTCATGGCAGTGTTAATCGGCATACTGAATTACATAAAAGTTCTACCGTTCATCATAAAATATTTGGGGTTATTGTTAAGTAAAGTAACAGGAATGGGTAAACTGGAAAGCTATTTTGCGGTGTCAACGTCTGTACTTGGGCAGCCAGAGGTATTCTTAACAATCTCCAAGCAAATTCCATTTCTTTCTCAGCAAAGACTGTACACCATTTGTACGTCAGCCATGAGTGCAATCAGTATGGCGATGGTAGGCGCTTATATGACGATGATTGAGCCGAAATTTGTTGTAACGGCTGTCGTGCTCAATATATTTAGTGCACTTATCGTTGCTAACATTATTAACCCATATGATGTAGACGAAAAAGAGGATTTAGTGCAAATTGAAGAGAATGAACGGGTCCCTTTCTTCCAAATGATTGGCGACAGTATCATGGATGGATTTAAAATTGTCATTGTCGTTGCTGCTATGCTATTAGGATTTATCGCCTTAATGGAATTGATTAACGTGATTTTCCAAAGCGTATTTCATATTTCCTTCCAAACAATTATTGGTCATATTTTTGCACCTATTGCCTTCTTGATGGGGGTTCCGTGGGCAGAGGCTGTACAAGCAGGTGGCATTATGGCTACAAAACTGATTACGAATGAATTTGTTGCGATGTTGAAATTTGGTACAATTTCAAGTGAGCTTTCCGACAAAACGATTGCCATTGTTTCCGTCTATTTAGTCAGCTTTGCAAACTTCGGAACGATAGGTATTGTGTCTGGCTCCATCAAATCAATTAGTGAAAAACAAGGTAATTACGTATCAAAATTTGCTTTGAAGCTGTTATTAGGGGCAACGCTCGCTTCTGTTATTTCAGGGACAATCATGGGGATGATTATTTAACATAGGCGCATCTAAAACGCCGGTAAGCAAAGGCTTGCCGGCATTATTATTATATTATAGTACTGTCCTATTTTTGATATATCTCAAGGAACTAGGTTGTACTTCATACTCTTATACCGTTCCTCTTTCAATCAACTTTACCGCTATTTCCTTATTTGATATATCCTTATTAATTGTCTGAAGAAAAAGGTTTTCACCCATTTCTACAACTGGTATTTCTATCGTAGTGATATTCATCATCTTTGCTATAGGTTGATTGTCAAAACCACAGATAGCCAGATCGTTTGGTATTGAAATTTGCTGCTGTTGACAGCAGATTACGATACCAGCTGCAACTTGATCACCTGTTACTAGCAATGCTGTGGGAGGTGTAGCCATATTTTTCACTTGTTCGATGATTTTTTCTCCATCCTCAAAATAGAAGCACTCTGCAATAATATATTCTGGGTTATAGGGTAAACTATATTTTTCATGAAACCTTCTATAAGCCAGCTCCCTATTAAAACTACTTGATCCCGAGCTTCTGCCAATACAATAGCCAATTTTCCTATGACCTTTCTGATACAAATACTCTAATGCATTTAAAAAAATCTCATAGTGATTAACAAAGGTAGAGGAAATCTTTTGCCCTTTCACGTCCTCAGATAATACAATCGAACCAAATTGCTGATGTTCCTCTATTAGTTGCATATCGCAAGTTCTTGAACAAATAATCAGCCCATCAATTTGCTTTTCTTTTAGCATTTGCAATGCTTCTATTTCTTTTCTTTCCATGTAATCGGTTTGAAATAAGACCAGATAATAATTGTTGGCCAATGCTTGCTTGGCGATTCCCTTCAATAACAAAGCAAAATAAGAATGATCGGAAAATGGGAGAACAACACCTATAAGCTTCGTTTTCCCTCTACTCAAATGAACAGCATTGATATTTCTGTTGTAATTAGTGACTTTTATGGCCTTTAATACAGCATTCCTTTTTTCCTCACTCACATAGGGATGATTATTTAACACCCGGGAAACAGTTGTTACTGACACCTCAGCTATCTTTGCCAAATCTTTAATATTTGTCATCTCTTTTTTCACCCCGCCCCAATAAAAAATTATTATGATTCGCACACTTTCATTAGGAATAACTTTAGTCTAAGTTATGAAACGCCTTCCATATCAATTTAAAGCTTATTTTTAAAAGTTTTAATTTTTTCGCTTGCTCTGAAATGGGTTTCATAAATTATACTTTCATTATAGCTAAAGAGGGGTTATTTAGGTGATAATCCTCTTTATAAAAAAGTTGATCTGCTATTGGCGTTACGGTTAGTCCGGCGTGACGATAGCAGATCAACTTTTTTCTTTGCACCGGTGGTCAGGCACCTAAGCCTTTAACTCTTCAGTAAACTCCCTGACGCAATATTGAACAAAAAGGGACTCGGTTCTCCTACACTATACAACTGCAAATGATGCATAGCTCGCGTACAAGCCGTATAGAACAATCTACGCAGGCTTTCATCGCTGTATACTTGTGCCGATGCGTCATAAATGATAACAGCGTCGAATTCAATTCCTTTCGCTAAATACGCCGGTATCACGACGACGCCCTGCTCGTATTCAATGGAACCACTTTTCACCAATTTAATTTCTTCCTGATTACTTAGGGCATCGTATGCCGTAGCGCTCTCAGCGGCCGATTTACATATAATCGCAACCGTATTGTACCCCTGCCTCTGCAAGTCTGAAATGTTGGTAGCAATACTGTGATGTAATTCGAGCCGATTAGACACTTGCGTCAGAATAGGCTTAGCGCCATCACGTTCAAAAGCTGTAATTTGTTCACCGTTAGGCACGAGTCCACGTGTAAATTCAACAATTGGTTTTGTCGATCTGTAGCTACGGGTCAAGGTGATTGCTTCCGTTTTGTCTGGTCCATATAAGCCAGTAAGTGTGTTGAAATCGGCTGCCTCGCTAGCATGCGCAAATATCGCCTGATTAAAGTCACCTAGCACAGTCATCTTTGCCGCTGGAAATAACCGCTTCAAAAACTCAAATTGGAAGGTAGAATAATCCTGTGCTTCATCTACCAGTACATGTTTGATGGAACTGTTCATCTGAAAACCTTGAATTAGCTCTTTCAACAGTAAAAATGGAGTAGCATCTTCATAAAACAACTTACCTTCATCAAGCATTTTTACGGACAACAGACAAATCTCTTTCCACTTCTCAGGCGTATCCCCCTCCATCCACGGCTTAATCTGCATCGAATCGGAGAAAAGCTGCTTGTATATCCCCTTCATGTCAATAAAGCGAAGCGCCTGAATCCGCTTGCGCAATGGTTTCAACTTCTTGCGAACAATTAATCGGCTAAGCACTTTAATCTCATCCTCATAATTGTCAAATTCCCCTTCCTTAAAGTTTCGTTTTTTCTTCAAGCGACTATGAACCCTTCGATAATCTTCATCACTAAGAAGCTCAATTTCTTCCTGCACCCATTGCTTAGTTAGTTCGCGTTTCTCTACTTCTTCAACTCGATCGTTCAGCCACTCTGTTAGCTTCTCAACCCTGTTATGAAAGCGAATCGAAGTCTCTTCACTATAAAAGTTTTCCGTCATTTGTTCAGCAGAGACGATCGATTTCCCCCTAAACTTAATTCCCCTAAAGATCATGCCGGATGATTCCAGCGACTGCCTGTATGATTGAATTGCCTCAAAAAAACGAGGCGACGCCTTGTATTGAATGCTCGCAACCCTAATTTCATAAGAAGGATCTTCCGAGGCGGTCAATACAAACTCTAATTGCTCATAAGCAGTCTCAACTTGAAATGCGTCACTTAGCCGATGATTCAAGTACTCCTGGAATGTGACCTGTTGCATATTCTCCTCTCCAAGCTCAGGCAACACCGTGGATACATAGCTGTTAAACATCGCGTTAGGCGAAAATAGTATGATTTGATCGGCCTTCAGTCTATCCCGATACTTGTAAAGTAAATAAGCTATCCGTTGAAGAGCAGCTGATGTTTTGCCACTGCCAGCTACTCCTTGAACAATAAGTAGACGCCCCTGGTCGTGCCGGATAATTCGATTTTGCTCCTGTTGAATGGTAGCCACTATGCTGTTCAAATGCTTGTCTGTGCCTTTGCCGAGTACTTGTTGTAAAATCTCATCCCCGATGGTGAGGCTCGTGTCGAACATAGATTCAATCATGCCGCCACTGATCATATATTGCCACTTCTTCTCCAACACCCCGTGGATCACTCCTCCAGGCGTCGTGTATTCAACCTGACCCGGCCCGTAATCATAGTAGACGCTCGAGATAGGCGCACGCCAGTCATAGATGAGGAAGTCCTCTCCGCTTTCATCCATGAGCGTTGAGACACCAATGTAAATGCGTTCCACGGTAGAAGTACCTTCTTCAAGCACATCGATCCGCCCAAAATAAGGTACCTGCTGCATGCGACGTAGCTCTGATAAGCGCTTGGAAGCTTGCCTGTGAGTACTTTCATTTACGGCTAACGTTTGACTCTGTTGCCTCAATCCAATAATCGTTTCCAGATAATCATCGAAAGTATCTGTATTCACCTTAACGTCATCCCAAAAATGTTTTCGGAAGTCAACCACTTCTTTACGACGACGCCCCGTTTCATCCTCCAGCTTGCCTATCTGCTCCGTGATGATTTCCATGACGCCGTCGACTCGCTCTTGTTCTTTTCTAATTTCCATATTCATACAAAACACTCCTTTAATAATATAAGGGTTGACTAAAAAGATTTCATAGTATATAATATAATTAGGTTAATTATATACTAATGCATTATAGTAGAGTTTCTATATTAATTTACCATAGTTTTTCATCTTTATCAATGTATTTCACGCAAACAAAAAGAAATCCTCGTTCTTCAATTGAAGAACGAGGATTTCTTTTTGTTTCACTTTTTATTTAATGCTACTGCGATTTGCGCGCCGATTACAGCATTATTTTTCACTAAAGCAATATTAGCGTCCAAGCTCGTACCATCTGTCAATTCCTTCACTTTACCAAGCATAAATGGTGTTACATCCTTACCAGCAATGCCGTTTGCATTCGCTTCGTCTAGTGCTGTTTTAATAATGCCATTGATGAAGCTTTCTTCCATTGCATCTGCTTCTGGAATTGGGTTGGCAATTACAGCGCCACCTTGTAAGCCAAGATCCCATTTCGCACGTAGCATACTCGCAACTGTTTCAGCATCATCTGCACGTAAATTCAATTCAAATTCACTTGATGGCGTATAGAATGCTGGCATTCTATCTGTTCCATAGCCGACAACCGGCACACCTTTTGTTTCCAAGTATTCAAGCGTAAGTCCGATATCGAGAATTGATTTTGCACCCGCACAGACGACTGCAACATTTGTTTGTGCAAGCTCGTCAAGGTCAGCAGAAATATCCATCGTTGTTTCTGCACCACGGTGAACACCACCGATACCGCCTGTTACGAAAATATCGATGCCTGCAAGTTCAGCAATGATCATCGTAGCCGCAACCGTTGTTGCACCCAATTGTTTCGTAGCGACTATAGAGCCTATGTCACGGCGCGAAACTTTTGCGACACCCTGGCTATTGCCAAAAACCTCAAGTTCTTCATCCGAAAGACCGATTTTAATTTTCCCGTCGATGATAGCTGTCGTTGCAGGTACTGCACCATTGTCACGAATAATTTGTTCCACTTCACGCGCTGTTTTAACGTTTTGTGGGTATGGCATACCGTGTGAAATGATTGTCGATTCAAGTGCGACAACCGGCTTCCCTTGTGCCATTGCTTCCTGTACTTCTGCTGAGTAAGATAGATATTTTTCCATTAGTATTCCTCCAATTCGATTGTGAGCTGCTCTTTTGTTAATTCTGGTCGTACTGTATAGGATGATTCAAGTGTTTTGGCAGCATTGACTAGCCCGCAACGTATTGCTTCTGCCGTGTCCATGCCCTCCAAATGTCCATGTAAGACACCTGACACAAATGCATCACCTGCTCCAGTAACATCTTCCACTGATACACCATTCATTGCTGCATAACGTTTGACTTCCCCGCCACGTTTTCCTGCCATAACACCCTTCGAACCAGCTGTTACGACAACGTTCTCAGCACCTGCTTCGAACAATTTTTGCACAGCACTTTCCCAATCTGTATCATTCTGAATGGACTGCCCTGTGTAGGTTTCAGCTTCATCCTGATTACAGATAAACCAAGTAACACCTTCCAAGTTATCCGGCATCCGCGTCATTTTCGGCGAGGATACAGGTACAATCACTAAGCCTGTACCATGTAAGATTGCACGACTTTTCACAAATTCAACCGTTTCTTTCGGACAATTCAAATCCATTACTGCTAATGCTGCATTAGCAATCAATCGATCATTACTTTCGATATAATCCACCGACAACGCTTCATAGACATCCATATTCGCCATCGCAACAACCAATTCGCCATCTGTACTAAGTACCGCGGAATAAGATCCTGTAGAATGGCCTGGCAGTAACCCAACCGCCTTTACATCCATATAGTCTCCAGATTCTTGTTCAATCAATTGCCAATCCGCATCATTACCTGCAACCGTCAATAATCGAACAGAATGATTGAGGCGCCCAAGATTATCTGCAATATTACGCGCAACTCCTCCTACTGCTACAGACATCGCAGTAGGATTCGACGTACCTAATTGTGTAGCGTCCTTCAAATGAAACTTCCGATCGACGTTCGCTCCGCCGATACAAACTACTTCATTATCTTCAGCTAAAATATAAGCACGCCCTGTGATAACGCCACGTTTCGTCAATCCAGATATAAGATTGGCTAGGGCAGGCCGTGACATCTCCAACTGATCCGCCATGTCCTGCTGGGTCAAAAATGGATTTTTTCGCAGAAGCATAACAATCGCCGCTTCCTTGTCATTCAATACCACCACCCCTTTCTCAATTACGCCTCGGCGTAATTGCGTCCAAATTTTGAATTGTACCCGCAGGATGCGGGTATGCAGTGGGGAAGGATTGAATTACATCCTTCCTTGTTGCGACAGGAAGTCGCAAACTTAGACTGCCTTCCTTTCAAAATTTGTGACATCCGCCGGAGGCTCAGATTGATTCAGCAGGGGATTTCTGCTGAATCAATCTGAACTCTTGTTTACATTATAAACAATTGTTTAGTTTTATGCAAGAAGAAAAATTATTAATTTTAATTTAGACTGTTAAATATCATTTAAATAGTATGTGTAAATCACTTTAGTTATATGCCTGTTGTCAATTGCACCAGCTTTTTCAGCTGTATTTTATTCACCAACTTTCTGACAATATCTCTATTTTCAATAAAATAATTTTCACGATACGAACCCCGGCTTTCTTTTAATTCCCCATTTACAGACTACCAAACAAAAAATCCTCGCTATCTGTTCTTCACATTAAGCAATATTGAATGAACAAAAGCGCAAGCGCCTGTTCAGCCCCGACAAGCGCTGGAGGGCTTGAAAGTAAAGGCGCCCTTTACTTTACTAGCAAGACCGAAGCGACTCGAGGGGCTAGGCGTTGGAGCCTAGACGAGAAATAACCCTATTCCGACTTATCCACAGTACGAGAATTTTATTATTTCCTAAGCTATTAAAAAACGACTGTCAGGACTTTTGTCCGTTCAGTCGTTGTTCTTCTTTCTTCAGTGACAGTGTCCGCTTTTCTCCACTTGTCATTCTGCGTTGCTGCGTCTGCCTACGATAGTCATCCATAATCGCATATAAGTTCACTAAGTCCATCATTCATATCCCCCATTCTTCAACTTCCACATAGCTTATGTACCGAAAATGGAAAGGATACTCTTTATAAAAATGAACTATTGTTCTGAAAATACAAATAATTATCTCATTGCTTACATAAACGTGATTGTATAAGCATTTCCGTTTGTTCACTCAATAAAACTAATTTCATCGAGAAGGACTCACCAATTCGTTAACTAGTCGTAATAGCTCCCGCAACATCATACAATTCCAGATCAATATCAACCCGTTCGCCTAACGCAAGTTGTGCCAGCTGCTGTCCTAGGAATGGTCCAACCGTTAAACCAGAAGCCCCCAGCCCATTCGCAAGTAGCAAACCTTGCACTCCTGGTACTTCCCCAATAATCGGTAGAAATCCAGGTGTAAATGGACGATAGCCAACACGCGCTTCAGTAAAAGTAGCATCGGCTAAGCCAGGTGCTACTGCCAGTGCTTTATCCAACACTTCACGCAAGCCACCTGCCGTTACGCGCTGATCAAATTGAACATCATCTTCATGTGTGGCTCCAATAACAACTTCCCCCTCGTCAAACGCCAGAATATATTGATCCGTCGGCGGCATAACAACTGGCCATTCATCAGTTTGCGTATAATCCAGTTGCAGATGGACAATTTGTGCCTTTTGGCCATTCACTTGTAGCTGAATTCCGAGTGGCGCTAGTAATTCAGCTGCCCACGCACCCGCTGTTACTAAGACTGAATCTGCACTAAACGACTGATTGCCTACTTGAACACCCATCACACGATTATTTGTGGCTATAAGCGTGCCGGAGCCATTAATAAATTTTGCTCCATGTTTTTTAGCTGCTCGATTAAGCGCATCACGCAAGGCACGTCCATTCACACGCGCCGCGCCACTTACGTGGACAGACGCATAATCTGGTAATAGCGGAGGGAATAAAGATGATGTATCCACCGCATTCAATTGACGAATATCACCGATTTCAGGTGCATCCTCTCGTCTCGCCATCGCACGTTCAACCATTTTATCGAGTTTAACTGTATCCGTCTGCAAGCTAACAGCACCAACCGATCGATATCCTGTGTCAGTTTCCCCATCCTCTTCAAGCTGCCTAATAAGTGATTTATAATACGCTGCACCACCCTTGGCAAGGGCATACCACGCTTTATTTCTCCGTTGGGACAACCATGGACAAATAATTCCAGCCGCCGCATCCGTTGCCTGCCCTGCGTCTTTGCGGTCAACAACGGTTACATCCGCACCCGCTTTTGCCAAATGATATGCCGTCGACGCACCTAAAATGCCAGCACCGATAATAATATATTTACTCATCATAAACACCTTTTTTCTATAAAATCTTTCCTTATTATATCAGTTCCCAAGTAAGCATTGCATTCATAGAACCAGATGATGAATTCGGCAAACTGAACTACCTTTTCTACAAACTCGATTTTCCTAACTATCCTCTCCAACAAAAAAGACATAACCCATTGTCAACTACACAACAAGTCATGCCTTTTCCTATCATACGGATAATAGAGCCGCGTCACTATTTAGTTTCTCACCGCGAATACGTTGGAATTCAGCCATTAGCTTTTCAATCGTCAGCTTCTTCTTTTCTTCAGCCTCGACTTCTAAAATGATTTGGCCCTTATCCATCATAATGAGCCGGTTACCCAAATCCATGGCCTGCTGCATATTATGCGTAACCATTAGCGTCGTCAATTGATCCTTGTCAACGAGTTGCTTTGTTAAATCCGTAATCAATGCCGCTCTTGATGGATCAAGGGCAGCTGTATGTTCATCAAGCAGTAAAATAGACGGTTGCGTAAATGTTGCCATGAGCAAAGAAAGTGCTTGACGTTCTCCACCTGACAGCATACCGACTTTCGCATTCATTCGATTTTCTAAATTCAAGTGCAACGTTTCAAGAGATGTGCGGAAATACTCTCGACGCTTCTTATCGACACCTTTGCGTAATCCACGCTTTTTATTGCGAGAATAGGCCATTGCCAAGTTTTCTTCAATGGTCATCGCCGGAGCAGTCCCCGCCATCGGATCCTGAAAGACCCGTCCAATCTTGATAGATCGCTTATATTCTGGCAGTTTCACAACGTCTTCTCCGTCGATTTCAATAGTACCAAAATCCGGTGTCAGCGCTCCTGAAATCATATTCATCATCGTCGATTTGCCTGCACCGTTACTGCCAATGACAGTCACAAAATCGCCAGGTTTCAAATGTAAATTGATTTGATCGAGTGCAATTTTTTCATCAGGCGTTGCCTCATTGAATACTTTATTGATTTGTTGGAGTTTCAACAATTAAATCGCCCTCCTTCTGCAGCTTAGGATATTAACTCGCTATTCGCGCGGCATGTCGCCTTGCTTTTCTGTTTTTCTCACGTTTCTTTTCAATGAATTGCGGTACGATCAAGGCAAGAACGACAATTACCGCAGTAATCAATTTCATATCTCCCGTATCGAGAAAATCAAATCGAAGTGCAAGACCTAATACAATTCTATAAATAATTGCACCCGCAACAACTGCTATCGTTGTGCGCATAATTGTTTTTGTACCAAAAATGGCTTCCCCAATAATAACGGAAGCTAATCCGATAATAATCATCCCAATCCCCATACCAATATCCGAAAACTTCGAGTACTGGGCAATTAAAGCGCCGGAAAAAGCCACCAGACCATTAGATAGACCTAGTCCAAGGATGACAAGTGTATCTGTATTCGCTGAAAAACTTCGAATCATTTTTTTGTTGTTACCCGTTGCGCGTATAGCAAGACCAATTTCCGTTTGTAAAAACCAATCGACCACAAATTTAATGAGTAAAGTTACAACTAGCATTAAAAAAAATGTTCCCCACGTAGAAGGCAAGTATTGAACGCCCAACATGCTAAAAAACTGATTAATTGCATCGTCAATACCAAGCGTACTCCAAAATGCATTAAACTTACTAAATAGCGTTTCCGCATTTAATAAAGGAATATTAGGACGTCCAACCGAACTTTCCGATGTCAAACCCATAATTCTTAAGTTAATTGAGTACAAGGCAATCATCATCAATATTCCAGCTAACAGTGGATTAATTTTACCTTTTGTATGTAAAAGACCCGTTATACAACCTGCAACAAAACCAATCACAATTGCAACTGCTGTGGCAAGTAGCGGGTGATAGCCAAAGAAAATCATTGTGGCCGCAACTGCCGCTCCTGTTACAAAACTTCCATCCACCGTTAAGTCCGGAAAATCCAACACTCGGAATGTAATATACACTCCGAGTGCCATTATTGCATAGATGATTCCTAGTTCAACTGAGCCAAAAACAGCTGCAAACATACAAAATCATCTCCTATTTATTCAGTAAATTCTGCGTTCCATTCATCTTTAATATCAAGACCCAGTACATCAGCTGTTGCTTGATTCATCACAAATCTCAAATTTTGTGGTATTTGAACAGGTAGATCAGCTGGCTTGCTTTCACCTGTTAAGATTTTAACAGCCATTTGACCTGCTTCATAACCGATATCGTAATATTCAAATCCATATGCACCTAAACCGCCACGTTTTACAGAGTCGAATTCACCGACTAACAGTGGAATCTTATTGGCATTTGCGACATCTACAACCGATTCAAGTGCTGATACGACTGTATTATCCGTAATGATGTAGAATGCATCCACTTTACCAATCAGTGATTCAGTAGCTTGCTTCACATCCGCGGACGTTGCAACAGATGCTTCCACAACATTCATATCCATCTCTTCTAGAATCGCTTTCACTGCATCTACCTGAGAACGTGAGTTTTGTTCTCCTGAATTGAAGACCATCCCAACATTTTTTGCACCTAACTCTTCTTTGATGAACTTCATTGTTGCTGGAATCGCTTCAGGATGATTATCAATCGTACCTGTTACATTGCCTCCTGGGCTTTCCATTGATGCAACTAATTCAGCACTTACTGCATCCGTAACCGATGTAAAAACAATTGGTATTTCTTGTGTCACAGCCAAAACTGCTTGCGCACTTGGCGTAGAATTTGCGAAAATTAGGTCGACACCAGAACCAACAAGGTTATTGGCAATCGTATTATTGACACTATTGTCATTTTGTGCATTTTGCACATCATATTCCACATCTAAACCGGCATCTTCCAATGCCTTTTTAAAACCGTCATATGCTGCATTTAAAGAAGGATGTTCAACAATTTGTGTCACGCCGACTTTATATTTTTCAGTTGCTGTCCCTTTATTATCATCATTTGGTGCATCGGCTGCTTTATCTGTTCCGCCACCGCCACATGCAGCAAGGATGAATACGACACTCAATAGTGCCACTGCACTTTTTAACCAACTACTCTTCATGCCATTTTCCCCCTTTTTTCTTTATTGCTCGCTTTATCTCTAGTTATTTTGCAGCAATAATTATCCGTAATAGTACACTGTTCACCTATACTAGTCAACCACTATTTAAAATGTTTAGAAAATTAAAGCGCTTACATTTTCTATTTTATCACACATCTATAACTATCCATTCTAACGTATAATTATAGATGTGCAATAAAAAACGACTAGCCTCTTTCATAGTGAGGCTAGTCGCTTTGGTTAGTCATCTTTCTGCTTACGATACAATTTTTTGATATCTATTTAGTAAAACATCTAAGTCTTGGCTGTGTGCAACAACTTCCGGATGGGTAAAGCCAAATTGTTCGGCCATCACATACATCATTTTTCTTTTATGATGTATTCGCATTGACAATACTTTTTTCTTCAAATCGATTTTCACAACTCTTCCTCCATATACTTTATTCGACTTCAATCTAGTTGTGAGTCCTTTTTGTTCAGAAGCAACTTGCTTATCGTACAACAACTAAGTTGCAAAAGTTGTCGATTATTGGAAGGGAATTGATTTGTCACAAATTTGTCGTAATTAGCTCATTTATTCGGGAATAAGGAGTGAAAAATGTTGACTTCTCACAAATACCTCCTTGCAATTCCAATGTTTAGGTTGCACTTTTAATGCGCATCTGGAAAAACTCTTCTTACCATATCCGAAAACTCCTCGAAAAACCCCTCTACTGGTTCCCCTGCTCTTATTTTATTTCCATAATCGGTTGTTTGTTGAACAAAATCTGGATTCATCGACACGTAGACATTGTTAAAATCCTTGTTAGCAGCTCTAACTTCCTCAGCAATTTTGTCCTCGATTTGTTTTGTCCCTTCTACCCCTTCATGTAAGACAACTGCGACATAAGCGTTATGGTCTGTAACAATGACGTTTGCACTTTCTACTTCTTCCATTTTCACAATATGATCTGCAGCTTCATCCGCCACCTCTAGTCGATTTCCTTCCTTATTGACAACGTCATCGTTTGTAGTCATATCCGATTCTGTTTGGTCCGTCACCTTATCTTCCACTTTGTCGCCTGCAGCATTATCTTTTGTTTTATTCATACCACAACCCATTAACGACACAATAAGGAACAAGGCTGCAGCAATGATTGAAATTTTTTTCAACAGATAACCTCCTCTATTTTATTTTCATATATAGAATGGACGATTTTCATTTTTTTATGCAAATCAAAGAATGTGATTTAAATCACAAACTAGTTCGGAATGTTCTGATAAAGTTCTAATCATCTAAAAAAGCAGATGGAGTGATTGTTATGTATGGAGCTGAACTGTTAATTCAACTATTACTTGAGCAAAAGGTCGACACGATTTTTGGCTACCCAGGAGGTGCTGTCCTACCAATCTATGATGCATTATTTGATTGTGATAACATCCGGCATGTACTTGTGCGACACGAACAAGCGGCGGCCCATGCTGCAGATGGCTATGCTCGGGCGACAGGCAAGCCAGGTGTAACCTTGGTAACAAGTGGACCAGGTGCAACGAATACCATTACAGGGATTGCAACTGCCTATATGGATTCCGTTCCACTCATCGTTCTGACAGGTCAAGTTCCAACACATCTACTTGGTTTGGATAGCTTTCAAGAAGTCGATATTTTCGGCATGACGATGTCTGTCACAAAACAAAATTATATTGTGACGGATCTAGCCGAGCTGCCTCGTATCGTAAGGGAAGCCTTTCATATCGCAACAACAGGACGACCAGGTCCCGTACTGATTGATTTGCCGAAAGATATTATGACAGCATTACTAGAATCACCTTATGACAGCACCGTTCAACAACCAATTTATATAGAAGGTTATCATCCAGATTCACCAATAAATGAATCTAAACTCGATGAAATAACAAAGCGATTGGCTACAGCAAAACAGCCAGTTCTGCTAGTAGGTGGAGGTTGTATCGCAGGGGAAAGCCCTGTCTTACTCCAAGAACTCATTAGCCGTTGCAACTTTCCCGTCGTGGCCACTTTAATGGGAATCGGTGCTTTTCCATCTGCACATCCCCTCCATCTTGGAATGCTCGGCATGCACGGAACCGTTGCGGCGAACCGTGCGATACAAGCAGCGGATGTCGTGATTTGTCTTGGTGTACGCTTCAGTGATAGGGTCTCGGGAAATCGCAAAGCATTCTCCCCGAACTCTTTTAAAATACAAATCGATATCGACAATGCCGAGTTAAATAAAAATATCGGCATTGATATTGCTCTTCAAGGTTCTGTCGAACAAGCACTACTTGGGATACTGGACCGGATACCTGAGTTGAATCATAGTGCTTGGCATGAAAAAATTAGCATATGGGCCAAACATGCGCCGGCATTCAAGCCTTCAAATGATGGGCAATTGACTCCCCAAGAAGTCATTCGCTGTATTGATAACGTAACGAATAGCGATACCATTATTTCGACTGACGTTGGCCAGCACCAAATTTGGACGGCGCATCATTATCAATTTGGGATGCCACGCTCATTTTTAACATCGGGTGGACTCGGGACGATGGGCTATGGCTTCCCTGCTGCAATCGGCGCTGCTGCGGCCTTCCCAGACAGGCAAGTCATATGTATTAGTGGAGACGGTAGCTTCCAAATGAATGTACAAGAAATCATGACAGCAGTTGACCTTGGCTTAAATGTCAAAGTAGCTATCCTGAAAAACGGCTATCTTGGCATGGTCAGACAGTGGCAACAGCTATTTCTCAATAATAGATATTCAGCAGTGCAGATCAGTTCGCCTGATTTTGCCGCCCTTGCTAAAACATTCGGTGCACATGGCTTGTCCGCTCGTACACCAAACGAAGCACAAGCAATTATTGAAATGGCACTGTCCATCGATGGCCCGGTTATTATGGAATTCGAAGTAACTGAAGAAGCCAATGTCTACCCTATCGTTCCCCCTGGTGCAAGCAATGAAGAGATGATTGAGGAATAATTGCGAACAGCTTATAACAATATTTTTTTAAATTAGTGGTTTACCTTTTTTCCATTCGGGTATATAAAGATTACAAGGTGAAACAACCGAAGATGTAGACTTGTAGACGAGCTACCTACAAACCAACTTTTCGGATGAACTGCACAGCCTTGGCGGAAAATTTGTTTTGCTAGCAAAGGTACACTCGTCAGGAATCGTATCGTTATGGATTCCTTTCACCTAGTTATTAACTATGAACTTGAGTTAATTACCGAGTTAGTAACTACGAAGTGGTAAGCCGAATAATTTGGTTGGACAGTAAGTTGTTAACTATTACTTCAGTTAAGCAACAAGTGTTATACCTAGCAGTAAAAAGTAAGTTTTTTGTGAAAGTGCAACTTGAATACTGACTGCATCAGGAAACGATCACGCCTCACAAATTGTGACGACCCAGCCCATGTGGCTTCGCAGATCAGCCCTATCAAACTGCACTGACGAGTACGAAATGATCGTCGAACAGAACAGTTTGTGTAATTGAAAAAACAATCAAATTTTCCGAGTGCACCCCTTAATTGGGGAATGAAAAAAGCGTGGTCCTTCGTAAAGGAGCACGCTTTTTCCTTATGGTAAAAATAAGACTGTTGCCGCTATATCCTCAATATGCTCCTTATCTGCCCAAAGGATAAAGTAATTATAATTCACCCCATCAATTGTCATTGGACTTGGGTAGGCCGCAATATAGACTGCCAGACCTTGTCGATTAGCCGGTTGATCAGCGGATGGCAAGATCATGCATGTCTGCTCATATGAATTTTGCGAATGTATCATACGAGGGGCCGAACCGTAAGGCATCGATTGTTGGAAAGCTTCCGCATGACAGACTTCGTCCATATTTTCCGAGCCAAAAAGGGCTGATATTTGAAAATATCCATCATCACCTTCATACCGCACATCATTGACCCGTTGCCATGTCGCCGGGTATTGAAAATTGACACCAAAAACCTCACTGGTAAACTCCTGTTGCACTAAATCCATAATGGGTTTCGGCGACCATTGTAACGCAATTATCGTCTCACCCTCCAAAAGCTGAACAGGAGCAGGGTGACGTAGATCGATAACCCACATTTCATCGGCAGCTTGCTGCTCCTGACATCCAGATAGATACGAGATGATTGCGCCGTCCGAAGACCAGGTCACAGGTGTAGAAAAGCAAGTTGAAATTGCCCAAATTTGATCATTCTCTCCCTGTCGTTCGACCGTTCTCAGTTGCGAGAAATAACCCCTATCATCAAAAGCCGTTGCACTATAAGCAATCCGTAATGAATCTGGCGACCAAGTCGGGTCATAATTTTTGGCCAGTGGACCTCCCTTTATAGCAAACACACGTCCTGTTGCAAGCTCTACTGTGTTAATCATTGAAATACTGGCACCTGGCGTTGTATACAAAGCAAATGTTCCATCGGGTGATAGACGAACATCGTGGAGAGGCCCTTCGGTATTTCGAGTAATTTTCCGCCTATTTGTACCGTCTATTGCAATCCTAAATAGCTGACTTGTGCCGGCATCATCGGGCGCTTGAAATAGCAATTCCGTACCCGTTGGAAACCAGTTCACGTCAGTTGCACGAGGCTGTACAATCGTTTTCGCCGCATGTAATGTAGCATTATACAACATAATATTGCCACGGGCTGTATACGCCACACTCGAGCTATCCGGAGACCAATCCAGGCTAAAATCTCCGCCTTCATCCAACTGATCGACCCCCGCGATGAGTCCAGTCGTGGTGTAAATGACATAGAGCACCCTATTTTCCCCTACAAATGCGATTCTAGTGCTATCCGGAGACCAAATCGGTTGTGATAAAGCATCTCCTATACCATTTGTCAGCTGCTTTTGCTCACCAGTTCGCAAATTCAATATCCAAATATCAAATTGGCCACCACGATTGGATGTATAAGCTATAAAACCATAATCACCTGCAAAAGCATAAGGAATACTCAACTTCATCCCCACTTGAATCGTTGATGAGGGCAATTCATTCACCTTCCGAATCAACTCGGGATCACTTCGACCTGCCCGTGTCACATTGTAGCGACGAGCAATATCATTCAATGTATCCCCCGATTGCACAATATAATAAGGTACACCGGGCGGAATTTTCAACAATTGACCGACATGGAGAATATAGGGCGGCATTAGCTGATTTACTTCGGCAATTACGGCAACTGGCACACCATAATGTTGGGAAATCCGATACACAGAATCGCCTGACTGGACACGATACAAATCGACGCCAGGCGGTATTGATAATTGTTGACCTATAGAAAGTGCATACGGAGGAGTCAAATTATTCGCTGCAATCAGTGTTTTTACCGGGAGCTCCCATCGTCCAGCAATATGATTCAACGTATCGCCCTGGCGAACTGTATAAAAAATTTGCATCACTCACACATCCCTTCTTCTAAATAGATAAAACCATAGCCCATTTCTCTACCCATAGCTATGTTATTCGGCTAGCGGGCGGGGTGTTCTACCTCATTGAATGAATTCATCAAGACACTTTCACTACGTCCGCCTAAAAAGAAAAAACTAACCCTCTCATATAAAATGAGTAAGTTAGTTCTTTTAGAACACGGCTATTTTTCAAAAATTTGATGGAGCACCTCGTAAGGCTTACTATTATTTAAATTTTTGTGAATACAACTCGCTGGCTTTTCTCGTAAAGTTTCAGCAAATGCATTGGCTAGCTCTGCTTCACCAGCTACATGAATCTCCTTCCAGCCACGTTCTTTCTTCAATTTCTCTACAATCTCGCCCATTCCTTTATAGAAGCGCCCTAAATTTTCTTTCAATCGAGGCTCCAAAGCATCTACTTTACTGCTACCAATTGCCGGATGATCATCATCAGTCACTTTCTTTCGATCCCCCCATCCCTGAAGATTCGGTTCGAAATCGTAAATAAGCTCGTCATTCAGGAAGCCCATTGCCGTATCGAGTATACGTACTTCTCCAAAACTCGGTAAAACAATTCCCGCCTCTGGATAAGCCTTATACATATATTCCATCTCCTCTAGTACCGGATGATCCTCCCAATGGAAGCTCGTTCGCACATGCACTTGTACATAATGAACTGACCACAAACTCGGATGTTCCGAGGCAAAAATCACGACTCCTTTGTGTAACTCATTCTGATGATCCTCAATTTCCTTCACTACTTTCTCCCTCACTACCTTAAAAGCTTTCAGTTCACTTTCGTCGTTGGAAGCTATTATATACTCTTCAATTCGCTTCAAACCACTTTTCAAATGGATTCTCCATGCACCCTTTAGCTGGTCAGGATCAGCTGGATTAGTGTTCACATAGGCACTTAACACACGACGATCCGTACACCGAAACTCTTTGAGTGTCTGAAGCTCTTTACTAATTGACATCGCTCTTGTACCTCCTTCAATTTGACGATACAAGCTTGCCCACATACACCACTTCTAAAACGCCGATTGTAGAGAGAGTCATTAAATATCAAGCACTGAAAAATAACTATTCTAAAAACACTATTTTACCTATTGCATTTTAAAAGCCTAGGTGCTATCATCAAATTAGAAGTTCAATAGCGGATCACATGTTACTGATACGAACAGGCATGGTGGTAAACAGTGGAAGGTTTTTTTACCTTCTCCAGTTGCCCCATGCCTTTTTATGTCCTGCGCTTTTCATTCGTAAAATAGAATGAATATAGGATCCTTTGAATCTTCACACTGACAATTATAAAGGAGTAATAAACATGCTATCAGGCCTATTTAAGAAACGTAAAGTAGAAATCTACGCACCTGTTAATGGAGAAATCATTCCACTTGATCAAGTACCAGATCCAGTCTTTAGTCAAAAAATGATGGGTGAGGGCGTCGCAGTCATCCCTACTGACGGAACTTTCCGCGCACCTGTTGAAGGCACAGTCGTTTTAATCTCCGATACGAAACACGCTATCGGTCTTCGTACAAATAATGGCACAGAAATTTTAATCCATATCGGATTAGAAACGGTATCTTTACAAGGTAAAGGCTTTACAGTGTTGGTAGAAACGGGTGATAAAATCTCCCTTGGTCAGCCGCTCATTGAAGCCGATTTGGAGTATATCCGCGAACATGCGACAAGCATCGTTACACCAATTATTGTTACGAATAGTAGTGATAAGGTTGTGCAATGTTTGCATACAAAAAATGGATTGGCAGAAAAAACGTTAGTCATGACGGTTTCTAACAAATAATATACTTATACTGAAGATTAGGGCTTCCAACTTAGCACGTTTTAAAATGTACTAAGTTGGATACCTAGTTGGCAGGCTTATATTTGTCATTAGAGGACTAGACCTCTAGTTGAATATAGCAAATATTCACTAATGAAGGAGGTGGATTCCAGTGAAAATAAAAAAGATCCTAAACAATAATGCCGTTGTCGTCTTGGATGACGAGCGCGAGAAAATTGCGATTGGTGCTGGTATCGCTTTCAACAAGAAGCGTAACGATATCATCAATACCGATAAAATCGAAAAGATATTTGTCATGAGAGAGAACGACAAGCTTCAGCAGTTGTTAAGTCGAATTCCAGAAGAGCATTTTACCATCTCTGAGGAAGTCATCACATATGCAGAAAAACATATGGGTACCAAGTTAAACGAACATATTCACATTGTCTTAACGGACCATCTATCATTTGCCATTGAAAGAGTCAGAGATGGCATTCATTTAAATAATAAGCTGTTGCATGAAATCAAAATCCTCTATAGGAGAGAATTTGAAATTGGTCTTTGGGCAATCCAACATATAAAAGAAAGATGTCAGGTTGAAATGCCTGAAGACGAAGCGGCTTTTATAGCGCTACACATCCATACGATGAAGCCACAAGGAGGTGATTTACACGACACCGTTCGACAGACAACGATTATCCGAGACATGGTTCAATCAATCAAGAAACATTTAACAATTACGATTGAAGAGGATGATATTTCCTACCATCGTCTCATCACGCATCTCCGTTTTACCTTAACAAGAATGAATAATTATGGCGTGCACACAATGGATGAGGAAATGCTAGTAATGATTAAAAAGAAGTTTCCTCTGTCCTACATTTGTGCAGTCGAGGTTGCAAAGGAATTAGTCGCACAACATGAAGTGGAATTACCTGAACAAGAGTTAGGCTATATTGCCCTGCATATTGAACGGTTACGTAAGCCGTAAACAACATGACTCGTTATCATACATTATTACTTTGAACTTTTATTAAAAAATTATGAATAGGGGTGGATTTATCATGATGAAATTTTTCCAAAGACTTGGAAGCTCTTTAATGCTTCCGGTAGCTGTACTTCCCGCTGCGGCCATTTTGATGGGTATTGGGCACTGGATTGACCCAGATAGTGTTAACGTAGCGGCAGCTTTCTTAATTAAAGCAGGTGGCTCGATTATTGATAATATGGCTATCCTATTTGCTGTCGGGGTTGCGCTTGGGATGTCTAAGGATAAGGATGGCTCGGCTGCATTAAGTGGTTTGGTCGGTTTCCTAGTTGTGACAACACTGCTATCTACAGAAACAGTATCTATGCTGCTAAGCGTTGATGTTGCTGACGTAAACCCTGCTTTCGGGAAAATTAAAAATCAGTTTATCGGTATTCTTTCTGGGCTAATTGCCGCAGCGATGTACAATCGCTTTAGTCAAGTTCAACTACCAACTGCATTCGCATTCTTTAGTGGTAAGCGCTTAGTTCCGATTATGACAGCTGCTTCTATGCTAGTTGCTTCTGCAGCACTATTCTTTATCTGGCCTATTATCTATACTGCATTAGTTAACTTTGGTGAAGGGATTAGTAGTCTTGGTGCTGTTGGTGCTGGACTTTACGGTTTCTTCAACCGTCTATTAATTCCTACTGGTTTACACCATGCCTTAAACTCTGTCTTCTGGTTTGACGTTGCTGGTATTGATGATATTAAGCATTTCTGGGCTGGTACAGGTACAAAAGGTGTTACAGGTATGTACCAGGCAGGTTTCTTCCCTGTTATGATGTTTGGATTACCTGGGGCTGCTCTTGCGATGTATCATACAGCTAAAACAAAGCGCAAAAAAGAAGCTGCTTCCTTAATGATGGCTGCTGGTTTCGCTGCATTCTTTACAGGTGTTACTGAGCCACTTGAATTCGCATTTATGTTCCTAGCACCTGCACTTTATGTTGTGCATGCTGCTTTGACAGGTCTATCCCTATTCATCGCTGCAACATTCCATTGGACAGCAGGATTTACTTTTAGCGCTGGTTTTGTCGACTTTTTCTTAAGTTTAAGAATGCCACTCGCCAACCAACCGCTTATGTTGCTCGTTCAAGGTATAGTATTTTTCGTTATTTACTATCTGATTTTTCGTTTCCTAATCGTCAAATTCAACCTGAAAACACCAGGTCGTGAAGACGATGAGGATGTTGTAGAAACAACTGTTTCAGCTGGAGCTAATAAATTCTCCGGAATGGCTGCAACAATTTATGAAGGTCTAGGCGGAGACGCTAACGTTACTTCTGTCGATAATTGTGTAACACGCTTACGTATCGAAGTAAAAGATATGGATAAAGTCGATCAAAGTAAAATTAAAAGTACAGGTGTCCCCGGCATTAACATTGTCGGACCACAAAGTATTCAAGTTATCGTCGGCACAAGCGTACAGTTTGTAGCAGATGAAATTAAAAAAATTCGTAAATAATGACAAGTAAAAGGATCGAGCTATTTCATGCTCGATCCTTTTCTATTTCATGGTATATTATCTAGCAAAAATGGATATACTACTAATCACAGAGGGGCGGCACTTCTCTGTCCCGCGCACAGGGGTCACTTTCGACGGAAGGTGGAAAACAATACGACGCATCATCCGACTGGGGATTTGCCCAGCAGTGCCGCGATTTACATAGAAAGTTTCCCTCTGCTCTATAAGTCGAATGAAACTCCGATTTTCATGTCGCACTAACTGGTAAACTGACTCTCATATAGCTCGCAATAAAAGCCTTTCTTTTGGAGCAGCTCTTCGTGCGTACCAGATTCAATTAGATTCCCGTGTTGAATCACTAAAATTCGATCGGCGTTTTCAATTGTTTTTAGACGGTGTGCAATGACAAAACTTGTCCGCCCTTTCGATAATTGGTTGAGCCCTTGTTGGATTTCAATTTCAGTCCTCGTGTCAATATTTGAAGTAGCCTCATCTAGAATCAATATATCGGAATCAGCTAAAATCGCTCGGGCAATGGCTAGCAATTGGCGCTGCCCTTGACTTAAACTAGATCCACCAGAAGTGATGGATGTTTGATACTGTTCGGGCAAATGCTTGATAAATCCATGAGCGGAAGCCAATTTAGCGGCAGCAATAACTTCTTCATCCGTCGCCTCTAGATGACCGTAACGGATATTTTCCATAATTGGCCCCGAAAAGAGAAAAGTATCTTGCAGGACAATCCCCATCTTCTCACGCAGATTATCGATTTTATAATCCTTAATCGTTCGACCATCGATTTTAATGTCCCCAGAATTGATATCATAAAACCGCATTAATAAATTGATAATCGTCGTTTTTCCAGAACCTGTTGGACCTACCAAAGCAATTTTTTCACCAGCCTTTACTTGGAAACTAATATTGTTCAGGATTGGCTTGCCATCCTCGTAAGAAAAGTTCACATTCGAAAACTCAACATCCCCTTTAAAGGAATCAATCGTCACCGCATTTTCCTTATCTTGTAGATCCACTGTCTCATCCATAATTTCAAATACTCGTTCAGCTCCAGCGATTGCCGATTGGAACGTATTTAATAGACTCGATAATTGGTTAATCGGGCGGAAAAACTGACGGGAATACGTAACAAAAGCAGCGATTACCCCAACAGTAGCCAAATCTTGAACTGTCATCAGTGCACCAATTCCAATAATTAAGGCCAATCCTAAATTATTGATGAAGTTATTGATAGGCCCAAGAAATCCTGATACTGTGTCCGCAGCCATTGCAGAATGTCGAAGTCTTTCATTCACCATGGAAAATTTCATAAAAGTCTTTTCCTCTTGACCAAAAATCGTAATGACTTCATTGCCGGAAATGGCTTCTTCTATAAAGCCGTTCAATTCTCCCAAATCACGTTGTCTTTTGATGAAATTACTGCTGCTATACGTAATGATTTTTTTCGTCGTAAAAATCATTAACGGAAGAATAATCAGTGCTACAATGGCAAGCACCCAATTGAGCAAAAACATGGAGATTGCAACGCCTGTGACCATTAAAATAGAAGAGATGATTTGAATAACACTTTGGCTAAGTGCATTATTCAAACTCTCAATATCATTCGTCACCCGACTCATCAAATCACCATGTGTTCGTTTATCAAAAAATCGTAAAGACAAGGTCTGAAACTTATCAAATAAGTCCTGACGTATGTGTCGAATGGTTTTTAACGATACCCGCACCATCAAAAATGTTTGCAGCCAAGTGAAAATAGCTGCTGTCGTATAGATAACTGCTAGCCATACTAACAATCGAAGAGTCCCAGCCATATCCTTTGGAATGATATAGTGGTCAATGATTACCCCCATCAAATAGGGTACAAGTACATTCAAAAGCGTAGAAATGACAACAAAAATAATAGAGGCAATCATCGCAATTTTTTGCTTCTCCATATAGCGCCAAATTCGCTTCATCGTTCCTTTTCTATCCTTCGCTTTGACAATGGGTCCGCCAAATCCTCTTGGGCCACGAGCACGCTCCATCGTATTTGCAGTAGGTTGCGTAGAAGCTTTATTCATCACACATGCGCCTCCTTCCCGCTTTGTGTCGCGTAAATTCCACGATACACGCTACTTTTCGCAAGTAATTCTTCATGTGTACCACTTGCTTCAAGCATACCGTCATCGATGACTAGAATTTGATCAGCATCGATGATTGAGGAGATCTTCGAGGATATGATGAACACCGTCGTAGCCAAGTGATCTCGCTGTAATGCTTGCTGAACAGCAGCCTCCGATAATGCGTCAATGGCTGAAGTGGAATCATCTAATATTAAAATCTTCGGTTCACGGATAAAAGCCCGAGTCATTGATAGACGTTGTTTTTGCCCACCAGATAAGTTCGTTGCTCCCTGTGTAAGCTCATGTGCAAACTTGCCATCCAATTTCTCAATAAATTCACTTGCAGCTGCAGACTGAGCTGCACCCTCCATCTCTACAATCGTTGCATCCTCTTTCCCAAAATATAAATTCTCCTCAATGGTTCCCGAAAACAACGTAGCTTTTTGCGGCACAAAACCAATCGCTTCCCTCAATATTCCGAGAGGATATTCCTTAATATTGACTCCATCGATGAAAATAGCCCCTGAATCCGGGTCATAGAGACGTGGAATGAGTTTGACGAGTGTCGATTTACCACTGCCAGTAGAACCTAAGATTCCAATCGTCTCCCCTGCTTTCGCCAGGAATGAAATATTTTTCAGCACATGCTCTCCATTTTTACTGTAACTAAAATTCACGTGTCTAAACTCTACTTGCCCTTTCATTTCTGGAAGCGAAGCAGGTATATCCGGTTCACAAATATCGATATTCGTATCGAGAACTTGCACAATCCGATTAGCTGAAGTAAAAGACCGGGCAATCTGCATTAATACATGACTACTCGTCATTAAGCCATTCATAATAATCGTTAAGTAATTAATAAAAGCTAAAATGACGCCAACTTGCAGTGTGCCTTCATTAACCTTGATGGCGCCCATCCACATACCAATCACGATGCCTACATTCACGACAAATAGCATGATTGGCATGAGGGTAAGAATCACTTGCTCCGCAGACATATTGCGCTTTGTTAATGTATGATTCACCTGTTGGAACATTTCTTTTTCATAATCCTGTCGATTAAATGCTTTGATGACGCGAATCCCCGCAAATGTTTCCTGCAATTTGGTATTCACCTGATCCATTGCCTGTTGTACTTTGACGAATAGCTTTCCCGAAGTAACAGAAAAAAAGTAAATCAGCATCATGAGTATCGGAATCGCCACCAGCAATACCGGGAATAATTCACGGGCCGTAAACCAAACAATAACAACGGCTCCTATAAATAATAGCGGTCCACGTACAAAAATGCGCAATGTCATCATAAGCGCCTGCTGAACAGACGTCACATCATTTGTTACAATAGTAATTAATTTTCCTGTTCCGAATGAATCTGTATTTTTACTAGAAAACCGCTCTGTCTTTTTGAATACATCGCGGCGTATGTCCGCTGCAAAATTGACAGCTGCTTTTGTGCTATATACCGTACAGCCAACTCCTCCAATTAAACCAATCACAGCAGTCAGTAGCATTAACAATCCAAGCTTAATGACGTAAGCATTATTATTGTTCGCAATTCCCACGTCAATCATCTGTTGCATAATCGTTGGCTGCAACAGGTCCATCGCAACTTCAATACACATTAAAAGTGGAGCTAAAATGGCAAATCGTGTATAAGGCTTTACATATCGAATTAATTTCTTTAGGGATTTCATACCACTCCCTCCCCTATCAGTTTTCTTTCTGTAAACGTGCTGTTATTTCCTCCAAAAAAGCAATCAGCTTTGCTGTTTTCTCTGGATTCTGTCGCACTTGTTTCATCGATTTTCGCAATTCAGCTTCCCACAGTTCCATCGTAGCTTTTAACTGAACCGCCTCGTCTGAATTGCGCCAAACCCATCTCGCTTTCCATTCAGTCCAGAAATCCCCTTCTCTTTTGCTCGCGAAATCCTCTAAGCGCTCTATCCCTTTTGCTTGAAGTACATACGTCTTTTTGTCTGAAACCGGATCCAGATCAATCAGCTCTTGTTCCAGTAATTCTTGAAGTGCCGGATAAACCGTGCCCGCACTTGCAGCATAAAGTCCACCTGAACGATGTTCTAATTCCTTCATTATTTGATAGCCATGCATCGATTCTTCCCTCAGTAAATGCAAAATTGCCAATTGGACAAACCCTCTCCGCCTTTTCATCGCAACCACTCCTTCAAATTATATCGTTAATTTTAATCGATATATCGATTAATTACAATAGATATATCGAAACACATCTGATGATTAACCATTTACTTGCATAAAGCACGGGAGTATACCACAATTAAAATAAGCTAACCTATCAAATTGATAGGTTAGCTTATTTTTAAAATGATGAAAGTGAAACAAAAATTGTCATGCTCCTTCTGAAAAAATGATTAAACCTCAAATTTTTCAAATGACCTCTCCAAAGAATCCGCCCTCGATGACAGTTCTTCCGATGATGCCAGCAGCTCCTGCATCGATGCATTTTGTTCCTCCGTAGCTGCAGCTATTTGTTCAATTCGTTCCGCTGAACGCTCAGATACTTTAATAATATCTTCTGCAGTTGTAATCATCTCATCCATATTTTCATGAATTAATTCAATTGTTTCACCAACATGGCTATTATGATTACTTAAAGTGTGAATTGAAGTTAAAATTTCAGCAAAGACATTGCCTACTTCCTTCACTTTTTGAACACCTTGTTCAACCGAGTTTGTGCTAATTTCCATTTCGTGAACCGTTTCCTTTGTTTCCTCAATAGAAGCACTTAATAGATTTTGAATATTTTTCGTTGCATTCGCAGTTTGTTCAGCTAATTTCCTTACTTCATCAGCTACTACTGCAAAGCCTTTTCCATGTTCACCAGCACGTGCTGCCTCAATTGTCGCATTCAGTGCTAATAAATTTGTTTGATTAGAAATAGAATTAATCAATCCAACAATCGAACTGATTTCTGTTGATCTTTGATTGAGAGAGTGAATAATTATGGCCACTTTTTCTACACTTGTTTGAATATACTCAATTTGACTGATGGAATCTGTTACATACCCCGCACCTTTTTCGATCTGATCACGAGTATCAGCAGTCAATTCCAACGTCTCTTGTATTTGAATAATTGCTTCCGATAACCTTGAGCTCATTGTGAGTACTGTTTGGTTTGACGTTTGTGAACTACGAACCTGTTCATCAAAACCAGTCGCCACTTCAACGATTGCCATCGTCATTTGATTATTTACTTCTGTTGAAACTTCCGCATTTCCCTTTAACTCTTGCGACATTTTTGTCACAACTTCTGTTGTCGTCAACAATTGTGAAATCGATTGTTGTAGCTGATCCGCCATCTCATTCATTGCAGAGCCAATCTCAGCAATTTCATCTTTTCCATCAGTATTCAAGCGGTTGTCTACAAGTTTTCCATTCGCTAATTGCTTACAAAAATCCACTGCCAGTCTAAATCGATTCGTAATCATCCGGCTAACTAATAAAAGTGCAATCGTTGAACTTATTAGTACAACTAAGACAGTGACCCAAATTAATAGGATAGCATTAGTAGATTTTGTTGCCATTTCCTCGGTTAATAACTGCCTATCCGCTAAGGTAATTTCCTTTAATTCGTTCAGACGTTCAATCGAATAATTAC